>NZ_JBHSHU010000006.1:0-864 GCF_042653125.1 Nocardioides sp. GCM10023255
GCCGCGTCCCAGGTCACCGTCGCCTGCTGGTCCCCGCGAACCGCGGAAACCCCCGTCGGCGCGGAGGGGACCCGCCCGGCCACAATCTGGTTGGAAGGTTGACTGGCGACCGAGTCGCCGATGGCGTTGGTCGCGGTCACGGTGAAGGTGTACTCGGTGCCGTTGACCAGCCCGCTCACCGTGCCCGCGGTCGCCGAACCCTCAACGGTCTGCGTCAGCCCACCCGGAGAGCTGGTGATCGTGTACCCGGTCACCGCGGACCCGTTCGCAGAGCTGAGCTGCCAGCGGACCTCCGCCGCGAGGTCGCCGGCGGCCTTGGCCGTCACGCCGAGCGGCGCGCCTGGTGCCGTAGCCACGCGAAAGTCGGCTGCGCTGAAGTTCAGGTTGTGTCCGGTCGGGCCGGTGGCGCCCTGGGGGTACTTGTAGATGGTCCCGTTGCGCACGTAAGAGGCGTGGTTGCCCGCAGCGTCGTAGATGTCGACATAGCTGAGGCGGTAGCTGCCGTTAACCCAGCTATCCGGGACAGTCCGGGTGATTGTGCCGTTCAAGGGGATGCCGGAGGGGTTGTCCACGCCCAGGCTCCGGGTGTTTCCGATGGCGTCGGCGAAGGTGAAGTAGACATAGGTGATCTCGTCCGAGTCGTCACTCACCGCGTAGTCGATGCTGACGTCCTGGCCCGGGGTCACCGTCTTCGGCCCGACCGCGAACGAGACCAGCGCAGGCGTCGCTGAGCCCGCGGTGGAGCCCTCGAGCGTGAAGTCGGCTGCGCTGAAGCTCAGGTTGTGTCCGGTCGGGCCGGTGGCGCCCTGGGGGTACTTGTAGATGGTCCCGTTGCGCACGTAAGAGGAGTGGTTGCCCGCAGCG
>NZ_JBHSHU010000006.1:936-1237 GCF_042653125.1 Nocardioides sp. GCM10023255
GTGCCGTTCAAGGGGATGCCGGAGGGGTTGTCCACGCCCAGGCTCCGGGTGTTTCCGATGGCGTCGGCGAAGGTGAAGTAGACATAGGTAATCTCGTCCGAGTCGTCACTCACCGCGTAGTCGATGCTGACGTCCTGGCCCGGGGTCACCGTCTTCGGCCCGACCGCGAACGAGACCAGCGCAGGCGTCGCTGAGTCCGCGGTGGAGCCCTCGAGCGTGAAGTCGGCTGCGCTGAAGTTCAGGTTGTGTCCGGTCGGGCCGGTGGCGCCCTGGGGGTACTTGTAGATGGTCCCGTTGCGCA
>NZ_JBHSHU010000007.1:0-316436 GCF_042653125.1 Nocardioides sp. GCM10023255
GTCGGCCGCCGACGCGCCAACCTCCACCGGATCCGGGCTGATCCCGAAAGACTCCACCACCGGTCCTGCATCGTCGTACTCACAGGTGGTGGTGCGGACCTCGGTGGCGGTGTAGTCACAGATGTTGAGTCCGAAGCCCCCGTCGAGGACGTCGACCCCGTCGCCGCCAACGAGAATGTCGTCACCGACCCCGGCGTCCAGGTTGTCCGCGCCGGCGACTCCCCACAGCTCGTCTGCGCCGGCGCCGCCGGCGATGACGTCGGCGCCGGGGGTGCCGGTGATGACGTCCTCGCCGTCCCCGCCATCAATGTCCGCGCTGCCTCCGTCACCGCCGTCGAACTCGTCGTCGCCGTCGCCAAGGTCGACGTTCACGTCCGTGGCAGACTCCCCATCGACCACGTCGTCGCCGCCCAGGGCGTCGATGACGTCCTCGTCGCCATCCGTACCAGCTCCCCCGGTGAGATCGTCATTACCGGGGGTGCCCACGATCTCGTCACTGCCGACGCCTCCGTCAACGGTCGCCGACGCCCCTAGCGACCCATCGAAGTAGTCGTTCCCATCGCCCAGGAACGCAGTCATGACCTGGCCTGTCGCCATGATGACCCTGTCGTTCCCGGCGCCGGCTCGGACCAGGTCGGCGCCGCCGCCTCCACAAATGACGTCGTCGCCGTCCGTACCCACCAGGGTCTCGTCGGCAGCCGTGCCAACAATCGTGCAGGCGGCGCCCGGGGTAGCCGCGGCAGGCCCCGAGGGAACGAGCAAAGCCGCAGTCAGGGCCAGGAGAACCAAAGGGCGCGTCGAAATCATCGGTCTTCTCGATCTTCGTGAGTGGCGGCCGGAATCTCGGCCGAGGAATCCTCTCACCACCCCCGGCGCCACGCAGGCAAACCCGTCGAATGTGATCGACACCGCGGGGCGGCGGGACCCACCCGATGGAACTGGCTCTCTGGACAGCGGAGGCTGCGGGAACTCATGCACCGTTACTGACCGACAAGGAGGCTTCACACTCGGCGAGGCCCGGCCCCGACCCCGGACGGGGCCCACACCCACGCCCTCGACACGGCCGGCGCACAGCCGAAGCGCACTGAGTGCAGACCGGCCACCGTCCGGTCTAGCCTCGAGGTATCGGAAGTCCTAGTAACGAGGAGACGGCGACATGGTCAGGCTCTTGGGCATTCGTTCCCAGCGGCTTCGCCGCGGTGCCGGGGTGGTTGCGGCGATCGCGGTTCTCGCCACCGCGGCGCCGGCCGCGGCCGCGCAGATCCGGGGAACCTCCGGAGACGACCACCTGGTCGGGACCGCGCAGGGCGACAACATCCGGGCCTTAGCTGGCGACGACTTCGCCGCCGGCCGAGGCGGCATTGACGCGATCGGCGGCGGGCCAGGCAACGACGAGCTCCACGGTGGATTCGGAGGGGACGTCATTTCCGACTACGCCGGCCGGGACGCGATCTACGGTGAAGGCGATCGGGACTCCTTGAACCTTGGAGATGGTGCCGACCACGCCTGGGCGGGCGCCGGTCGCGACTACGTGGTGATGCGTAAGGACGGCCACGCTGACGTGGTGCGATGCGGGCCCGGCCGCGACCTAGTCCAGTACCTCAAGGGTCGCGACCCCGGGGACCGGTTCATCGGATGCGAGAAGGTCCAGCCGTACTCGCCCTGACCCCCAGGGGGCAGCAGCGTCGGTCATATCCGGCGTCACGCCGTGCTGCTGCAGGAACGCCCACCCCAGATCGCCCCTCCGAGCAGTGCCTCGCCGACGCCTAGGGGATGACGGCCTCCTGTCGCACCTCGGTCGATGCGGTCACCGCCGAGCGGCGTTGCCGAGGCTTGGGGAAGTCGTCCCAGTAGGCCGCGTACGGCGTCCGAAAGACGGGCCGAAATCGCAACATCTCGTTGGGGCGAGCGAAGACCGCTGCCGGGACGATGTACTGGATGCCCCGCAAGCCGGGCATCAGGTTCCAGTCGAACGCCCCGGGGCGGGCGAAGGCGACCTCCCGGCCCTTGGCGCTGCGCAGCGTAAAGATGCGGCGGTCCCAGGCGTCGCCGGTGTTGCTCGCCAGGCCAAACATGGTGCGGCATAGGCCGTCGGCCTCTAACCGGCCGACGGCTCGCTGCGCGGCCTCCAACGAGTTGTCGAGGCGGGGCAAATCCATGGCGGACGCCCGGTAGTGCATGTAGTCATTGCGAACCTCATGCACGGCCGCCGACTCCAAGGTGCTGCGGACATGACGGAGCGACTCGATGATTCGTTCGCGCGCCTTCGGAAGGAGGTCGAGGAACGGAACCGTGTGTGCGAACGGGAAGCTCTTGAGCGTGGTGGAGGCGGCGTAGCGGGGGTAGTCGCCAAGATCCCGGCGGTGCTCTGCCGCCTCACCCTGGAGGCGCTCCAGAAGATCTGCCAGGATCCCGAAGCCGCGAATCAGCGGATACAGCGTGTTCGCCTCCGCGAGCCGGATGACCTCGTCGCCGGCCTCACGTCGCGCCTCCTGCTCGTTGAGCCGGTCGAAGGATCTGGTTCGTTCTGCCGAGGGCTCGTAGGCGAAGGCTCGTTCCGCGGCCTGATGATCACTGATGAGCGCCCAGGTGGCGAAGGCCAAGGTGTCGTCGAGGAGGCGTTCGAGCTCGACGAAGTAGTTCACCGCCCTTGACCTCAGCTCACCGGCGTCGACGCGTGCACCGACGCCGGCGGTCTGTGCATAGCGCTTCAAGCGTCCATGGTGCTCCCAGAACTCGCGGTTAGGGTCGAGCAGCTCCTGGTGGTAAAACCCCAGCTTCCAGAGGATGGCCTCGACGAATACCGCGTCGTCGTTGAAGTCTTCGTAGTCGAGGCCCAGCTTCTCGCAGGCCAGGATCTGGTTCGTGCGTCGCGCAAGGATAAGGCGGGCTACCACGTCGTCCGGTGCGGCGGAGCGGACGAACTCCTCGAGCTGCTCGTGCGGGTCGTCGCCTTCCACGTGGCGCAACTGCCACTGCAGCTCGTCAATCTCCCCGTGGTCATCCATGCCGTACAGCGCCTCGACCAGCCGCTTGAGACGCATCGGCCCGAGCGCGAAATCATCGGAGGTGAAGCGGACTCCGAAGGGTGAGATCTCCGGGTAGGTGCCGAACGTGCCGTAGCCCATGCCGCGGTTGCTCATCAGGCGCCGCACCTCACCGGCCTCGACGTGGATGGCTGGGCCCGTCTGGCCGGGCTGGCCGCCCTTGACGATCAGCTTGTCCAGCCGGGTGAGGAGCAGATCGTTAGGCACGAGGAGCAGGAGTTGAATCAGCTGCGCCCGGCCCTGTTGCTCGGCGATGTCGTCGGCGCGACCAACCAAGCCGAGCGGCTCGACCAGCGCGCGCAGTGATCCGGCCGAGTTGTCCAGGACGTCGCTCAGCAGCGTCCGCAGCTCATCGTCGGCCAGCAGGTCCGTCAGGACTAGGATGAGCGGCTCGGAAGAACGATCGTCGAACCGTGATCCTTCGGTCCCCCCTACCTGCTCCAGAAGCTCGCCCCACTCGGACTCATCGGACCCGAACGAGTCGAGCACCTGCTCGAGCGTCGCCCAGTGCTCGTTGATGGGGGCGGTGTAGTCGCTGCTCAGTTGGCAGCGGTGCACAGCACCGCAGGTCAGCTCGCTGCAGTGGTACATCGGCACGGTCTTGACCGGCGCGAACCAGCGCCGCTCGGGGCTGCGCAACAGGCCGTAGGGCCCGGACACGAACGGCCCGGACTGGAATACACCGATGGGCAAGCCGTCGAGCAGCTTGAGCGTGTCCGCGTGCGACAGACTGTCGCGCGCCTCCTCGAAGAGCTCGGCCGCCCGGTCGTAGAGATCGCGCCCCGCGATGAACGGGAAGAGTAGGTCGCGGCCCCGCACCTGCTGGTCGACCCAAGCCCGGAGATCCTCGACCTTGGTCTTGTCCAAGTCGACGAGTGGCTCGCGGTGTATCAGTTGGATCAGGCACAACAGCCGAGCGTCCTTGGGGTTTGCGTCGTGCTTGGAGATGAGCTTGTTCATCACCTGGTTGCCGTGCTCCGTCAGGTGCACAATCCGCCCCAGATCGTCGGCGACCTTGTACTTCTCCTTGAGGATCGACCCGCGCAGGAAGTCCACGATCCGCTGCACCTCGAAGAGTGACTGCCGCCACGCCTGGTCCGGGTAGGCAGCAAGCAGCTCGTCTTTCGTGAGCCGGAGTGTCTCGGTAGGGATGGGATCCTCCTCCAACCGGCGGGCGAGCCCCGCGCTGCCCGGCCGGCGCGGTGAAGTATCTCAACCCGCATGCGGCGTGTACCGGTTTCGCGGTGATCGGGTCGCGTTGTTGCCCACTCGAGCGAGTCGCTACTGGGAGGGGAACCCGGGTCTGCTTCACAAACTGGGGCCGTGTCGCCTGAACGCCGAAGACTGCGGCGTACGAGCAGCCGGCTTGCGGGCGGCAGCGACGCAAATCCCGAATACGACCGAGCGGCTCCCGGTGACTCGGTAGCCTGCACCGGCCACGATCGAGGGGGCCATCATGACGGTACTGGACCAGGACGCCGCTGCACGGGCAGCCAGGCGCACCCACTGGGTTTTCATCGCGCTCTTCTGCGCGCCCGGGGTCGCGTTCGCAATCTGGTACTTGACCGCCCAAGCCGTCGACCTGAAGGCCGGCCACTACGGTTGCAGGCCCGAGAACCCGCTTGTCGTTGGGCATTTCTGGAAAGCCACAGTGGAAGATGGCCAGGTGGTCAACATGAAGTGGAACGGCTTCAGCCACGTCCGAGTGCGAGAGTTCTCGCTCGGAGCGCAGCACGGGGCCGACGAGTTCACCGCCAACGTCGATGGAACCGCGGCGACCTGCAAGTACCGCGGATAGCTGAGGCCCCACGCACGACGGGGCCCAGGCCGGGAGCGGCTCGGGCCTGGCCATCGCCAGTTGACCGGCGAGCGCGTCGACGCGTCTTTTGTTGACTCCTGTCTCCACTGAGGCAAGGTGACCCGCCTCGCATCGAGGGAGACTGGCATCGCCCGGGCGCTCCTTGCGTGACTACGCCGCAGGGGTCGACCGGGCCGCGGTCCACAAGGCCACGTCGAGGAGCCGTAGGTCGGTCTCGTCCAGCTGATAGCCGCGCGCCTGCAGCTCTGCGCGGAGCTCAGCCAGGCGGTGTGCCACGCGCGGCCCGGACATCAAGAAGGCGAAGACCTGGAGGTCGACGTCGAACTGCCCCAGGCCGCGGCCGGTGCGCAGCTTGTGGTCCTCGGCGAGGTAGGTGCAGACCAGGTTGTCGCGCACCGGGAAGAGCCACGGGCGCTTGCGTGCGCACAGCTTCGCGGCGAACACCCACCGGTTGCTGTCGCGGTCCTCGGTGGACAACAGGGTGCGGAAGTGATTGTGCAGGTCCCACATGGCGTTCGTGGCCGTGGCCACCTCGGGGTGGTTGGTGTCGAGAGCGGTGATCGACAGGCCATAGGGGATCTGGCTGAGGAGGTGGTGGGCGACGCGCCGGGGCTGTCCTACGTCGAGCAGTTGGCGCGCCGTCAGCTGCGGGATCTCGATGGAGAGCATGGAGACGGCCAGCAGGTCCGCAGCGCAGATCTCGTTCTCCGGGTTGGGGTCGATGGTGCTGACCAGAGCGCCGGCGAAGTGCCCCTCGGGCCGATAGTAGGCAGCCAGGCGCTCGAGAGCGTCGCCGTCGAGGGCCAACAGGGTGCGTTCCAGGGCGACCTCGAGAACGCGAGGCTCGACCGTCCGCCACCCGGCAGGCAACGGGTAGGTGCGGCCGGCCGCATAGGAACCCCGTTCCGGGCGAGCTGCGGTGGCCGGGGTCGGGTCTGCAGTGGGCATGCGTGGTGCCTTCCGAGGTAGTGGTCCGTCGCGGCGAAGCCAGGTCTGTGGACCGTAGCCCGAAGGTCCGGGCCGCGGTGGCGAAACGGCGGAGGGTGCCGCCCCGGTCGCGGCACCCGACGCTGTACCCGGTCGGGAAGTGGGAGGCGGATCATTGTGGGCGCATCAGGCTCATCGCCCAGCTCTCCAGTTGGTCCAAGTGCGCGGGGGTGAGACCTACCTCGGTGCGGGGGCTGAGTAGGAGTGGCTCTAGTCCACGGGAGGCGAGCCGGCGTCGTACCGCGCGGGGTCGGCCGCCTCGGAGGTCGTCGTCGCACCAGGCCAGGGCGAGCATCTCGGCGTGCTGGTCGAGCCAGGTCTCGAGTGCGGCCAGCTTCCACCACGTCCGGCCGCCCATGGGTGCCTGGGCAGGGTCGGCGACAGCCGGCCAGCCCCGGCCGGGGAACGGGTGCATCGCGGTGCGCATCTTGATGCTCCAGCTGGTCAGCCACCAGCAGGACAGGCCTGGGGTCTGGGCGAGGTCGTCCAGGCGAGCGCACAGCCTGGGTGAGACCAGGACGGGGCCGAACACGTTGCCGGCCGTGACGTCGTCGCCCCAGGCGGTGCGGCCGTGCACCGGTGAGACCACGCCGTCGACGTCGACGATGAGTGCCTTGCGGGGTGGGGGCATCAACGCCTCCCGGGCCCACCGCGTGACGGGTTCTGGGCGACGGGCCCCTGTTCGATCATGGTGACGGGCGTGGAGATGCGGTAGCCGGCCCCGGTAGGGCGTTCGTCCAGGATGAAGAGGGGCCTGCCGAGGCGGCACTGAACCAGGCCGGCGAGGCGTGCCCACTCTCCGTCGAAGGGAAGCAGGCTGATGTTTACGGCGGGTGCAGAGGGGCTAGATCCGTTGCCGGTGCCGGTGCCGGTGCCGGTGCCGGTGCCGGTGCCGGTGCCGGTGCCGGTGCCGGTGCCGGGGTGGCGGGCGATGCGGCGACCGTCCAGGTCGATCAGGTAGGTCGTGGCGCTCTCGGTGGTGACCTGCCAGCTGCCGCGGTCGCTGTCGCGCAGGACCTCCGGTTGCTCGGTCTCGCCGGGCCCGAGCAGTGTCGGCGGCGGCTCGAGGGCTTCATGCATGGTGCCGTTGAGCCTGTGGAGCCTGCGGCCCAGGGGCGTGTGTCCGGTCCAGCCGGGGGTGAGCAGGTCGAGCAGTTCCAGCCGAGCGGCCGCCTCGGCCGGGGAGATGTCGCTGCGCAGGCAGTCGAGGAAGACCCAGACCTTGGCCTCGTTCAGCCAGACGGGGCCCTGTCGTTCGAGGTGGGCCAGGACGTTGGCTCGGTAGTCGGGGCTCATGGCGCCGAGTCCGTGCCGGTGGGCGTGGATGTCGTACCACCAGGTGGCCTGGAGCAGGACACGCTTGTCGATGCACCCGGGCTCGTGCGACGTCGGGTCGTCGAAGTCGGTGTCGGCGGTCGGGGGCAGGTCCCCGGCTGCGAGCCGGAATGCTCGTGTGAGGTCGGGGTGGGTAGGCGTCGTCATCGGGGTCCCTCCTGCGAGCAGGTGGGCGGGTTGGTTGTGTCGGTCGCGGGGCGACCCGGCGGGGTCCGGGGCGGGGATGCGCGTGAGCGTGATTGCTTCACCTCCTTCGCGCTCGGATTGCGTCCCCGCCGCCCGGACCCGCGGTTGCGGTGCCGGTCGCCGTGTTGATTCCCTCTGTTGAGTTCGTGGGATCGGTGCCCCCGGTGGGCTGTGGCCGTCCGCCTCCCTTTCGTGAGGTCGCTGGGGCATCGTCCGGGCTGGCGGCCGGGGCGCAGTCGGTGCACGCCGGTGTGGTCGCGGACCGGTGTGTGCTCGCGTTCACGGCGTCTCGGCTCCCCGGTGCTGGTCGGCACCTGGTGTGGTGTCGGCCGCGGGGTGGAGGGGGCAGTCGGGGTGCACGGGCACCGGGACGGCGCGCCAGGAGACGGGCCGGGGAGTGCCGTCGCGACTGCGGAGTCGTGCGACGTACAGGTCCCCGCCCAGGCCCCGGAAGCCCAGCAACCGGCCGATCGCCACCCGGGAGGCGTGGTGGGCGATGGTGGCCAGGTCGGGGTTGGTGCCGGTGAACGAGGGGTCTGCGCAGCCCGGTGGGGTGATGGTGCCGGTGGGGTCGGCCGGTGGCACCGGCACCGCGTCGTCGAGGCGATGGTGCTGCAGGCAGGCCCAGCATCCGGTGGCCGGGGTGGCGAGGAAGACGCAGCCGCCCCAGGCCCCGGCGGTGGCGCTGAGGTGGAGGAAGTCCAAGCCGTGCGCCGCGCGCACGCCGGCCAGGTAGCGGGTCACGGCTGGTGCGGCGCTGGCGTCGATGACCAGGTCCGCGGTGCGCAGCCGCTGTTCCAGCTCGCGGCGGTGTGCTCGGCGGTGGTCGGAGAGGTCGAGGTGGCCCACGGTGAGGTCGAAGACCCGGAGGTGCGTGTCGGGGTGGCCGACGATCAGGTGGCTGGCCAGGGCCTCGGCCTTGGGGCGGCCGGCGGCGAACACCGGGGCGTACTGGCGACTGGCGGTGGCCACGTCCACCTGGTCGCCGTCGACGAGGTCGAGTCGGCCGATGCCGGTGCGGACCAGATCGATGGCCACGTGTGCGCCGAGGGCGCCGACGCCGACGATGACCGCGTGCCGGCTGGCTAGAGCCAGGGTCTCGGGGGTGCGGACCGCGGCCCCGTCACCGCCGACGTACTGGACGGGGAGTTAGCGGCAGTGTGGCTGGCCGTCGATGGTGAGGCGTTGGATCGCCACCCATTCCTCGGCCGCCTGGCGGTAGCCGCGTTCGCTGGGCACCAGCAGGCACAGGGTCTCGAGCACCTCGGGTGCCATGACCGCCTGGCCGTCGCGGCTTAGCGGGTCGTTGCCGTCGGGCGTGGTCAGCAGCGGGTCGTCGACGTCCAGGGGACACAGTCGTTCCTCGAGGCGTCGGTAGGTGGCCTCCGGCGGGTCGGCGGGGTCGAAGTCCGGGTCCCGTGCCCAGCGGCCGTAGGTGACGATCCGGAACGCGGGGTGCATGCGCTGGGCCGGGCCGGGGATGTCGATGCCGTGGCCGAGGATCCGCTCCACGAGCGCGGCGCCGAGCAGGTCGCCGGCTCGCAGCGCGTAGCGGACCACGAGTGCCCCCTCTGCGGTGCCGGGGTCGGGCTGCTGGTTCGGCATGATGACGGCGTCGGTGACCGTGGCGCCGGGGAGCAGGGCCATGATCGGCTCGGGGCGCGGGACCTCCAGGTCCGGTTCGGGGGGCGTGTCGCTGCTGGCGGCGCGCAGCAGTCGTGGCAGCTGGGTGGCCAGCAGGACCGCGACCGTGGTGTTCACCTGCCAGTCGTCGCTCTCGACCAAGCACAGCAGCCCGTGTGGGTTGCGGTGGCGCCGCAGTCGCAGCCGCTTGTCCCGGTCTGACACGGTGGGGGCGAAGAACGGGTACTGGGCCGGGAACCAGACCTCGAGTCTCAGCAGCTCAGGTGACAGGCGCGGTCCTTCGTGGGCCGCGCCGTCGTTCGGGCGAGCACCGTGTCGGCCAGGTTCGGGGGGAGGGGGTCGTCCACGCGCAGGACAACCCCGGCCGGCTGATGGGCGACCTCGTGGGTCCAGCCGGTGGCGTGCAGGGCCGCGAGCTCTTGGTGCCACCGGTCCGGGTAGTGCTCGGCCCACACCGGTGCGGGGGCCGGCGTCGGGTTCGGCTGTGGCGCGGCAGCGGCGCGAGTCTGGTGGGCATCGTCGCCTCCCTTGGTGTCAGCCGACCGGCGCCGGGTGCCCGGTCGGGCTCGGCGGCTGGTACGGCACGGGGTAGGTCTCGGTGATGGTTTCCTGGGTCTCCTCGGTGACCTCACGTCGCGAGACGGTGCGGCGGGTGACCCGGTGGCCCTCCGGGGTGCGCTCGTAGCTCGTCGCCATCTCTGGACGGCCCTCCGGCGCGGTCTCCGAGGCGTCGGCACGGGTGCCGCTCGGGGACGGCTGCTCCTCGGCGGAGCCCCCGGTGCCGGCGTTCTCGCTCGCGGCGATCTCGGGAGCCTGTCCGGTGTTCTCGGGCTGGGTGTTCTCGGGCATGACCTTCTCCTTCGCGTGGGTGTACTGGGATAGCTCGCCGGCCCAGGTGGGGCGGCGAGGGCGGGACGAGACCGGTCAGGCCAGCCGGTCTGTGGCGAAGAGGCCTCTGCCGGTGGCGGGCTGGTCCTGTTCGGCGGCTCGGTGTTCGGCGAGGGCGTTGTTGAGCAGGGTGAAGCAGTAGAGGTCGATCAGGCCGCGTCGCCAGCCCAGGCTCATGGCGCGGTCGACGAGCAGGGTGCGCTTGAAGTTGGAGTGGAAGTTCTCGGCGTCGGAGCGGATCCCGGCGAGCCGGAGTGCGTCGGGGTCGCCGGTGGGCAGGACTCGGAGCTGTTCGGGTCGCCGGGTGTCTCCCGGCTCGGCGGTCTTCTCGGGGTGGGGGCTGAGCCAGACGGTGAAGGTCTCGTAGGGGCAGGCGAGCTGGTAGCCGACGTTGAAGTGGTAGTGGCCGTCCTTGCGGCGCTGCCGCTTGACGTGGCTGCGGGTCAGGGTGCGCGTCACGACGGGGTCGCCGCGGTCGTCGAGGTCGATCTCGACGACGTTGCCGCCGGCGGCGGCGATGTGGTGGACGCACCGCCGGGTGGGCAGGTCGTGGGTGACGGTGCCGAGCGGGAGGCTGCGCGCGCGGTGCCCCTGGGGGGTCTTGACCAGGGTCAGGGCCTCGGGGTCGTCGCTGGTGCTGTCGGCGTGCTGCTTGGCGAGGACGAGGTACCCGTAGTTGCGCATGATGTCCTCGATGTGGACGCCACGCAGGGCGCCGTCGTACACGACGAGCTGGATCCCGGTGCCGGCCGCGCGGTGGACGTCGCGGAGCAGGTCGACGGCGGTGGCGGCCTCGGCGCCGGGCACGGGGATGTGGCCGGCGGCCAGGTCGATGCGCTCGTAGGGGTGCGGGCCACGGGCATGCCAGCACACGTAGCCGTGGGTGAGCACCGGGCCGCCTCGGCCGTGGTGCTGCTGCAGGTCGGGGTCGAAGCGGTGGACCGGCTGGGAGTTCAGTTGGCTGGTGCGGGGGTCGGGGTAGGCGGTCGTGGTGGTGCCGTCGTCGTTGTCCAGCAGGCGCGTCTCCGGGGGCCGGTACAGCGGGCGGACCAGGGTGCCGTCGCCGTAGACGACCCGGGTTTGGTCGGGGTGGGTCAGCGAGCCGGGGCCGTGCGGGTCCAGCAGACCGATCCGGTTGGCGGCGGCGACCGCGATCGGAGGGAACTCTCGCCCCAGTAGGGCGAGGCCCTCGTCGGTGCCCAGGTGGCGGTCGCGCAGGAATCGCCAGTGGTCCCACTTCGGTGGGCGCGGCCCTGGGGGTGGCAGCTCGAGGTGCTGGTCAGCGATGGTCTTGATCATCAGGGCTCGCACTGCGGTCCAGGTGTTGCGGTCGGCGAGGTCGAGCTCGACGCGGATGCCCGAGCGCAGGACGCGGGCCATCACGCCGTAGGCCAGGACGACGTAGGCGGGGTTGGCCATTCGCTTTCGGCCGCGGTGGTCGGGCTCGATGGTCCGGGCGAGCTCGTAGAGGCTCGGTGAGGTCAGGACGGCCCTGACCCGGGTCCAGGTGTTGTAGTGGTCGCGGCTCATGGCGCGGCCCTCCAGTCCAGCGCGATGTCGGCGGCCACCATGTCCAGGCTGCGGGCGCCCATCCGGCGGGCAACCTGTTCCACCGGCATGCCGGCCTCGTAGAGCCGCCGGCCGGCCCAGTTGCGCACCGAGGCGGGGCGTACGTCGGGTTCCTCCGCCAGTCCGGAGAGCTGCAGCACCCCGCCCAGCGCGTTGCAGACCGCGGACTGGGCGTGGGTGCCGCCGGGGAGCGCCCGGCCGCGGTAGGTCAGCAGCGTCGCCGGGGAGGCGCTGCGTTGGGCGAGCTGCTCGAGCTGGCGGGCGATGATGCGGCTCCCCCAGTCGCTGAGCTCGCCGAGCCGCGGGTCGTGTCGGCGGGTCCCGGGCAGCCGGACCCAGCGCGGGTCGGTGGGGTGGTCGACGTCGCCGATCCGGATCGTGGAGATCTCGCTGGAGACCGCGGTGGTCTCCCCCAGCGCCCAGCACACCGCCCGGTGCAGGGACCTTCCGCCGGCCGCACCCATGCGTGAGGTGGCCCGGCACAGGGTGATCTCGACGTCGGTGAGCGGCCGCGCCGCGGCGTTGCTGCGCGTGGGCAGCCGCACGTCCAGCGAGGGGTCCCCGATCTCGTAGCCCAGCTCCCGCAGGGTCCGGAAGAACATCCGGATGGCGGATCGTCGCGAGTGCCGGGTGGTCAGCGAGGGCGGACCGCCCTCGTGGGTGGCGGCGTCGACGAACCCCTGGCAGTGCTCATGGTCGATCTGTCCGGCTTCCTGGATGCCTTGCTGGTCCAGTCGGCGAGCGAACCGGGACACGGTCTCCCCGCACTTCTCCAAGGTCGCGGGGGTAAACGCGTCCTCCTCGGCCCACCGGCGTCGGACCAGCTCGGCCAGCGCGGGAAGACTGGTGGGGCGGAAGGTGTCTTCGGGGTCTGACATGGCGTTCTCCTCGCCCTCGACGCTAGGCACACGGGCTCGGCGATGTCAGCGGGCGAACGACCCGGGAACGCGCCCTGTCCCTCCGCAGAACGACGAGACCCCGGGTTCCTGCGGGGCACCTAGACCCCGGCTGCTTCTTGGTCCGAGCGCACTCTGAAGACAGAGTTAGAACACCAGTTCGATCGTGCGGCATCATGTTCACATGGCGGGCGGGATGAACAAGCGAGGCAGCTACGGCTCCATGGCCGACCGCGTCGCCCGCAGCCAGGAGGCCGCGACCGGCCCACCGGGCCCTGACCCTGGGCCGCTTTCCATCAAGCATTGCTGGGTCACCACCGGCGCCGGTCACCATGCAGGCCTGCTCCTCGAGTGGCGCAACGTCGCCGGCACCTGGGAAGGCCGGGTCGTCCACCCCGTCCTTGACCCGGACGGCTGGGTTCTTGTAGAGGAGTGGCTCCCCGCGGGCCTGCTCGATCCCGTGTGAGAAGTCCGAGCAGTTCGCCTACTCGGCGCCGTCAGCAACCGTGACGAACTACCCCCTGGTTGCCTCAGCGCGCTCCTCTGGATGAGCCTCGGTGGAGGCGGCAGGCCACAAGATCGTCGACGCGATCGAGTTCCCGGCCGCGGGTCGCTCGAGTCGGGGAACGGCGCCACGCCACCCCATCGAAACGACCTCCGAGACCAGCAGCGCACCGGTCAACGCGATGGCCCCACGACCAGGATCTGGGAGCGCCACGAGGACCTACGGACAGCTCAGCTGGGCATCCGTCCGATCGTGCCGACGGGTGCCGGTGCCGCACTCGGCACGCCTCTGTAGCTCGGGAGCAGCGGCCTCCTACGTTGCGGGCCGCAGGTTCGACTCCTGCCGAAGGCGCCAGCAACCACGCCAGCACGCACACCCGCACTCGGCGCGCCCGATGCAATCGGGGACGCGCCGTGACGGTCAGGAGCGGCGGTCAGGGACGCCGGATAGCGATGGTCTTGGTGGCCGGTGCCGCGGTCGCGCTCCCGGTGTAGGTGACCGTCAGCTGCTTGACGGTCTTCTTGACTGTGACCTGAACGGTCCTGCTGGCCGGCGCGGTGGTGACCGAGTACGTCTTGAGCGTCTTGCCTGCGGCGGCGATGGACACCTTTCCGCGCGGCTTGGTGACGCCCGGCGTGGACAACTTGACGGTGACGGCCGCCTGGGTTCCGGTCGTCTTCGCGGAGCCGGTCAGGGCCGACTTCGCCAGGACCCGGACGGCCTGGGACGTGGTCGTGGTGGCGCTAGACCCGAAGGTGGCGTACTCCTGGAACCGGAGCACGGTGCCGACGTCCTCGGCGGTC
This sequence comes from Nocardioides sp. GCM10023255, assembly GCF_042653125.1. Classification (NCBI taxonomy): domain Bacteria; kingdom Bacillati; phylum Actinomycetota; class Actinomycetes; order Propionibacteriales; family Nocardioidaceae; genus Nocardioides; species Nocardioides sp. GCM10023255. The sequence goes on from NZ_JBHSHU010000007.1 coordinate 13,680, forward strand.
ACCCGGTAGGTCTCCGCGTTCCCGGCGGCCGAACCGTTGCGTGACCAGCGCCTCTCCGTGCTGTCGGGGGTGGTGTTGAACGTGGCCGGCTTGTAGCGCAGCAACTGGCCGGGCACCGCAGTCCCGCGGATCGTCGGCGGGTGCGTGGCCGTGAACGGGACCCGGCTGATGCCGGTGCTCGAGGCCGCGCCCTGCCATCCAGCCTTCGAGGCGACGGCGTACACGGTCTGCCCCTGGCCGTCCCAGCTGTCGGCCCAGTCGATGGGGGTGACGCCGCTGACGTCGCCGGTCACGGTTGCGACGTGCCAGGCGTAGCCGCCGCCGTCGATGTACACGTCGACCTGGTCGGGGGTCTGCGACCACGTCGGCAGCTGCACCGCCATAGGCTTGCCCCGGACCTGATTCGCGACCTGGAGCTGGCCGGTCGCGGCGAGCCGCCGGTCGGCGGCGTAGCTCATCGGGAACTCTCCGAGCCGGTCGTCGCTGGTGTCGCCGAACAGGCTGTAGTTGGACGCGGCGGTCCGGTCGGTGGTGACCTCGTTGGCGAAGCCGCGAAGCCATACGGTGTCGATGCCGTCGCCGTCGACGCGGACCTGGACGTCGGGCGTGTTCTCGGACAGGCCGGGCAGCCGGACCCAGCCGTCGGCGTTGGTGACGGCCTGGCTCATCAGCGTGTCCCCGTGCCAGGCGGTGACGTCGAGGCCCGCGACGCCCGGGCGGCCACCGGAGCCGATCCAGATGGGCTGAACCAGCCGGGCCTGGATGCCCAGGCCGCCGGGCAACCGCACGGCGGGTCCGGTGCGGGTCCCGCCGGGCAGGGTGGTGGTGAAGGTCGCCTGGTCGGGAGTGTCGACGTCGCCGAGGAACGCGGGCGTGAAGTACTTGCTGGACCCGGAGTAGGTCAGGTCGACGCCGGCCGGGACGCCGACGGTGAAACCGGAGGAGGGACCCGAGTAGATCGGGCCGGACGTCTCCATCTCCACCGGCACGGTCTGGCCGTGGTCGCGCGCGTAGACGATGACCTGACCGGACAGCGGCCCGCCGAACGAGTTCGCGAGCGACCCGGTCAGGGTGCCGGACGCGGGCGCGTTGATGTCCACACCGGTGACGGTCGCGCCGGACTCGACGTTCAGCGGGGTCGCGGTCTGCTGGTTGAACGCGTCGCCGTAGTAGACGCGGTAGCGCCGGTAGGCGGTCGGGCCGGTGTACACGTACACCTTGACCGGCTGCAGGGTGGACAGGTTGTAGGTGAACGTCCCCGTGGAGGTCGTGTAGGCGACCTTGGTGGACTCGGGCACCCAGATGCCGTTGAGGAGCTTCAGGACCCGGACCTGGGCCGATTTCGCTGGGACTCCGGCGATCCGGATGGTGCCCTGCAGGTTGCCGCCGCGGCTGAGGGTGACCGGGTCCAGGGCGACCGGGGTGTCGTCGGCCAACTCCACGGCCGTTGCGGTGTTGCGTTCCTCCCCGCCGCCATACCAGATGGCCACGTACCCGGGCGCGGAGAACTGGACCTCGTAGGAGCCGTAGTCCAGGCCGGAGATGGTGAACGACCCGTCCGTGGTGGTCGTTGCGACGACCGCGGCGGCCGAGGAGCCGGTCGGGTAGACAGTGATGGTCGCGCCGGACACGCCGGCGCTGCCGGTCAGGGTCGCGGTGCCGGCCGCGGTCGCGGGGACCGCGACGAGTACCAGCGCGGCCAGGACGGCGGCGAGTGCGCCGATGGTGGCCGCGGATAGGACTTTCAGGCGTAGCACAGCGATCCCCCGTGTGACTGTGGTCGGCCGCGGGCTCGGCCGTCGGCCGAATCGTAGTCGGCGGGCCCGCGTCCACGAAAACGCGGATCCGTCTCCCGAGGCCACCGGAGCTGGGGAGTCCGCCGGCGCCGCGCTCAAGCAAGACGTGCTGAAGGTGGAGTTCGGCGAGGACCTGCATCCGGCCACGGCCGACCCCGGTCCGCACGCCCGGACGTGAGGTGACTGCGCAAAAGAGCGAACGACGCACCTTCCAGATCGTGTCCAGTTCGGGCGCATCCACCACTCACGCAGGAGCCATCATGAACGCCACCCAGATCCTCGAGATGCCCGCTGCTGACCTCGTCGGCCGCATCGTCTTCAACCCCAATGGCGCGGAGTTCGTCGTCACTGGACTCACCTTCGACGCTCGCACGGGCCAGGTCGTGATGCAGATCGACGAAGTCGACAACTGCACCGGGGCAGCGGCCGGGGCCCCGTGCGGCGTCTTCTCGCTCAAGGGCTGGACAGTCGCCAACCGCTTGTGACAAAGACGGCTCTGCTCCCAGGGCATATCTGCGCGTCCCGGCTAGAGAAGTCGAGAGGCCCTCACAGTCCGACTGTGAGGGCCTCTCGCATCGTCGAGCCGGCGTGCTCTCGCCTGGAGTCCTATGGCACCTGCGGTGTCTCGATTGGGAACGACGAGTGCCCTAGCCGGACCCAGGTGGCTCCACGAGCGCGAAAGCCACTACGGGCCGGACTCCGCGTGTGCGCGACTGCGCCGTTCGGGCCTGTCCGGACGGTCCAGCCTCGAACGGCTCAACCGGAGCCCGGCAGGACGGATTCGACATGCCCGCAACGCGCAAGGCGCCCACCAAGCTGCAGGAGTCTTTGGCACTCCTCAGTGACCCCCACCTCTACCGCTACTTCGACGAGCTGGCCTCGCACCGCGAGGCCGGGACACCGCCGACGCCTACCGATCTGGCCTGCTACATCGAGGACGTCGAGACCCGCGTCTACGGCAACCGACAGAAGGTCGAGGCCATCAACCGCGTCCCGGAGACCTGGGCGGCCAAGCGGCGGCTCGTCCGCCGGGTGTCGGGTCGCGACCTGCCCGCCACCGCGCCCAGCGCGCTCGCCGTCCGCAAGTGGCGCACCCGATGGGTCCCTCCCCTCGAGGCGACCGATCCGGTCGTGGTGCCCATGAGCCTGGCCGCGCTCGTCGAGCTCTCCACCGAGCTCGGCGCCAAGCGGGCCCGCAAGCTGGGTCAGTACGAGCGCAACCGCCCCCGGAACTTTGCCGACCCCTCGCCCCGGCACACCGTGTGCATGGACGGCACCTGGCTGACCCCCTACTCCCGAGCGAAGCGCTGGACCGATCCCGAGGGCCAAGAGCACAAGCTTCACTCGCGCGCCAAGACGCCCGCGGGGGTCCGCCAGCAGCGCCTGATCAAGATGACGGTCAAGGACGGGCGCCGGGTGATGGGCATCAACCACGTCGTCGGCATCACCCGCACCAAGTACGGCCGGGTCTTCCTCGGAGTCGAGCGAGCCTTGCGTGGCGAAAACATCGCTGCCCTGGAGCTGACCGAGCGCATCATCCGCCACACCGGCGACGGTCTCCACTCCCTGACCTACGACAAGGGCTTCCACGGCTGGACCGTGGAGTGGCTCGCCGCGAAGTACGGAGTCCAGGTCGTGCTCCCGGCCAAGGTCGCCAGCGCGAAGAAGTCGGATGAGGAGAAGCTCGACGACATGCTCGCCGAGCAGGAACTCCGGCTGAGCCAGATCGACGCCGAGGAGACCCTGCGCCGCACCGGCAACAAGCCCACGACCACCCGGGGCGACGGCAGCAAGGTGCCGGCGCGGAAGAACGCCAAGAAGAAGTCCACCCGACCGCCCAAGATCCTCACCGAGACCCTGATGCACAAGCGCCAGGCCATCCGGCACGACCTGGACGGTCTCATCGCCAAGGTGGACAAGGGCCTGCCCACCGGTCACGGCCTGCCGCTGGGCACCAGCCACTACGTCAGCTCCCAGAAACGGCTGGTGACGATCAAGAGCCAGCACGCCTTCTACCGCAACGTGGAGCACGCCGGCGGCGACGGGAGGGTGTGTCCCCACGCCGTCTACGTCGACGACGGCGCCTTCTGGGAGGCGCGGTGGACTGGCGGCCAGTGGATCAAGACCCAGCGGGTCACCTGCCTGGACTCCGTCCCCGAGGTCGACCAGACCACCGGCATGCACCGCACCCTGTCGACCCATCAGCTGATCTGCTACCGCACCGGCGAGATCCTCGAGTTCGACGCCGTGTTCGAGCCCCGGCCCTGGCGCCGGAAGCCGACCGACAAGGAGACCGCCGCCCGCTCGGCCGAGCAGCGCGCCCTGGCCTTGATGCAGCCGGTCGCCCGCTGCGACCAGCGCTACCGCCGCGCCTACGGGCTGCGCAACGAAATCGAAAGCTGGTTCTCCGACCTCAAGACCCGGCTCCTCGAGGACAAACGCGCCGCCAGCCTCGACCTCAACCACCAGCTCCTCGACGTGCTCTACGCCGGCATCGTCACCAACGCCTTGGCCCTGCGCACCTATCGCTACGAGCACTGAACCTGGATCTGCGCAAGGCAGCAGCCCCGGCCCGAACTTCGGGTCGGGGCTGTCGCATGTTCCGTGCACATCAGGTGGGCTAGACCACTCGTGTGTTCGGCATTGCCCCTCGCGCCTGGACCCGGACAGGTCTCCGCGTCACACCAACAAGGAGACCACCATGACCACCACCGCCACCACCACAACGACCCGCACGTCGACCCGCGGAAAGCGCACACGGCACCCGATGATCGAGGACCTGGCCAACATCCCCGTCAGCCTTGCCGCCGACCTCGCCCGCGCCACCTGGGCCCCGATGAACCTCTACCCCGGCGACATCGACGCCATCCTCCCCACCGTCACCGTCATCGAGACCTGGGCCCTCGACAACAACGCCCCCAACCTGCTCGACATCGACGCATCCAAGATGCTCCGCCAGCTCGCCGGGGTCACCACGCTCACCGGCAAGCTGACCACCAAGAAGCGCGACCAGCTGCACCTGCTCCGCAACACGCTGAGCGCGCTGCGGGGCACCGTGCTGTTCAACAGCGAGTCGTTCGGACGCCGGCGCAGCGACCGCCCTGCCAGCGACAGCCTGGACCGCGATCTGCCCAAGCTCCCCCGCCGCTGCAACCTCACCCGGCGCCCCCTGACCGACGACGAGACCCTCCTGGGCAACATCCTGGTCGAGATCGACCTCCTCGAGGACGCCCCCGTAGGCCCCATCACCGCCTACCTGCTCGGGGCCGCCGGCGTCCACAACATGGAGAGCAACGAACTCACCACCGACCACCTCGACGATCGCACCGAGCCCACCACGGTCAGCGCCAAGGGCCTGTGGGGATGGACCCCCAAGCGGCGCGAGGTCGCCCTCGACGACTTCACCCGCAACGCCCTGAGCCGGACCCTGGCCCGCACCGCCCCGGGCCCCCAGCGGCTCACCTACTTCGGGACCCAGCCCGGCACCAAGGAGGCCGCCGCCTCCCTGGCACCGGTCCTCACCCGGTTCCTGCGCCGCGCCGGCATCAGCGACCCCGACGTGACCGCCAAGAGCCTCAGCGTCACCCGACCCCTCCGCATCATCCGCCAGACCGCGAACTCAAGGCCGCGAAGGCCATCCACGGCGGGAAGACCGCAAACCTGCTGGTCGACATCAAGTGCACCACCGACGAGGAGACCCTCCACAAGGGCAAGATCCGCATCCTCGACCACACCGGCCGCCCCGTGGCCAAGGTCAAGGCCCGGCACCTCTTCGACCGCAAGCCCAAGACCGCCGCCTAGCAAGCAGCCAGCACGGCCCCGACAACGGACCCACCGTGTCGGGGCCGCTGCCATCTCCGGACCGTCCACCGCCCGCATTCCCGCCCAGCCGGTGCGGGACTGCGCAGCAGGAATCACCGCGGACAGTCCCCTCCCGGCAGCGTTGAACTGCCTGGCGAACCGCCAGCACCTTGACATTTCAACAGTGAACACGACAGACGGCTCAGCCCCACGAAACCGACCAGGAAGGAGGTGCCAGCACCACATCGACCCGTACCAGCGGCTGTCCCCAACAACACCGGGCCAAGGAGGTGATACGCCGGCCCGGTGCCCCACAGCCGCTCAGCAGCACCAGTAGAACCAGCGCCCACGGCGACGGAATCGTCCCCTAGCGACCCAAGCAGCGTTAGCCTGCCGCGGTGACCACGGAGGACCCGGCCCGGCTGGCCGCGGAGCAGCGTGCCCGCAAGCTCATCGACACCCAGCTCGCCCAGGCCGGCTGGACGGTCCAGGACAAGAAGGACCTGAACCTGTTCGCCGGCCCGGGCGTCGCCGTCCGCGAGACCATCATGGCGCCCGGCCACGGCCGGGCCGACTACCTGCTCTACGTCGACCAGAAGGTCGTCGGGGTCATCGAGGCCAAGCCCGAGGGCACCACCCTGTCCGGAGTGGAGTGGCAATCCGCCATGTACGCCAGCGGCCTGCCCGCCGAGGTCCGGCTCAAGGCCGTCACCAGCGACGGCCGGATCCCGTTCGTGTTCGAGGCCAGCGGCACCGAGACCCACTTCACCAACGGTTACGACCCCGCCCCCCGCGCCCGCCAGGTCTTCAACTTCCCGCAGCCCGGCGCCCTCGCCCGACTCCTGCGCGACGCCGAGGCCAAGCCAGAGCAGCCCACCTGGCGCGCCAAGGTCCGGAACCTGCCCGACCTGGACACCGCACCCCTACGCCCCGCCCAGATCGAGGCCATCCACGGCGTCGAAACCAGCCTCGCCCAGCAGCGCCACGACCGATCCCTGGTCCAGATGGCCACGGGCGCCGGCAAGACCTACACCGCGGTCACCCTTGCCTACCGGCTGCTCAACCACGGCGGCTTCAACAAGGTCCTCTTCCTGGTCGACCGCAACAACCTCGCCGACCAGACCCTCGCGGAGTTCCAGAACTACCGCACCCCCGACGACGGCCGCCGGTTCACCGAGATGTACAACGTCGACAAGCTCACCAGCGCCGGCATGCTCGGCTCCTCCAACGTCGTCATCTCCACCATCCAGCGCGTCTTCAAGGCCATCAAGAACGAAGAGGTCACCGACGCCGACGACCCCGGCCTCGACGGGTACGTGCCGGACACCCCGGTCACCGTGTCCTACAACCCCGCCCTGCCGCCGGAGACCTTCGACCTTGTCGTCGTAGACGAGGCCCACCGCTCCATCTACGGCGTGTGGCGCGGGGTGCTGGAGTACTTCGACGCCCACGTGGTCGGCCTTACCGCCACCCCGGGCAAGCAGACCTTCGGGTTCTTCCGGCAGAACCTCGTCTCGGAGTACACCTACCCCCAGTCCGTCGCTGACCGGGTCAACGTCGACTTCGACCTCTACCGGATCCGCACCGAGATCAGCGAGAAGGGCTCGGCCATCGAGGCCGGCACCGTCGTCCCCAAGGTCGACCGCCGCACCCGGGTGCAGCGCCTCGAGACCCTCGACGAGGACCTGGAGTACACCGACAAGCAGCTCGACCGCGCCGTCACCTCCAAGAGCCAGATCCGCACCGTCCTGGAGACCTTCCGGGACCGGCTCTTCACCGAGATCTTCCCCGGCCGCTCCACCGTGCCCAAGACCCTCATCTTCGCCAAGGACGACAACCACGCCGAGGAGATCGTCACCAACGTCCGCGAGGTCTTCGGCAAGGGCAACGACTTCGCCGCCAAGATCACCTACAACGCCCGCGACCCCAAGGGCCACCTCCAAGCGTTCCGCACCTCCGCGACCCTGCGCATCGCGGTCACGGTCGACATGATCGCCACCGGCACCGACGTCAAACCGCTGGAGTGCGTGTTCTTCATGCGCGACGTCCGCTCCGCGCAGTACTTCGAGCAGATGAAGGGCCGCGGCGCCCGCACCATCACCCCCGCCGACTTCCAGGCCGTCACCCCCGACGCCACCGAGAAGACCCGCTTCGTCATCGTCGACGCGATCGGCGTCACCGAACACGACTTCGTCGACCCACCCCTGAACCGGCAGAAGTCCGTCCCGCTCAAGAAGCTGCTCGACAAGGCCGCCGCACTGACCCTCACCGAGGACGAGACCGCCACCCTCGCCTCCCGCCTGGCCAAGCTCGAGCTCGAGCTCACCCCCGAGGAACGCACCGAGCTCGACGACGTCGCCGGCGGCCCGGTGCGCGACATCGTCCGCGGCCTCGTCGACGCCGTCGACCCCGACGTACAGGTCAAGGCAGCCGACGGCGCGCCGGACCCCGCAGCGGCCATCCAACAGCTCCTCGACACCGCCGTCCGACCCATCGCCGCCAACCCCGAGCTCCGGCAGCGGATCCTCGAGCTGCGCGCCACCCACGACCGCGTCATCGACGAGGTCAGCCGCGACGTCCTCCTCGACGCCCACGGCGTCGTCGACACCACCAAGGCCAAGGCAGTCGTCGAGTCCTGGCGCGCCTACCTCGAGGAGCATCGGGACGAGATCACCGCCATCCAGCTCCTCACCGAAGCCCGCGAGCGGCGCATCTCCTACGCGGACATCCAGGAGCTCGCCGACCGCATCAGCCGGCCGCCTCACAACTGGACTCCCGACATCATCTGGGACGCCTACGTGGCCCTCGACACCCCCGGACCGACGAGCGCTGGCGGCGGGACACGAACACGCCACACCCTGACCGACCTGATCTCGCTCCTCCGTTATACGGTCGGCGCCGACGACCAGCTCGTGCCGTACGCCGACCGCGTGCACGAGCGGTACGCCTCGTGGCTGGCCCAGCAAGAGCAGGCCGGCGCGACGTTCTCGGAATCCGAAAGGTGGTGGCTAGACCGCATGGTCGAAGTCATCGCCGCGTCGGCCGGCATCAGTCCCGACGACCTCGATGAGGCCCCCTTCACCGAACGCGGAGGCGTTGACGGGGCACTCCGCGACCTCGGCGACCGAACCGCCGACTTGATCGATTTGCTGAACGAGGAGCTCACCGCATGACCCTTCCAGCAGGGTGGCAAGCCCTCCCTTTGGAAGAGATCGCTCCTGAGGTGAAGGGCTCGATCACACCCGCCCCTGGCACTGAATATGAACTTTGGAGTGTTCCCTCTTTCTCGGGCGGACGCCCCGAGAAGGTCGATGGCCGTGAGATCCGCAGCTCAAAGCGTCCGGTGAAACCCAACGACGTGTTGTTGTGCAAGATCAATCCGAGACTCAACCGGGTTTGGAAGGTGGGCCCGACCCGAGATGCGGTACAGATTGCGTCCCCGGAATGGATCACTCTTCGTCCAGAACCACATGGTCGGATTCTGCCCGACTTTCTCCGCTACTACTTGAGCAGCCCTCAGTTCCGCGACTGGATCGTCGCCCAGGTCTCGGGTGTTACGGGCAGCCATACGCGCGCCAAACCCGCTCAGGTGATGAAGCAGCTCATACCTTTCCCCTCCCTTGACGAGCAGTGCCGAATCGCGGAGACGCTAGAAGACCAGTTCTCCCGGCTCGACGCCGCGGAGGCCGGGCTAGATCTGGCGGCGGCTCGGCTGCGCCGGCTTCAAGATCGGCTTGTCATCCAAGAACTAACCGGCGAACTCGTCACAGGCGATCGCATTCCGGCCGCGTTGACACCGGCGGGGGCAACGGATGGAGAACTCACGCCCCTACCCCATGGATGGACGTGGCGCCGACTTGAAGAAGTCGCTGACGTCGTCGGTGGGGTCACCAAGGACGCCAAGAAACAGGACGAGCCCAGCTACATCGAGGTGCCCTACCTGCGGGTTGCCAACGTCCAACGAGCACACCTCAACCTTGGCCAGATAGCTACCATCCGCGTGCCACCCGTCAAGGCCGCGCAACTTCGGCTACTGCCCGGGGATGTGCTGCTCAACGAAGGCGGCGACCGCGACAAGTTGGCTCGCGGCTGGGTGTGGGAGAGCCAAATCGACCGCTGCATCCATCAGAATCACGTCTTCCGGGCCCGGATACGGGAAGACGTGGATCTGGATCCGTACTTCCTGTCCTGGACGGCCAACCTGTTCGGGGGACCTTGGGCGGAGCGGAACGGAAAGCAGAGCGTGAACCTCGCCTCAATCAGCCTCAAGATGATCCGCAAGATGCCGGTGATCGTCCCCCCGGCTGGGGTCTCGAAGGCAGTGGTCGAACGACTCACCGAGCAGTTGGCAGCCATCGGGCGAATGGAGTCGAGTATCCCTGTGGCCGAGGCGCGATCCTCCTCGCTACGTCGGGCCGTGCTTTCTGCAGCCTTCGCAGGTCGCCTTACCGGACGCGCTTCCGACACGGATGTTATCGAGGAGTTCGCGGTTGTCTGACCTCAAGTTGTTCCGGATTGCCAATGGCCAAGCCACCGAACTGTCCAGTTCCTCCGTCGCCCTTGAGAAGTCGCTTCAGCAGGTCGTAGAGCGGAACATGGAGACACTGTTCGGGATCCGCTTCTTGGCCAGCGAGTACGGCACCGGCGTCAAGCACGGCGGGCGCATCGACTCACTCGGGCTCGATGAGAACTTCTCGCCGGTGATCTTCGAATACAAGCGCGCCGTCAACGAGAACGTCATCAACCAAGGCCTGTTCTACCTCGACTGGCTGCTTGACCACCGAGCCGAGTTTCAACTACTCGTCATGGAGAAGCTTGGTGCCGACGTAGCCAAGGCGATCGACTGGCGGAATCCCCGGCTGATCTGTGTTGCCAGTGGGTTCACCCGCTACGACGAGCACGCTGTCCAACAGATCAACCGCAGCATCGAGCTTGTTCGGTACCGCGACTTCAAGGGTGAGTTCCTCGCCCTTGAACTAATGACGTCCGCAAAGCTCGACTCCACCAGTGCAGCCGGCGCACCGCCCACCCCGGCGGGGTCCCCCGGGAAGTCCAGCGACAAGACGGTCACGGACTACTTGGAACAATCGCCCGCAAGCCTGAAGGACCTCTACGGGGAGCTCGAGGCGTTCTGTGAAGGCCTCGGCGACGACGTGACGAAGAAGGCGCTGAAGCTGTACTTCGCCTTCCGTCGCCTGAAGAACTTCGCGTGCGTCGAGGTGCACCCTCAGACCCAGACACTGCTGGTGTTCCTCAAGGTGAATCCTGATGAAGTCGACCTCGAACCCGGATTCAGCCGAGATGTCCGCACAATCGGTCACTTCGGCACCGGGGATCTCGAGTTGCGAATCGCCGACCAAGACCAACTTCGTCGCGCCCTCCCCCTGATCCAGACCAGCTACGAAAACAGCTGACCCCACCCCGAACTGGTTCCCAGCCACAGAGAGACAACCCGTGTCTGACTCCCGTCGCCTCGTCGACAAGCTCTGGTCCTACTGCAACGTCCTGCGCGACGACGGCGTCGGGACCATCGAGTACACCGAGCAGCTCACCTACCTGCTTTTTCTCAAGATGGCGCACGAGCGGGCCACCCGGACCCTCAGGCCGGAGCAGATCGTGCCTGAGGAGTACTCCTGGCAGAAGCTCCTCGACGCCGAGGGCGCCGAGCTGGAGACCACCTACACCCAGATCCTGCTGGGTCTGGCCAAGCAGCCGGGCACCCTGGGCACGATCTTCCGCAAGGCGCAGAACCGGGTCCAAGACCCAGCCAAACTCAAGCGACTCATCGTCGACCTCATCGACAAGGAGAACTGGTCAGCCACCGGCACCGACATCAAGGGCGACGCGTACGAGGAGCTCTTGTCCAAGGGGGCCGAGGACATCAAGTCCGGGGCCGGGCAGTACTTCACTCCTCGGCCGCTGATCCAGGCCATGGTCGACTGCGTCCAGCCGACCCCGGACGACACCGCGGCGGACCCCGCAGCGGGCACCGCCGGATTCCTCCTGGCCGCCCACGAGTACGCCGCACGGGATGCCGCACAGCTGACGCCCAAGCAGCGCGACCACCTCCGGGACAGCTTCGTGCACGGCTACGAACTGGTCGACGGAACCGCACGCCTCGCAGCCATGAACCTCCTTCTCCATGGCATCGGCACCGCGAACGGGCCGTCCCTGATCGAGGTCAAGGACGCGCTCATCGCCGACCCCGGCAGACGCTGGTCGGTCGTCCTTTCAAATCCCCCGTTCGGGCGCAAGTCCAGCCTCACGATGGTGGGCGCGGACGGCCGGGAGGTCCGCGAGGACCGCGAGATCGAGCGGCAGGACTTCATCGTCACCACCTCGAACAAGCAGCTGAACTTCGTTCAACACATCGCGACGATCCTGGACATCAACGGCCGGGCCGCCGTGGTGCTCCCGGACAACGTGCTCTTCGAGGGCGGTGCCGGCGAGACCCTCCGTCGGCGTCTCCTGCGCGACTTCGACCTCCACACGATGCTCCGCCTGCCCACCGGCATCTTCTACGCCCAGGGTGTGAAGGCCAACGTGCTCTTCTTCGACAAGAAGCCGGCGGCCGAGCGACCCTGGACGGAGAAGCTGTGGGTCTACGACCTGCGCACCAACCAGCACTTCACCCTGAAGCAGAACCCGCTGCGCCGGCCGCACCTCGACGACTTCGTCGACTGCTACCTGCCCGGCAAGGACCGGGCGGAGCGGGTGGAGACCGAGAGGTTCAAGTCCTTCACCTACGACGAGCTCGTGGCCCGGGACAAGGCCAATCTCGACATCACCTGGCTGCGTGACGAGTCCCTCGAGGACATGGACAACCTCCCGGCGCCCGAGATCATCGCCCGGGAGATCGTGGAGGACCTCACCGCCGCCCTCGCCGAGTTCGAGGCCGTGGCGGCCGCGCTTGAGGCGGCCTCCGGAACGGATCGGACGGACTGAGGCATACTGTCCCGCGGGCCGGACGTCAGCCACGGAGAACTACATCGCTGCAATCCCGATGTCATTCCCGACTGTATTTCCGATCCCCCGCCCCTGTAGCTCAGCTGGATAGAGCAAGAGCCTTCTAATCTCTAGGTCGCAGGTTCGAGTCCTGCCGGGGGCGCCGAGAGGTCCTGCAGCACCGTCGCCTCGAGCCCGTGCTGCATCGCCCACCTGACCGCCTCGACGCGGCGGCTGACACCGATCTTGCGGTAGCCCGTGCGGATGTAGGTCTTCACCGAGTTCACGCTGACGTACAGCTCGGCAGCGATCTCCTGGTTGCTCCTGCCCAGCGCGATGAGCGCGAGCACCTGCGCCTCGCGTCGCGTGAGGTCGGTGAGGGGGTCCGAGACGGTCACGTCGGGGCAGGTACCCCGATGTCGCGATCCCACACCTGCCCGGGATCACTCGGTGCCGGTGGCCTCCACGACGCGCAGGCGGTCGGGCTCGAAGCCGTGCTTCATCCCCCACACGACCGCCTGTGACCGACGGGTGACGCCGATCTTGCGGTAGGCGGTGCGGATGTAGGTCTTCACCGAGTTGATGCTGAGGTAGCTGCGGTCGGCGATCTCCTGGTTGCTCAACCCCTGCGTGATCAGGGCCAGCACCTCCGCCTCCCGCTCGGTCAGCCCCCACTCGCGGCCGGGCCACACGCCGGCGCTCCGGTCCAGGCCGTCCTCCCGGGCGGGTACGACGACCTCGCCGCCCTGCACGCGCACCAGGGAGTCGACGATCTCCTTCGCCCCGATGCCCTTGGAGAGGTAGCCGGCGGCGCCGCGGGTGACCGCGCGCGAGACGAGCTCGGGCTGGACGTTCCAGCTGAAGATGACGACCTTCGCGCCACTGCCGTGCACCAGGTCCTCGAGGTCGACGCCGTCACCCTGCACCTGCCCGAAGGTGTCGTAGAGGATCACGTCGACGTTGCTCATCACCGGCATCCCGGAGTCCATCTCGACGACCGTGACCTGGTCCTGGTGGGGCGCCAGCATGGCCGCCACGCCGGCGACGACGATCTCGTAGTCGTTCACGATCGCCAGCCGGATCGGCGGAGTCTGGTCGGGGGCCATGGCGAAACTGTATTTCACCCTGGCGGAGGAAGCGACGGGTTGCCGTGATCTCCTACCGTGTCGTGCCACCCGGGCCCGGGCGGCAGTCGCCGAACCGGAGGAGTCCCGTGTCCGACCAGGTGAGCCCGCCCGTCCTGCTGCGGCGCGAGCCGGGCCTGGTCAGCGCCTCGCTCGGCTTCGTGGCCGAGGCCGCCCGCGAGGCGGCCCACGACGTTCCGCGGTCCGCCGTCGACTTCGCCCGGTCCTGGGGCAACCAGCTGCCGCTGCCGGGGCGCGGCTCCACGGCCGAGCTGTGGGAGGCGCTCGCCACCGTGGCGTCCAGCGACCTCTCCGTGGCCCGCACCCTCGAGCCCCACCTCGACGCGCGGGCCATCCTCGCCGAGTCGGGATCCCCCGCACCGGCCGACGGGAGCACGTGGGGCGTCTTCGCGGCCGAGGGTGCCGGCGTGCGCCTCGAGGCCGCCCACGACGGCCGGGACTGGCTGCTCTCCGGCACCAAGCCTTGGTGCTCGCTGGCCGGCCACCTCACGCACGCCCTGGTCACGGCCTGGGTGGACGGCACGCGGCGCGCCCTGTTCGCGGTCGACCTGCGCCACCCGGGCGTCCGCCCCGTGGAGCACGCCTGGCACGCGCGCGGGTTGCGGGACGTCCCCTCCGGCCCGGTCCGCTTCGAGAGCGCGCCGGCCACGCCGGTCGGCGAACCGGAGTGGTACCTGCGCCGCGACGGCTTCGCCTGGGGCGGCATCGGGGTGGCGGCGGTCTGGTACGGCGGCGCCGTGGGCGTCGCGCGCCGGGTCCTGCAGCAGGCGCGGCAGCGCACCCCCGACCAGGTCGCCCTCGTGCACGTCGGCACCCTCGACGCCACCCTGACCGCCGCCCGCGCCGTGCTCGCGGAGGCGGCCCGCCAGGTCGACGACGGAGCCGCCACCGGTGAGGCAGGCGCGGCCCTCGCCCTGCGGGTCCGCCACGTGGTCGCCGACGCGGTGGAGCGGGTGCTCGTGGTCGCCGACCACGCACTGGGTCCGGGGCCCCTGGCGCTGGAGCCCGAGCACGCGGCGCGGGTGGCGGACCTGCTCCTCTACGTGCGCCAGCACCACGCGGAGCGCGATGCGGCCGCCCTCGGCGACCGGGTCGTTGGCAGCACCCCGACGGACGGAGGCCCCTGGTGACCGCGGCCTTCACCCACGACGGCACCGGCACCGACGCGGCGGCCTGGCGCCGGCACCCCTCCTGGGGCGCGGTCCCCGAGCTGACGCTCGTCAACGGGGAGGTGCCCTGCTCCCGGCTGGTGGTGGTCGCGGCGCACCCCGACGACGAGAGCCTGGGCGCCGGCGGGCTGATCGCGACCGCCGCGGCCGCCGGCCTGACGGTCTACGTCGTGCTGCTCACCGCCGGCGAGGCCTCCCACCCCGACTCCCCCACCCTGAGCCGGCACGCGCTGGCCACCCGCCGCCTCGCCGAGGCCGAGCGCGCCCTGGGCATCCTGGCGCCCGAGGCCCCGCTGGTCTTCCTCGGCGCCTCCGACGGCGGCGTCGCCGACGTGGAGGCGGAGGTGACCGCGAGCCTGGTCGACCTGATCGGTGACGGCCGCGCCACGCTGCTGGCCGCGCCCTGGCGCCGCGACGGGCACCCCGACCACGAGGCCGCGGGCCGGGCGGCGGCGGCCGCCGCGGAGCGGACCGGCGCGAAGCTGGCGGAGTACCCCATCTGGATGTGGCACAAGGACCAGCCCGACGCCGCCCCCTGGCCGCAGATGCGACGCCTCGACCTCTCGGCCCAGGTCACCCAGCGCAAGTGGCTCGCCATCCACGCCCACACCACCCAGGTCCGGCCGCTGTCACCGGCGCCCAGCGACGGGGTGCTCCTGCCCGACCGGGTGCTGGCCCACTTCAACGCACCGGTCGAGCACTTCGTGACCGAGCCCCTGGCCGACCCCGCCCTCGACGACCTCCACCAGCAGCAGGCGGACCCGTGGGGCGTCGACGAGCGCTGGTACGAGGAGCGCAAGCGCCAGCTGACGCTGGCCGCCCTGCCCCGGCCGCGGTTCCGCCGGGGTCTCGAGATCGGCTGCTCCACCGGCGCCCTGGCCCAGCAGCTCGCGACCCGCTGCGACGAGCTGGTGGCGGTCGACCGCAGCCCCACCGCGGTGGCCCGGGCCGGCGCCCGCCTGGCCGACTGGAGCACCGTCGAGGTGCGCGAGTGCGACGTGCCGCGGGACTGGCCCGAGGGCCGGTTCGACCTGGTCGTCGTGTCCGAGACCGGCTACTTCCTGAGCCCGGGCAGCCTGGACCGGCTGATCGCGAGGATCGGCGGCTGTCTCGAGCCGGGCGGGGTGGTGCTCCTGTGCCACTGGCGGCACCCGGTCGAGGGCTGGGTCCTCGACGGCCCGGACGTGCACGAGCGGTTCCGCGCGAGCTCCCTTCCGCCGGAGATGGCGCGCTACGAGGACCGCGACGTGGAGATCTCCGTGCTCGCCCCCGCCGAGCAGTGGCCCGAGCCGTCGGCGTGAGCGACGGCCACCGCACCACGGCGTACGACCGCGTGCACGTGGTGGTGCCCGCGCACGACGAGGAGGACCTGCTGCCTGCGTGCCTGGACTCGGTGGCCGGCGCCGTCGCCCACCTGGTCCGGACCCATCCGCACGTGCGGACCTCCGTGACGGTCGTGGCGGACCGCTGCTCCGACGCGACGGCGCTCGTTGCGGCCCGGGCCGGGACCGACGTCGTGGAGACGACCGCCGGCTGCGTCGGCCTGGCCCGGCGGACGGGGGTGGAGCGGGCCGTCGCGCTCGGCGCCGGGGCCCACCAGCGGCGGGTGTGGGTGGCCAACACCGACGCGGACACGGTCGTGCCGGAGCACTGGCTGACCCGGCAGCTCGACCTGGCCGCCGAGGGCTTCGCGATGGTCGTCGGCGCGGTCCGCCCCGACCGGCAGGGGCTGGACGCCCGCCGGTGGCGGGCCTGGCACGAGCGTCACCGCCTGCAGGAGGGCCACCCCCACGTGCACGGGGCCAACCTCGGCCTCTCGCTCGACGCCTGCCTGCAGGTGGGCGGCTTCCCGGCGGTGCCGCTGCACGAGGACGCGCTCCTCGTCGAGGCGGTCCGGTGCGCCGGCTTCCCCTGGATCGCGACGAGCACCACCGCGGTCACGACGTCCGCACGTCGCCGCGGTCGGCTCTCGGGCGGCTTCGCCGACTACCTCGACGGGCTGACGTGACGAGGACGACACCGCTCCGGATGCGTGGATCCCACGCCCGGGTGGGTAGAACAAGGGCGGCCGCGCCAAGTATGAGTTGGCGCGGCCGACGCATGTGCGGGCCGGTCAGCCCGCGACGTACGCGTCGATCTCGCCCAGCAGGCGCTTCTTGACGTCGTCGTCGGCGTACGACGCGTGCACGGCGGCCCGGGCGAGGTCGGCGACGCCCTCCTCGTCGAGGTCGAGCAGGTCGGCCGCGATCTCGTACTCACGGTTCAGGTCGGTGCCGAACATCGGCGGGTCGTCGGAGTTGATCGTGATCGTCACGCCGGCCTCGCGGAAGGCCCGGATCGGGTGCTCGTCGAGCGTGGCGACGGCACGGGTGGCGATGTTCGACGACGGGCAGACCTCGAGCGGGATCCCTCGCTCGGCCAGGTGGGCGAGCAGCTCGGGGTCCTGGGCCGAGGACGTGCCGTGCCCGATCCGCTCGGCGCCGAGCAGGGTGAGCGCGTCCCAGACCGTCTGGGGGCCGGTGGTCTCGCCGGCGTGCGGCAGGCTGCGCAGGCCGGCGGCCCGCGCCGCCTCGAAGTGCGGCTGGAACTGCGGCCGCGGCACCCCGATCTCGGGCCCGCCGAGGCCGAAGCCGATCAGGCCCTCGGGCCGGTGGTTCAGCGCGTAGTCGAGGGTGGCGTCGGCCGACGGCACCCCGGACTCGCCCGGGATGTCGTAGATCCAGCGCAGCACCAGACCGAAATCGCGCTCGGCGGCGACCCGGGCGTCCTCGATCGCCTCGGTGTAGGCCTCGATCGGCATGCCCTTGCCCTCGACGTGCGGCTGCACGGAGGTGTACGGCGTGCAGGTCAGCTCGGCGTACCGGAGGCTCTGGCCGGTCGCCATCTCGCGGGCCACCTCGTAGGTCAGGTAGCGGATGTCCTCGGGCGTTTTGATGAGGTCGACGACCGCGAGGTAGACCTCGACGAAGTGGGCGAAGTCGCGGAACTCGTAGAAGCGCTGGAGCTCCTCGAGGTCACTGGGGACCGTGCCGGGGTGGCGGGCGGCGAGCTCGCTGACGATCCGGGCCGACGCGGAGCCGACGTGGTGGACGTGCAGCTCGGCCTTGGGCAGGCCGGCCACGAACGCTGAGAGAGGGTGCTGGGTGCTCACCAGCCGATGATGTCAGCGGTGGATCGCGAAGTACCAAATGGCGAGGGCCGGCACCACGCCGAGCAGGAGCCACGGTGAGAGCACCGGCTTCTCGTTGATGAGGCGCACCCCCGCCATGGCCAGCAGACCGACGACGGCGGCGATCGTGAGCAGGCCGGGCTCGGCGCCCGCCCGGTCGACCGACCCGGCCAGCACCGACAGCCCGCCGGCGAAGATGGTCGCGGTCGTCAGCAGCAGGGCGGACATCACCCAGCGCTGCACCCGCTCGACCTGCATGGCCCGAGCCTAGGCCGCGCCCGCGCCCCGGGCGCTCAGCCGAGCTGGTCGACCAGGTTCTGCGACAGCTGGTCGACGGTCCGGCCGTCGGTGAACACCTTGCCGTCGAGCAGGATC
The DNA here is from genome assembly GCF_042653125.1 of Nocardioides sp. GCM10023255. Lineage (NCBI taxonomy): Bacteria > Bacillati > Actinomycetota > Actinomycetes > Propionibacteriales > Nocardioidaceae > Nocardioides > Nocardioides sp. GCM10023255. Next base: position 32,080 of record NZ_JBHSHU010000007.1, read on the forward strand.
GTGGGCGTGCCGCGCACCCCGGCGGCGTCGGCTGCCTTCGACGCGTCCTCGACCCACGACTTGCCGGCCCCGCTCTCGATGCCGTCACGCACGTCCGACTCGGTGGCGCCGGCCTCCACGGCCTTGTCCACCAGCCAGCTGCTGTCCGGGTAGGGGCCGGACTCCTCGGGCTGGTCGGCGTAGAGCAGGTCGTGGAACTTCTTGGCCACGTCGGGTCCGGACTCGTCGAGGACGACCTTGAACGCGGCGGCGGCGGCGACGGAGTAGTCGGTGTCCAGCAGGTTGAAGGGGCGGTACTCGACGTACACCTTGCCCTCGTCTGCGAGCGAGGCGAGCTCGTCGTGGCTCACCTTCTCCAGCTCACCGCAGTAGGGGCAGAGGAAGTCCTCGTAGATCACCACGGTGTGCGGCGCGTCCTTCTGGCCGATGGCCACGCCGTAGTCGCCGGTGCCGGCCGGGGGCGCGCTCACGTCGGTGCTGGTGTCGCGGGCCCGGTTGACGAGGAAGCCACCGACCACGACGAGGAGGATGGCCACGACGACCCCGCCGATCATCAGGGTGGCCCGGCGCCGCTCGGCCCGCTGCTGCTCCTTCAGCGCTGCGGCGGCCCGCTCGGCGCGGGAGTCACGGGCGGTCTTCTTCGACAAGGTCAGCGTCCTTCAGGGGCGGGGGTACGACGGAAGAGCAGGTTGTCCACGGCCAGGCGGGTGCGCCCGACCACGACGAGGTAGCCGGACAGGATCAGGAGCGCGACGTCGCGGGCGATCTCCCAGGGGTACTGCGACCGGGCGTCCGGGTCGTAGCCGCCGCCGCCGAAGCATCCGCAGTCGATGGTGATCCCGCGCGCCCAGACCGAGGCGATGCCCACGATGAAGCCGAGGAACAGCAGCGACGAGACCACCGCGGCGCCCCGGGTGAGCACGCCGAGGACCAGGCAGAGCCCGACCACGATCTCGACCATGGGCAGCAGCTGACCGACCGTCGGCACCAGCGACGAGGGCAGCAGCTGGTAGGCGCGGACCGCCTGCACGCTCGTGGCCGGGTCCGGCAGCTTCACGGCACCGGCGGCGATCCAGACGCCCCCGGTGACCAGCCGCGCGACCAGGCCGAACCACTCCTTCACGCCTCCGACCCTAGGTGGCCGGGCTGAATCTCGCCTGAGAGTCCGGGGGTGCGGCGCAGTAGGGTGCGTCACGTGAACGAACGACTGGTCTGGATCGACTGCGAGATGACCGGGCTCGACCTGAAGGCCGACGCCCTGATCGAGGTGGCGGCCCTGGTCACCGACTTCGACCTGAACGTGCTGGGTGAGGGCATCGACCTGATCATCAAGCCTCCGACCGAGGCGATCGAGCAGATGAACGACTTCGTGCGCACCATGCACGAGACGTCCGGCCTGCTGGCCGAGCTCGACCACGGCATCACCATGGCCGAGGCCGAGGAGCGGGTGCTGGCCTACATCAAGGAGCACTGCCCCGACAACAGCCGTCCCCCGCTGGCCGGCAACACGGTGGCGACCGACCGGGCGTTCCTGTCACGGGACATGCCCCAGCTGGAGTCGTTCCTGCACTACCGGATCGTCGACGTCTCCTCGATCAAGGAGCTCGCGCGGCGCTGGTTCCCGCGCGCCTACTTCCAGGCTCCGGCCAAGCGCGGCAACCACCGGGCCCTGGCCGACATCCAGGAGAGCATCGAGGAGCTGCGCTACTACCGCGAGGCCGTGTTCGTGCCCTCCCCCGGCCCCGAGAGCGAGGCCGCCCGCGCGATCGCGGCCCGGCACGGCGGCGCGCTGACCGGTCTCACCGGCGACGAGCCCGATGCGGGGAAAACCGGCAAGGACTAGTACACTCCTCACCGATCCCGGCACTGCCGGGATCTGCCTTGGTGGGTATAGCTCAGCTGGTAGAGCGCTGCGTTGTGGTCGCAGATGTCGCGGGTTCGAGTCCCGTTACTCACCCCAGTCCGGAGCCCCGCCTGCAACGCAGGCGGGGCTTCGTCGATCCCGCTCCTTGACGCACCGGTTTCTCTGACTAGGGTCAGAGAATGGCCGCATCGCCGTACGCCGTCCTGCGCCGCTTCAACCGAGCCTGGACCCAGCGGGTCGGGGTCCTCGACGAGTCGTTCCTCGGGTCCGGCCGACCGCTGGGCCTCGCGCGCCTGCTCTTCGAGATCGGGCCGGACGGCGCCGGCGTGCTCACGCTCCGGCAGCGGCTCGGGCTCGACTCGGGCTACCTGAGCCGGCTGCTGCGCCAGCTCGCCGACGACGGCCTCGTCGAGGTCGTGCCCGACCCCGGGGACGGGCGCCGCCGGCTGGCCACCCTGACCGGACGCGGGCTCGAGGAGTGGCAGAGCCTCGAGGACCGCTCCGAGCGGCTGGCCCGTGACCTGGTCGCCCCGCTGTCGCAGTCCCAGCGTGCCCGGCTCGACGAGGCGCTGGCGACCGCCGAGCTGCTCGTCCGGGCCGCGACCCTCGACCTCGAGCCGGTCGCGGCGAGCGCCCCCGAGGCGGTCGCCGCGGTGCGCAGCTACTTCGACGAGCTCGACGAGCGGTTTCCCGGCGGCTTCGACCCCGGCGACGCATGGACCCACGACGCGGCGGCGTTCAGCCCGCCGGAGGGGATCTTCGTGGTGGCGCGTGACGAGGACCGCGTGGTCGGCTGCGGAGCCGTCCAGCGCCTGGCCCCCGGCACCGCGGAGATCAAGCGCATGTGGGTGCACCCGTCGCTGCGCGGCGCCGGCCTGGGGTCCCGGCTGCTGCGTCACCTCGAGGGCGAGGCGGCCGCCCTCGGCTACGCCACGGTGCGGCTGGACACGAACGACTCGCTCGCCGAGGCCATCGCGATGTACGAGCGGGCGGGCTACCGGCGCATCGAGCGCTACAACGACAACCCCCACGCCGAGGCGTTCTTCGAGAAGCCCCTGGTGTGAGTCGTGGGGGTGAGTGCGCCCGGGCGCACTCGGAGCCACACGACCCGGGGGCGGTCAGCCCCAGTGCCGGCGCATCAGGGTGGTGACCGCGAACGGATCGGTCCCCGCCTGGGCGGCCAGCACGCCGGCGCCCTCCGGCGAGCCGGTGAAGACCGCCTCGCCGCCGCCGACCCAGTGCTGCCAGGCCCGGGCGAAGGCGCGGGCCCGCCCCGCGTTGACGCCGAGCACGGTCGGCACCGCGTGCCAGGTCTCGGCGGTCGCCTCCGCCCGGCCGGACGCGGCCGCGAGCGCGGTCCTCGACGGCCACGGGCCCGGAGGCACCACCCACCGGGGCACGACGTAGCGGGGCGTGCCGAGCGGGCTCATCACCTCGTCGACGGCGACCGCGAAGGTCTCGGCCTCGGGCTCCCCCACCCCCTCGAGGACGCAGCGGTACTCACCGCCGGGCTCGACCCGGAGCCGCACCGCGTCCGAGCCCGCCGGGGACAGTCCGGCCGCGTGCAGGGCGTCGGCCACGGCGCACGCCACCTGGGCGACCGACGGCGGGACGCAGGCGGCGGCCAGAACCCGAGTCCCGCGCGCCCGGCGCTGCCCCCGGCGGACGAACCAGGCCACGACCAGCAGGACGACGCCGAGACCCAGGAGCGCGGCGTGGCCGGCGAGCAGGGCACCCGCCCCGGACAGCCCGCCGGCACCGAGGAGCAGCGCCGGCCAGGGGCTGCTACCGAGCAGCGCGGCGTCCCGGACCGCGAGCTCCGTCGGGCCGGCGACCACCGGAGCGGGCGTGCTGGCCGACCCGAGCCGGGAACGCTCCTCGGCGAGGACGCGGATCGCCGGCACGGCCGCGTCGACGTACGGCGTGCCGACCGCCCACGCCTCCGCGGTCAGGTGACGCCGCTGGCTGCGCACGACCATCTCGGCGTTGATCGCGTCGAAGTCCGCCGTGTCGGGCGGGGCGAAGGCCGAGAACCGCGAGTCGCAGTGGGCGACGCCGTCGGTGACCTCGCCGGTCTGGTCGAGGGCGAGGTAGCCCGCGTGCTTGCGGACCAGCCGGTCCCAGTCGTTGCCGCCCCGGGGGTGGTCGTCGGCCACGCACACGACCGTCCAGTTGACCGCCACCTTCTCCCGCCAGGCAGGGTCCACGCGCAGCGCGCGGCCCCGGGTCTGGGTCACCGCCGTGGTCGTGGTGACCGCGGTCAGGTCGACGAGCCCGGTCACCGCCGGGGCGTCCCAGCCCTCACCGAGCAGGCCGCGGGTGCCGACCAGGACCCGGGTGCCCCCGGCCGTGAAGAAGTCCGTCACCAGCCGCACCCAGGTCCGGCTCGACCACGGACCGACGAGCCGAGCCACACCCTCCGCCTCAGGCATCGGCTGGACCTCGAGCCGCGCGGCCAGGTCGGCCTCCGCCGCCCGGGGACGGGCGGCGACGAACTCCCGGAAGGCGGCCAGGGTCGTCGCCGAGGCCGCGACCGTCGAGCCGGTGACCAGCATCGGGTCGAGCCCGGCGGTCCCGGCGTCCGCGACCAGCCCGGCGACCACGGCGACCGCCGACCCGGACTGGGCGTCCATGACCCGGTCGAGGTCCGCCGGCAGCAGCGCCGAGGCCCGTTCGTGGTCGCAGAGCACGAGCATCCGCAACCGGTCCCCGAGCGTCGCCTGCTCGTGGGCGACGATCGCCGTGGCCGCCACCGTCTTGGACTCCGACCTCGCGAGCACGCGGTCGACCACCGAGCGTCCCCGCCTGATGCCGCGCCGGGTCAGCACGTAGCCGACCGAGGGCAGGGCTCGCCGCACTGCCTCCACGACCTCCTCGTCCGCCGGGTCGGAGGAGGCCCGCACGCACCGGGTCAGCCAGTCCTCGACGAGGAGCACCCAGTCGTCCGAGGTGGGGTCGACCCGGTGCTCCTCGGCGAGGCGGGCGCCGGGCGGGAGCGCCAACATGCCGGCATGGTGGGCGCGCAGGGCGGCCCGGGCGAGGTCGGGCTCGGTGCGCAGCACGCTCAGCCAGGGCACGTCGGGATCGGTGAACCTCGCGTCGAGCCACGACAGGAAGGGCGTCGAGCCGAACTCCGGGTCCGTGAGGTCGGTGAGCAGCTCGGCGAACCGGGCTGCGGACTCCGCCAGCCACGCGGACTCCGCCGCGGTCGGTGACGCGAGCCAGACGAGCTCGCTGAACGGTGCCAGGTCGCCCTCGCGGACCAGCGCCGGGATGGACGCGGCGTACGCACAGTCCCCGAAGAGCTCCTCCACCAGCGCCGCCTGGTCTGCCGGCAGCGCCGTCGGCGGGGTGGCGGTCAGGCCCAGCACCACGGCCTGCGGCAGGCGGTCGAGCAGCTCGGCCAGGAGCCGGCCCCACACCTCGAGGAGGTGGTGGCACTCGTCGAGCACCAGCAGCACCGGTCCGCAGGCCGACAGCTCCTCGACCAGCGCCCGGCCGCCCGGGTGCAGCCGGGCCAGGAGCGTGCCCTCGAGACCGTCGTCGTCGACCTCGGCGTCCGCGTCGAAGACGGCCAGGGACTGGTAGGTCAGGGCGGTCACCGGCTCGTCGAGAACCCGGTCGGTCCCGACCTCCAGCCCCAGCGCGGACCCCTGGGCCGCCCACTGCCCCTGGATCGCCGTGTTGGGCGCGAAGGCCACCACCCGGGACACGCTGCCGCCGGCCAGCATCGCGGCCGCGGTGCGCAGCCCGACGAGCGTCTTGCCCGCGCCGGGCGGCAGCGTCACCCAGGTCCGGGTCGTCCGCGCCGCCCACCTCCGCTCCAGCGCGGCGAGCGCCTCGGCCTGGTGGCGGCGCAGCTCGGGACCGGTCACAGCGAGCCATCATGCTGCAGCCGCGGCCCCGGGGCCGCCCCGACGCACCCCGGACCGGTGATCCCGGACGTCAGTCGCGGGTCGCGGCCGGCTCGGGACCGGGCATCGGGCGGACGTGGGCGGCGATCTCCGACCGCTGCGGGGGGCCACCGGCGATCCGCACCGCGGAGACGGCCTCCGCGCGGACGACGGCGTGGTCACCGTCCGAGACCAGCAGCACGCCGAACCCGTCGACGGCCGCGACGACCCCCGTCATCCACTGGCCGCCCACGAGCAGGTCCACCTCGAGCGCGTGGTCGCGCGCGTGGTTCAGCGCGGTCCCGATCGTGTAGAGCATCGAGCCACTCATCCGGCACCGTCCTCCCGCTCCGCCCGAGAGGTCCGGGCGACCCGCTCAGGGTAGGGGCGCCGGGCGCCTCCCGCCCCCGAAACCGCAGGAAGCGGGTGTCCGGCAACGCCGGCCGGGTGTGCGCTCTAGGCCGGGACGTGCCCGAAGTGGCCCCGCTGGAAGTCCTCGTAGGCCTTCAGGACCTCGGCCTTGGTGTTCATCACGAACGGCCCGGCCCAGGCCAGGGGCTCGCGGATCGGCCGGCCGCCGACGATGATCACGTCGAGCTTCGGCGAGCGGCTCTCCTGGCTGCGGTCCGCGGTCACGGTCAGGTAGTCGCCCGCGCCGAACACCGCGGACTGCCCGGTGTGGACGGGCGTCCCGTCACCGACCGTCCCGTGCCCGTTCAGCACGTAGACGAGCGCGTTGAAGTCGACGTCCCACGGCAGGTCGAGGCGCGCGCCCGGCTCGAGGGTGGCGTGCGCCAGCGCCATCGGGGTGTACGTCGAGCCCGGGCCGGCGTGGCCGTCCACGGACCCGGCGATCACGCGGACCAGCGAGCCCGCGTCGTACGACGTCAGCAGCGCGACCTCGCCCGAGCGCAGGTCCTGGTACTTCGGGGCGTTCATCTTGGCGTCCCGCGGGAGGTTCACCCAGAGCTGGATGCCGTGGAAGAGGCCACCCTTCTGCACCAGCCACTCCGGGGGCGCCTCGATGTGGAGCAGGCCGGAGCCGGCCGTCATCCACTGGGTGTCGCCGTTGGTGATGGTGCCGCCACCGCCGTGGCTGTCCTGGTGGTCGAAGACGCCGTCGATGATGTAGGTGACGGTCTCGAAGCCGCGGTGCGGGTGCCAGGGCGTGCCCTTGGGCTCGCCGGGGGCGTACTCGACCTCGCCCATCTGGTCCATCATCACGAACGGGTCGAGGTGGGCGAGGTCGATGCCGGCGAACGCGCGCCGCACCGGGAACCCCTCCCCCTCGTAGCCCTGCGGGGCGGTCGTGACCTGCCACACGGGACGCGGCTGGTCGCCCAGGCCGGGTGTCCGGATCCGGTCGAGCACGGTCAGGTCGGGAACGGTGATCGCGGGCATCGGCCCACCTCCTCGGAAGTCACCGGGTCCAACGATAGTTGAAGATTGGATATTCCGGCAGGGGTGCGCGACGGGGCCTGGCTCAGACCACGACCGGCAACCACACCCAGAAGGTCGACCCCTCGCCCTCGGCGGAGTCCAGCTCGACGCGCCCGCCGTGCTTCTCCACGACCGCGCGGGTGATCGACAGCCCCAGGCCGCTGCCCGGGATCGCCTGCTTCTGCGCCAGCGAGGACCGGAAGAACCGGCTGAAGATCCGGCCCTGCTCCTCGGCGGGGATGCCGAGCCCGGTGTCGACCACCTCGACCAGCGCGGTGTCACCCTCGGCCGTCAGTCCGATCCGCACGTGCCCGCCGTCGGGCGTGAACTTCACCGCGTTGCTGACCAGGTTGACGACGACCCGCTCGATCATGTCCCGGTCCCCCAGGAATGGCACCGGGTCGTCCGGCAGCTCGAGGTGGACCTTGAGGTCGCGCGCCTCCCACGCGGGCGCGACCACGTCGTGGCCGGCCCGGACCAGCGCGCGCAGGTCCAGCGCCCGGTCGGCGAGCACCAGCCCGTCGTCCTCCACCCGGGAGAGCGTGAGCAGGTCGTCGATGAGCAGCAGCAGCCGGGAGCTGTTCGCGCTCACCCGGCGGACCGCGTCGGACTGCGCCGGGGAGAGGTCGCCGAACGCTCCCTCCTCCAGCATCTCGAGGTAGCCGACGATGCTGGTGATCGGGGTGCGCAGCTCGTGGCTGACGCTGCCGACGAAGGTGTCCTTGACCCGGTCGACCTCCCGCAGCCGCTCCCCGGCGGTGCGCTCGGTCTCCAGCGCCTCGACGAGCTTGGCCTGGGCCTCGACCCGCTCGGTGACGTCCTCGGAGGTGCTGACGTAGCCGAGCGTGCGGCCGCGGTCGTCCTCGAGCCGGCTCAGGGTCAGCGAGTGGTTGCGCTCGACCCCGTCCTTGCGGGTGAAGACCATGTCGGTGCCGGCCATCCCCGGGTCCGTCAGCGCGAGGGCCACCGCCACGAAGTCGTGGGGCACCCCCAGCTCGCGCGCCTTCTCGGCGACCGCCCGGTCGCTGTGCAGCATCCGGGTCGACTCCCCCATCACCTCCTCGGGCGCGTAGCCCAAGAGGCGCTGCGCTCCGGGGTTGAAGAGGGTGATCCGGCCCGCCTGGTCGGTGCCGATGATGGCCATCCCGGTGGCGCCGTTGACGATGCGCTGCACCTTGTCGCGCTCGGCCGCGGCCTGGCGCGCGTCGGCGAGCTGCTCCCCCACGACCAGCATCATCGGCACCACGACGACCGCGCAGGCGATGCCGAACACCGCCAGCAGGATCGGCCGGGCGTCGATCGGCAGCCCGTAGGTCCGGGGCACGTCGGCGAACGGACCGAAGCCGTAGGTCGTCAGCTCGATGGCGATGCCGAAGACCGCCATCGTCTGGGCCAGCGCCTCGTAGGGGTTGCCCCGCAGGCCGCCCCAGGCGAGCAGCGGGATCACCAGGAAGACGAGGCTGGGGAACTCGTGCGGCAGGAAGACCAGCGGGGTGATGGTCACGATGAGCAACCACTGCAGCACGCGTTCGTACGTCGGTGCCGTCGACTCGTGGTGGCGCAGCCGGGCGAAGAACGGCAGCACGGTGATCAGGGAGCAGAGCTGGGCGGTGCCGATGGTCAGCGCCGTCAGGGCGGGGTGGCCGAAGCCGCTGAGCGCGGAGGTGACCATCGCCGTGGCCGCGACGACCAGCGCGCCGACGGCCGTCGCTGCGTAGAACCTGGTCAGGTCGGCGTTGTCCGTCAACGGCGGCCGGCCGGAGCGCCCCTCGGTCAGGAACCTCCACACGAGCCAGCTCGCGAGCGCGATCCCCGCGGCGAGCCCGAGCGCGACGCCCCACGAACGCCCGCCGGCCCAGATCGTGGCCAGGGCGACGGTCAGCACGAGCGCCGTCACGTGCGGCACCCGCTGGCGCGGCGTCAGCAGCAGCGCGGCCACGGCACCGCCCACGGGCCAGATGCCGATCCCGGTGCCACCGTCCGGCGCCGCGACGACCGCGCTGAGCCCGAACCCGACGACGGCCCCCATGAGGGCGGCGACCTGGAGCCGCCAGGACTTCGTCTCCACCGGCCCTCCCCGTCGTTCGCACGCATCGATCCACACATCGGCCACCACGGCGTCGCCGGAGCGGCGCCGGGTGGCTGCCCTCAGGGTCTCAGAGACCGCTACCTTGGCGTGGTGACTTCGGAGAAGCAGCAGTACGACGTGGTGGTCGTCGGCGGCGGGCACAACGGCCTCGTCTCGGCCGCCTACCTCGCCCGCGCGGGACTCTCCGTGCTCGTCCTCGAGCGGTTGGCGCACACCGGCGGCGCCGCGGTGTCGGCGACCGCGTTCCCCGGTCGGCCCGCGCGGCTCTCGCGCTACTCCTACCTGGTCTCGCTGATGCCCGAGCAGCTGGTCGACGACCTCGGCCTCGACATCCGGCTCGCGTCCCGCTCGACCGCGTCGTACACCCCGGTCGTCCGGGACGGCAAGCCCACCGGTCTCCTGGTCGAGCGGCCCGAGGGCGAGGCGACCCGACGGTCGTTCGCCGAGCTGACCGGCGGGGACGCGGAGTACGACGCCTGGCGCGAGTTCCACGCCGACGTGGCCGACCTCGCACACGTGGTGGCGCCGACGCTGCTCTCCCCCCTCCCGACCGAGAAGGCGATCCGCGCCGACGTCGACCCCGGCATCTGGCGCGACTTCGTCACCACGCCGCTGGGCGAGGTGATCGAGTCGCGCTTCGCAGACGACACGGTCCGGGGGGTGGTCGCGACCGACAGCGCGATCGGGACGTTCGCCTCCGTGCACGACCCGTCGCTGGTGCAGAACCGCTGCTTCCTCTACCACGTGATCGGCAACGGCACCGGCGAGTGGCGGGTGCCCGTCGGCGGGATGGGCGCGGTCACCGACGCCCTGGCCCGGGCGGCGACGGCCGCCGGCGCCGAGATCATCACCTCGGCCGGGGTCAGCGGCATCCGCGACGCCGGCGACGGCGCCGAGGTGACCTGGCACGACGGCGGCCGCGACCACACGGTCTCGGCGCGGTTCGTGCTCGCCAACGTTGCGCCCTGGGTGCTGCGGATCCTGCTCGGCGAGGGCGAGGACCCGGCCGGCAAGCCGCAGGGCACCCAGCTGAAGATCAACCTGCTGCTCGACCGGCTGCCGCGGCTCCGATCGGGCATCGACCCGGCCGTCGCCTTCGCCGGCACCCTGCACGTGGCCGAGGACTACACCCAGCTGCAGGCGGCGTACGACGACGCCGCCGCCGGGCGGCTCCCCGCCACCATGCCCGGGGAGGTCTACTGCCACTCCCTCACCGACCCCTCGATCCTGGGCGACTCCCCGGCCGGCACGCACACGATGACCTACTTCGGCATCCACACCCCCGCGGCGCTCTTCGAGCAGGACCGGGCCGCCACCAAGGCGCTGGCGGTCGAGCGGGCGCTGGCCGCGCTCAACGAGCACTTCGCCGAGCCGATCGAGTCCTGCGTGGCGCGCGACGCCGACGGGCGGCCCTGCATCGAGGCCAAGATCCCGCAGGACGTCGAGGCCGACCTGGCGATGCCGGGCGGGCACATCTTCCACGGCGACCTCGAGTGGCCGTGGGCCTCCAACCGGGCGCGGCTGGACACTCCGGCCCAGCGGTGGGGCGTCCAGACCGAGGCGCCGTCGGTGCTCCTGTGCGGCTCGGGCGCACGACGCGGCGGCTTCGTCTCCGGCATCGGCGGCCACAACGCCGCGCAGGCGGTCCTCGAGTCCCGGTGACCGCCCCCGATTTCTCCTCGCAGCCCGGCCGCTGCTAGAGTTCTTCTCGCTTCACCGCACGCGGCATTAGCTCAATTGGCAGAGCAGCTGACTCTTAATCAGCGGGTTCGGGGTTCGAGTCCCTGATGCCGTACCACCCGCGAAGGGCCGGTCCACACGGACCGGCCCTTCGTCGTTCCCGGGCGTCGTCGAGGTGCGGCGAGGCTCAGCGGTGGTCGACCAGGACCGTCGAGTACGCCGCCCCGCCGCCGGCCGCCTTGGTGGCGCCGCTGACCCCGCGCAGCACGATCGGGGTCGAGCGGTTGGTGGTGGTGCCGTCGCCGAGCTGCCCGCTCGCGTTGTGCCCCCAGACCCGCACCGTGCCGTCGCCGAGCACGGCCATCCCGGTGTCGCGACCGGCGCCGATCGAGGTGGCCCCGGAGACGTTCAGCACGAAGACCGGTCGCGAGCGGTTGGTGGTGGTGCCGTCGCCGAGCTCGGTCCGGTAGTTGCGGCCCCACGACTGGACCCGCCCGTCGGCGCGCAGCGCCAGGGAGTGGTGCGCACCGGCGCTCACGTCGACGGCCCCGGAGGCCACCTGGACCGGCGCGCGCCGGTTCGTCTGGGACCCGTCGCCCACCTGGCCGTAGGTGTTGGCACCCCAGGCCCACACCGTGCCGTCGGACCGCACGGCCAGGCCGTGGTCGCGGCCGCCGGCGATGGCGGTGACGTTGGTCAGCTGGCCGACCCGGACCGGCGTGAGGCGTCGGGTGGTCGTCCCGTCCCCGAGCTGACCCTCCGCGTTGCGGCCCCAGCCGACGACCGTGCCGTCGGCGCGCACGGCGTACGACATGTCGCGGCCGGCCGCGATGAGCACGGCGTCGCTCAGGCCCTGGACCCGGACGAACGACCGGCGGTTGGTGGTCGTCCCGTCCCCGAGCTGGCCGTCGCTGTTCAGCCCCGCGGTCCACACGGTCCCGTTGCCCAGCAGCACGACGGTGTGGTTGTGGCCGGTCTCGACCGCGACGGCGCCGCTGAGCGAGGTGACCCGGGTCGGAGTGAGCCTGTTCCCCGACGTCCCGAGCCCGAGCTGGCCCTGGACGTTGCTGCCCCACACCCAGACGCTGCCGTCGGACCGGAGGGCCGCGACGTGCTCGCGTCCCCCGTGCAGGTCGACGACGTCGCCGAGGGTGCTGACCGGCCCCGGCACCAGGCGCGGGGAGGTCGTCCCGATGCCGAGCTGGCCGTAGGAGTTGCCGCCCCAGGTCCACGGCACCCCGGGCGGCGCCAGCGCCTGCGGGGCCAGCGCCCGGGCGTCCGGCGTGACCGCGACCGCGCCGGTGAGCGCCAGGACGAGGCCGAGGACGATCCTGACCGCTCTGCAGTGTCCGTGCATGAGTCCTCCGTGGGCAGGGGCCTCAGCCTAGGAACGCCGCCGCTGCCGCGTCATGACCACCTTCGGGTACGACGCCGTCGGGTCCGGGCCGAACCCGACCTGCTCACCTCGGTCGTGCCTACGATGGCCGCCACCGCTGTCGAGGCGCCGTCGCCCGACACCACCGGAGGGGGGCCAGGGATGCACGAGACGGCCGAGCGCGGTCCCGCGATGGGACCGCACGTCATCTTCGGCTTCGACACCACCGGGCGCTGCACTCTCTCGACCGGCCCCGGGCTGGGCCCGCTCCGGGTGCGGCCGGGCGAGCTGGTCGGCCGCGACCTCTTCGAGGTGTACGCCGACGACGAGCGGTCGCTCGTCGCGCTCCGGCGGGTCCTGGCCGGCGAGACCTTCAGCATCGAGAGGGAGTTCCACGGCCGGATCCTGTCGGTCTACTACGAGCCGGTGCGCAGCCCCGACGGGGCGATCACCGGGGCGCTCGGCGTGAGCACCGACGTGACCGAGCAGCGGCGGGCCGAGGCCGAGCTGCGGGCCGCGCGGCATCGGGCCACGATGCTGGCCGACATCTCGGCCGCGATGAACCGTGAGGTCCTCGACCCGGACGCGCTCGTGCGCATGGTCGCCCGCTCGGTCGGCGAGTCCTTCGCGGACGCCGTCACGGTCTGGGTGCGCGTCCGCGGCAGGGACGAGCTGGAGGAGAGGGCCCGCTGGATCCGGGACGGCGTCGCGGAGCCGTGCGACGGCGAGCAGCCGGAGCGTCCCACCTCGGCCGAGGTGGAGGCCCTCGGCGTGCTCCAGGTGGTCCACACCGACCCGGGGCACGCGATGCTCCGGGTCCCGCTGCGCTCCCGCGGGCACCTGGTGGGCGCCATCGACATCACCCGCTCGGGGAGCTGGGGCGTGTTCGACGACGACCGCCTCGACCTCACCGCGGACATCGCGGACCGGTGCGCCCTGGCCCTCGACAATGCCCTCCTGCTGGAGGCGCAGCGCGAGGACCGCGAGCAGCTGGTGAAGTTCAAGGCCCTGGCCGACGCCTCCGACAACCTCATCGCCATCGCCGACGAGCAGGACCGCTTCGTCTACACCAACCCCAGGATCGACGAGTACGGCATCGAGATCGACCGGGACGACGTGTGGGCGACGCTGATGTCGTACGTCCCCGACGCGACCGGGGACGAGATCCGGCGCAGCCTGCAGGCGACGGAGCGCTGGTCGGGCGACCTGCGCATCCCGCTCGCGGACCACGTGATGGTCGCCCAGCTCGAGGTGTTCCACCTGCACCATCCCGAGACCGGTGCGGCGCTGGGCACGGCCTGGGCCGCGAAGGACGTCACCGAGCTGCGTACGACCGAGGCCGCGCTGCGCGCCGTGAACGCCGACCTCATGCGGTTCAAGGCCCTGGTCGAGGCCTCCCCCGACTTCATCGCCATCGCCGGGCTGGACGGGGCGGTGACGTACGTCAACCCGGGCGGGCGCGAGCTCATCGGGCTGGATCCCGAGGTCGACGTCACGAAGACCACCATCACCGACTACCTGACGCCCGAGGGGATCCGGGCCTCGCTCGAGATCGAGCAGCCCGCGGTGGTCGCCACCGGGCACTGGGAGGGCGAGTCCACCCTGCGCAACCACCGTGGCGCTCCCGTGCCGGTGGAGATCGTCAGCTTCCTGATGCACGACCCCGAGAGCGGCGAGCCGTTCGCGCTGGCCACCGTGCAGCGCGACATCAGCGAGCGCCTGGCCGCCGAGGCGGCGCGCCAGGAGCTGGCCGAGCAGCAGCAGGCGCTGCTGACCCGGCTCGTCGACGCCCAGGACGCCGAGCGGACCCGGATCGCCGCCGACGTCCACGACGACCCCGTCCAGGCCCTCGCCGCGGTCGACCTGCGCCTGGGGCTGCTGAACCGACGGCTGCGCGAGCGCGCCCCCGACCTGCTGGAGACGCTGGAGCCCCTGCAGGCCAGCGTCTCGGGAGCGACCGAACGGCTGCGCTCCCTCCTCTTCGACCTCGAGCCGCCCGACCTCCAGCGCGGTCTCTCGGGTGCCCTCGCCCGCGCCGCGGAGGAGATCTTCGAGCTCTCCGACGTGCAGTGGACCGTCGACGGCGAGCACGAGCCGGACGTGCCCAACGCGGTGCGGGCGATCGCCTACCGGATCGCGAAGGAGACCCTCAACAACACGCGCAAGCACGCGGGTGCGCGGCACGTCGCGGTCACGGTCCGGGGGCGCGACGGCGGGATCGAGGTGTCCGTCGCCGACGACGGGGTCGGGCTCGGCGCGACCCCCGCACCGCCCACCCCGGGCCACCGCGGGCTGCTCACCATGCAGGACCGGGCCACGATCGCCGGCGGCTGGTGCGCGCTCAGCAGCCCTCCCGGCGGGGGGACGGTCGTGACGACGTGGCTCCCGGGCAGTGACGCCGGCGGGCCCCCAGCGTCCACCTAGTGCGGATGTACTAGTCGAATCGGTACCTGCGCACCGAGCGCGGGTCCCGGCGGCCGGGAAGCATTCGAGGTGCGTCGACCGGCCTGCATCCCCCGTCGGGCCGGTCGGCGCCCTTCTCCTCCGTGTGTGGCGTGGTCGGCAGACCCGCCGAGCATGGGGTGCGACGCCGGGGGTACCTCTCCCGCATGCTGACCCCCAAGGCGCGCGGCGCACTCAGCGAGTCGTTGTTCGAGGCGATGCGGGTGCGACCGGCCGACCTCGCCCCGGTCGTCGCCGCCGACCCCGAGAGCATCGACGACGAGCAGATCGCGCTCTGGGCGCTCTACGAGCTCCACCACCGCGGCTTCGAGGACGTCGACGACGACCTCGAGTGGGACCCCGACCTGCTGGCACTGCGCCGCCGGCTCGAGCGGGCCTTCGAGGGCCGCCTGCGTGAGCGCTGGGCCGCGCCGGACACCATGCCCGGCGGCGACGGGTTCGCGGAGGCGCTGTTCGCGTATGTGGAGAGCCACGACGGCGCCTCCCTCGCGTCGTACGTCCAGCGCGAGGCGGACGCCGAGCAGGTCCTCGACCTGTTCCGGCTGCGCTCGGTCTACCACCTCAAGGAGGCCGACCCCACCGCCTGGGTCGTGCCGCGGCTCGAGGTCGCGACCAAGGCCGCGCTGGTCGAGCTGCAGTACGACGAGTACGGCACCGGCGACCCGAACCGGCTGCACGCCCACCTGTTCGCCCGCGGCCTCGAGGCGTGCGGCCTGAGTGCCGAGCCGGGCGCCTACGTGGACGACGTACCGCTGGAGGTGCTCGAGCAGAACAACGCCATGTCGCTCTTCGGGCTGCACCGGCGGCTGCGCGGCGCCGCACTGGGGCACCTCGCGGCGTTCGAGGCCACCAGCTCGCTGCCCTCGCGGAAGATGGCCCAGGGCATCGAGCGGCTGGGGCTGGCAGAGGAGATGGCGCACTACTACCGCGAGCACGTGGAGGCCGACGCGGTGCACGAGCAGCTGGCCGTGCGCACCATCTGCGGCGGTCTGGTCGCCGCCGAGCCCGCGTTGGCCGTGGACGTGTTCCTCGGAGCATTCACCTGCCTCGACCTCGAGGACCGGGTCGCTCGGGTCCTGCTCGCGCAGTGGGCGGCATGAGCGCCGAGCGGCCCCGGGACATGGAGCACCCGGACGTCGTGATCTGCCCCGGCGGGCCGCTGCTGCTGCGCGGCGACCACGTCGTGCAGGACGACCAGGGCCGCACCCATCGCACGACCAGGCCGGTCAGCGCGGTGTGCCGGTGCGGGAAGTCCGCTGCCCAGCCGTGGTGCGACGGGACCCACAAGGTGCTTCCTGCGAAGGCGCGACCCTAGGCGATCTCCCCCGGGCCTGGCCTGGGCGTCAGGCCCGGAGGGCGACGAGCACGCCGCGCTCGAAGGAGCGCCACTCGCGCACCCTGAGCCGGGTCTTCCCGCGCAGCTCGCGCGCCAGCCGGCGCACCTGCGCCACGGTCCCGAGCTGCAGCACGGCCGAGCCCCCTGCCAGCAGGTGCCGGTCGGCGAGGGTCCAGCACCGCCTGGCCAGGTCGAGCCCGTCGACGCCCCCGTCGATCGCCAGCACGGGGTCCTCGGGGTAGCGGCCGGTCTCCGCCCGGGGGACCCACGGCGGGTCGGCGATGACCAGCGCGAACCGCTCGTCGGGCTCGAGGACCTCGTCCATGGCTCCCTCGCGCACCTCGACGAGGTCCGCCAGACCGGCGCGCTCGGCGTTCGCCCGGGTGTAGTCGCACGCGATGGGGTTCAGGTCAACGCTGACCAGCGGCCGGGGCTCGTGCCGGATCGCCAGCAGCCCGATGTGCCCGGCCCCGGCGCACAGCTCCAGCGCCGGGCCCGCCGGGGCGTTGCGCAGCAACTCGGCCGCCCACCGCGACTGGGCCGCGGTCCACGGCCGGGGCTCGAGGACCCGGGCGTCGTAGTCGATCAGCAGGTCACCGAAGGGGGCGCTGCGCGGGAGGACGCCCTCGCCGAGCTCGTGCAGGCTGGTCATGGGCGTGACGTACCCGTCGATCCCCGCGTCACACCCATCCCGCTTCCACCGGATAGTCCGGCACGTTTCGTCGTCCCGGGTCGTCGGCCCGACGGGTTTCCTGCCGGACTGTCCGGTGGTCGTCACAGCTGAGTCTCGGAGCGGTCCCCTGCCCAGTCGGTGTGGAACGTGCCCTCCCGGTCGATGCGCTGGTAGGTGTGCGCCCCGAAGTCGTCGCGCAGCACCTGGATCAGCGCCGCGGGCAGGCGCTCGCGCCGCAGCCCGTCGAAGTAGGCGAGGGACGAGGCGAACGCCGGGGTGGGCACCCCGGCCCGGGCGGCGGTCGCGACCACCCGGCGCCACGCCTCCGCGCCGCGGTTCACGGCATCGGCGAAGAACTCCGCGGTGAGCAGCGTGGTCAGGTCGGGCTCGGCGGCGTACGCCTCGCGGATCCGGTCGAGGAACCGGGCCCGGATGATGCAGCCGCCCCGCCAGATCGTGGCCATCGCCCCGGGGTCGATGCCCCAGTCGTGCTCGCGGCTGCCGGCCGCGATCTGGTCGAAGCCCTGGGCGTAGGCGACCACCTTGGAGGCGTAGAGGGCGGCGCGGACGTCGTCGACGAACGCGTCCCCGTCCCCGAGGTCCACCGCCTCGGGACCGGTGCTGAACACCGCGCGGGCGGCCTCGCGCTGCTCGGTGTGCCCGGACAGGCTGCGCGCGAACGTCGCCTCCGCGATTCCGGTCACCGGCACCCCGAGGTCGAGGGCGCTCTGCACCGTCCAGCGCCCGGTGCCCTTCTGCTCCGCCGCGTCTCGTACGACGTCGACGAACGGCGGCCCGTCGGGGTCGGTGTGGGTGAGCACGTCGGCCGTGATCTCGATGAGGAACGACTCCAGGTCGCCGGCGTTCCAGTCGCGGAAGACCTCGGCGATCCCGGCCGGCTCCAGCCCGACGACGCTGCGCAGCAGGTCGTAGGACTCGGCGATCAGCTGCATGTCGGCGTACTCGATGCCGTTGTGCACCATCTTGACGAAGTGGCCCGCCCCGCCGGGCCCGACGTGGGCGCAGCAGGGGGTGCCGTCCACCTGCGCGGCGATGTCGCGCAGCACCGGGCCGAGCCGCTCGTAGGCATGCTCGGAGCCGCCGACCATGATCGAGGGGCCGTGCAGGGCGCCCTCCTCTCCCCCGGAGACGCCCATGCCCACGAAGTGCAGGCCACGCTCGGCGAGGGCCTGCTCGCGGCGCACCGTGTCGGCGAAGTGGGCGTTGCCGGCGTCGACGACGATGTCGCCCTCGTCGAGGAGCGGCGCCAGCTCGTCGATGACGGCGTCGGTGGGATCGCCGGCCTTGACCATCACGATGATGGCGCGCGGGCGCTCGATCGCGGCGACCAGCTCCGCGAGGGTCCTGGCGCCGACGAAGTCGCCCTCGTCACCGTGCTCCTCGAGCAGGGACTCCATCCTGGCGGTGGTGCGGTTGTGCACGGCCACGCGGTGGCCGTTCCGGGCGATGTTGCGGGCCAGGTTGCGGCCCATCACGGCCAGTCCGGTCAGTCCGATCGTGGCGAGTTCGTCGGGCACGGTGGGTCCTCTCGTCGATGCGTTCGCGGGGCTACCACCTGGTGACAACCGGCGGTGCTGCCAGGCATTCCCGTACCCGGAACGGGGGATCCGGTGCGACTTCCTCCAGAAAGCCTCAAGGTCCGCGGAAGGTTCGACGAAGAACGGCTGCAGGCCCTCCCGCGCGTGGAACGCTCCTGCTCGTCCCAGCAGTCCGCGCAGAAGCAGGAGCCCACGTGCGCCACCGCCTCGCAGCCCTCGTCGCCGTCACGGCGATGACGGCCGCCGCCGCCCTCGTCCCGTCCGCCGCCTTCGCGGGCAACGGCAACGACCCCGCGGGCAACAACGGCACGATCAAGATCGCCGAGCTCGCCGACGAGGGCACCCCCGGCAACGACCCGCACCTGACCGGTTGCTCCCTCACCGTCGAGTGGTACGGCTTCGACCAGGGCTCGAAGATCATCTCGCAGGTCGACTTCGAGATGCAGGCGCCGACCAAGGACGTCGGGCTCACGGTCCAGGGCGACACCTCGGTGTTCGTCGGCGGCGACGCGGCCGGTGGCGGCACCGACCTCGACGGGCGCAAGACCTACGTCCTCGCCTTCAAGGGCCAGCCGCAGGCGCAGCAGGGCTACCACGTCAAGCTGACCGTCGAGACCGGCGGCTCCCAGGGCAACAACAGCAAGTCCAAGGTCTTCTGGGTGCAGGGCTGCGAGGCCCCGGCTCCCGCGCTCAAGCTGACCAAGTCGGTCACGGACTCGGCCGACGAGGACTCCCTGGCCGCCGAGGGCGAGACCCTCACCTACGGCTTCTCGGTCACCAACACCGGCAACGTGCCCCTGACCGACGTCAAGGTCACCGACCCCATGATCCCGGCCCTGGCCTCCGGCGCCACCTGCGTCGCCACCCTCCCGGTCGGTGCCACCACCACCTGCCCCGCGCTCCCCGCCGCCACGCACACCGTGACCGCGGCCGAGGTCAGGGCCGGCTCGGTCGTGAACACGGCCACGGCCGCGGCGAAGTCCTCGGGCGGCTCCTCCGTCGCCGCGACCGGGAGCGCCCGGGCCACCATCGCGACCAAGGCGGCACCCGCCGCGGCGCCGGCACTCAGGCTGACCAAGTCCGTCACCGACTCGGCCGACGAGGACTCCCTGGCCGCCGAGGGCGAGACCCTCACCTACGGCTTCTCGGTCACCAACACCGGCAACGTGCCCCTGACCGACGTCAAGGTCACCGACCCCATGATCCCGGCCCTGGCCTCCGGCGCCACCTGCGTCGCCACCCTCCCGGTCGGTGCCACCACCACCTGCCCCGCGCTCCCCGCCGCCACGCACACCGTGACCGCGGCCGAGGCCGCCACCGGCACGATCGTGAACACCGCCACCGCGACTGGCACCCCGGCCGCCGGCACCGCGGCCTCGAGCACCGCCAGCGCGAGCATCGACACCTACGCGCCGGCCACCGACCCCACCGACCCCACGGGACCGACCGGCCCGTCCGACCCGGGTGACTTCAGCTGGGACTGGGAGTACGACGACCCGTCCTGCACCGGCCTGACGGTCGACTACCCGGCGAACATCCCCGACGGCCAGGCCAACGACGTCAACGTGCGCGTGCAGACCGACAAGGGTCAGGTCACGCTGAACTTCCACAACAACGACGGCTTCTGGGGCGGCACCGCGTCCTTCCCCTACGCCAGCCACCGGGACTGGCCGGCCGGCGTGACGTCGTACTCCGTGGTCTGGACGCAGGTGGGCGGCACGAACTACCACTGGCAGGGCACGGTCCGCTGCCTGGTCACCGACGACGGCGACCCGGCCACCACGGACCTGCCGGTCGGCGTCACCACGATCGCCGGATGGCGCACCAGCACCGTCACGGTGGACAAGGGCAACGTCGTGACCTCCGACGCGGTGAGCGTCCAGCAGGCCGACGAGGAGCCGCTCACGCTGCAGCGCCTGACCAACGGCGTCTGGACCGACGTCCGCACAGTCCGGTCGGACGAGGAGGGCGCCGCCCGGGTCACCTTCGGCCGGCAGTCCCGGAAGGGCACCTTCCGCTACCGCCTGGCGGTCGACGGCACCGACGCGGTGACCGGCGCCACCACCAGGGCCTTCACGGTGCGCGTGCGGTGAGCCGCTGCGCCTGAGCGCGCGCCGTGACGACGAGGGCCGACCCCCACCAGGGAGTCGGCCCTCGTCGCGTGCCGGAGCGGTCGGGCGGCCACGGCCGCGAGCCCGCAGGAACCCTGCGTGCTCAGCCCTCCGGGGCCTGCAGCGGCACGGCCTCCGCGGGGGCGGGCAGCTGCGCGTCGGGCGCGGGGGCGGGCGCCGGGACCGCGGCCCGGTTCGGCAGCCGGAGCAGGAGATCGAGGACGACGGCGGTCAGCGCCACGCCGAACCAGAAGCCCGCGGTCATGCCGCCGACCTGCGCCGAGAGCACGTCCTCCCCCTGCTCGAGCAGGTGCGTGGTCCGCAGCGCGATCAGGGTCGCCACCACGGCCGTGCCCATGGCACCGGCGACCTGCTGCAGGGCACCGAGGAGCGAGCTGCCGTGCGAGTACAGGTGCGGCGGGACGTCTCCGAGCCCGAGGGTGAACACGGGCGTGAAGATCAGCGCCAGCGAGACCATCAGCAGCACGTGCGCCGCGAGGATGAGCCAGATCGGCGTCGACAGGTCGACCTGGGTCAGCATCGCGAGGGACAGGACGGCCCCGACACCCCCGGGCAGGACCAGCCGGCGGCTGCCGTGCGCGTCGAACCAGCGACCCACGCGCGGGCCCAGCAGGCCCATCGCCAGGCCGCCCGGCATCATCATCAGGCCGGTCTGCAGGGTGCTCAGGTCACGCAGGTTCTGGAGGTAGACCGGCAGGATCAGCATCGCCCCGAACATCCCGGCGAAGGCGCACGCCATGATCAGCAGGGAGAGCCGGTAGGTGGGCTGTCGGAGGGTGCGCAGGTCGAGCAGCGGCTCCCCGACCTTCTGTAGCCGCAGCTGGACGGTCACGAAGCCGACCACGAACACGAGGCCGACGATCGCGCAGACCGCGCCCTCGAGGCGGGCGTCGCCGCCCTCGCCGAACTTGCTGAGCCCGTAGACCAGGGTGCCGAAGCCGATCGCCGACAGCACGACGCTCGGGACGTGCACCGACCCGGCGCGGGGCTCCCCCACGTTGCGGAGCCGGGTGGCGCCGACCAGGCCGATGGTCGCGGCGATCGGCAGCACGATGCCGAACATCCAGCGCCAGCTGGCGATCTCGAGGACGAAGCCCGACGCGGTCGGCCCCAGGGCGGGCGCCGCGGACATCGCCAAGGTCACGTTGCCCATCACCCGGCCCCGGTCCTCGGGCGCCACGATCGTCATCAGGGTCGTCATCAGCAGCGGCATCATCACCGCGGTGCCGGAGGCCTGCACGACGCGCCCCACCAGCAGCACCCAGAAGACCGGGGCCAGCGCCGCGATCAGGGTGCCGGCGCAGAAGACCGCCATGGCCAGGCCGAAGGCCTGCCGGGTGGTGACCCGCTGGAGGAACCAGCCGGTGACCGGGATGACCACGGCCATGGTCAGCATGAACGCGGTCGAGAGCCACTGGGCGGTGGTGACGTCGACGGAGAACTCGCGCATCAGGCTCGGCAGCGCGTTGAACATCACCGTCTCGTTGAGGATGACGACGAAGGTGGCGGCCACCAACCACCGGAGGACGCCGTAGTCACGGGGCTGATCGGTGCCCGAGAGGGCCGGAGAAGACATGTCGGTCCTTCGCGATCGAGAGTGAGATGCTGCCGCCGGCCGACGCTGCAGGGCCGTACGACGTGCAGGCGGAACTCAACCCGATCCCGGGACCGCCCTCAACACCTTTTCCGGCCTGGACCCGGCCCACGTCGCGTCCCGGGGGTCAGTCGGCCACCCGGCGCAGCCCACAGGTCGCGGGCCCTTCGAGCAGCTCGCCGTCCTTGTCGAACCGTGAGCCGTGCAGCGGGCAGTCCCAGCTGTGCTCGGCGTCGTTCCACCTCAGCACGCCACCGAGGTGCGGGCAGACCGCCGACACCCGGCGCACGACGCCGTCGACGGTCGAGACGGCGGTCGGTGGCCCGAGGTGGTCCACCCGGACCTCCCCACGCCCCTCCTCGGGCGCCCGACCGCCGCGGTGCGTGAGCGGGGCGAGCCAGCCCCGCGCCATCTCCCAGCCGACCTCGCCGTTGAGGAGAGCCGCCTGCGGCGCGCCCCGCAGCCATGCCGGGGACCAGCTGTCGAGCACCGCGGCCCACTCGGTGTGGCCGCCCAGCAACCGGCTGCTCAGTGCCAGCGCGGCTGCGACCCCGTTGGTCATCCCCCACTTCGCGTAGCCGCCGGCGACGAGCAGGTCGTCCCGGCCCGGCACCAGCGGTCCCACGAAGGGCAGGGCGTGGCTGGTCACGTAGTCCTGGGCGGACCACGTGTGGGTCAGCTCCACGCCGGGGAAGTGCTCGTGGGTCCAGGCGAGCAGGTCGTCGACCTTCGCCTGCGGCGACGCGGAGCGTCCGGTTCCGTGCCCGTTGCCGCCGACCAGCAGCAGCGGTCCGTCCGGTCCGGGGGCGTCCCGCAGGGAGCGGGTCGGGGAGTCGGCAGAGAGGTACATCCCCTGCACGGTCGGCCGGGCCCCGGAGAAGGCCAGGCAGTAGGACCGCTGGGCGCTGGCCCGCGCGAAGAACCCGCCCCGGTCGAGGACCGGCATGTTCGTGGCGACCACCACGGAGTCCGCAGTGGCCGAGCCCCTGTCCGACGTGACGGTCACTGG
Source organism: Nocardioides sp. GCM10023255 (assembly GCF_042653125.1). Taxonomy (NCBI): domain Bacteria; kingdom Bacillati; phylum Actinomycetota; class Actinomycetes; order Propionibacteriales; family Nocardioidaceae; genus Nocardioides; species Nocardioides sp. GCM10023255. The sequence goes on from NZ_JBHSHU010000007.1 coordinate 55,187, forward strand.
GTGACGGCCCGTCACCCGGCGTACGCGCGCCCCCTCGACGAGGGTGCCGCCGTGCGCCTCCAGGTCGGCCGCGAGCGCGAGCAGCAGCTCCATGGGGTCGAGCTGGACCTGGTCGGGCAGCCGCACGGCACCCCTCGTCGCGAACGGGAGCTCGGGGGTCTCGGTCCAGGCGACCGGGAGCCCGGCCCGCTGCGCGACCGCGAGCTCGGCCCGGGCCGCCTGCTCCCCGCGAGCAGTCGTCGCGTAGGTGTACGCCGGCCGTTTCTGCAGCGCGACCCCGTGCTCGGCGCAGTAGCGGTCCACCCAGGCGCTCGCCTCGGTGTTGGCGGCGACGTACTGCTCGACGGCGGCGTCGGACTGGCGCCGTGCGAGCCGCGAGAGCTGGGTCCCCTGCAGCACGCTCACCTTGGCGGTGCTGCCGCCGGTGGTGCCGGCCCCGACCTCCCGGGCCTCGACGACGGCCACCGAGCACCCGGCGCGGGCCAGGAGCAGCGCGGTCGTCAGGCCGGTGATGCCGGCCCCGACGACCAGCGCGTCCCAGTGCCCGTCGAGCTCGATCGCCGCCGGGGTGGTGCGTGCCGCACGGTCCCGCCACAGCGACGTCAGCGTCACGAGCGCTCCTCGTCGGCGGCACCGTTCTGCAGCCGGATCTGTCGGCCCTTCTCGATGTCCTTGCGCCGCTTCTTCTCGGCCTTCCTGATGTTGCGCGCGTCCCGCGGGGGCAGCTGGATCGTCTCCTCCGCTGCGATGCCCGACTGCAGCTCGCGGCCGCGCTCGAGCTCGGCGTCGAGCTCGGCGCCGAACAGCAGCGCGAGGTTGGTCAGCCACAGCCACAGCAGGAAGACGATCACGCCGGCCAGCGAGCCGTAGGTCTTGTCGTAGGAGGAGAAGTTGGCCACGTAGAGTCCGAAGACGGCCGAGAGCAGGACCCACACCACGATCGCGACGGTGGCGCCGACGCTGATCCAGCGGAAGCGGGGCTGGCGGACGTTGGGCGTGGACCAGTAGAGGATCGCCACGATCAGGGCGACGATGAGCAGCAGCACAGGCCACTTGGCGATGTTCCAGACCGTCAGTGCCGCCGAGCCGAGACCGATCTGGTCGCCGACCGCGGTGGCCACGGGGCCGGACACCACCAGGCCGAGCATCGTGACCGCCGCGAGCAGCACGAGGACCAGGGTGACCACGAGCATGACCGGGCGCAGCTTCCAGACCGGCCGGCCCTCCTGGACCTCGTACATGCGGTTCATGGCGCGTCCGAAGGCGCCGACGTACCCGGACGCCGACCAGACGGCACCGGCGAGACCGAGGACCAGCGCGATCCCCCCGCCGGAGGAGGTGCTCAGCTGGACCAGGGTGGGCTCGAGGGTGTCGGCCTGCGACGAGGCACCGACGTCGCGCATGATCTGCAGCAGCGTGTCGACCGTCGAGGTCCCCTGCCCCACGAGGCTGACCAGGGACAGCAACGCGATGGCGGCGGGGAACATCGCCAGCACCGCGTAGTAGGTGAGCGCGGCGGCGAGGTCGGTGCACTGGTCCTTGGAGAACTCGCGCAGGGTCTTGCGGGCGACGTAGAACCACGACCGCTTGGTGAGCTCGAGCGGCGAGTCGGGCTGCTCGTCCACGCTCTCGGACCGGGGCCTGGTGTCGAGGTGTCGGGGGCTGCTCATGACGGTCTCGTACCCACCCGTCGCGGGGACACGCGTGGGGCCGGAGCGGTTCAGGGCCTGCGCAGGGTCAGTCGCCGCAGCCGCGCGTGGGCCAGGGCGGCCCGCGCCGCGTTGCGGCCGGCAGCCCCGTGCACGCCGCCACCCGGATGGGCTGAGGAGGAGCCGAGGTAGAGGTTCCGGACCGGGGTCTCGGCCCGGCCCAGACCCGGCACCGGGCGGAACACGAGCTGCTGGTGCAGCTGGGCCGTGCCCCCGTCGAGCGCCCCGCCGATCAGGTTCGCGTCACGGGCCTCCAGCTCCCGTGGCCCGAGCACCCGCCGGGCCAGCACCCGGGAGCCGAAGCCGGGGGCGAGCTTCTCGATCCGCTCCTGGATCCGGTCGGCGAAGCGCTGGCAGTCGGCGTCGTCCCACACCCCGCGGACCGAGCCGTCCCCGGCGTCGCCGGCCGTCTCCTGCGGGACGTGTGTGTAGGCCCACAGCGACTCGGTCCCGGCCGGCGACCTGGTGGGGTCGGTCGTGCTCATCTGCCCGGCGAGCAGGAACGGCTCGGCGGGGACGTGGCGGGCGGCCACCTGGCTCAGGGCCGTGCTCATCTGCTCGACCGAGTCGGCCACGTGGAAGGTGCCGGGCGCGTACGCCGGGGCGGACGCCCACGGGACGGGACCGTCGAGGGCCCAGTCGACCTTCACCGTGCCCGGGCCCATCCGGAAGTCACGCATCGCGTGCAGGGTGCGACCGGGCAGGTCCTCGGCCGCCACCAGGCCGCCGTACAGGTGCGGCGCGGCGACGTCGGCGACGACGGCGCGCCGGGCCGTGAACGGTTCGCCGTCGCGGGCGCGTACGCCGACCGCACGGCCGTGGCGTACGACGACCTCACCGACCTCGACGCCGCAGCGGACGTCGCCTCCCGCCGCGGCCAGCCGTCTGGCGAGGGCCCGCGAGAGCTCCCCCGCGCCGCCCTCGGGGACCGGGAAGCCCACCGTCTGGCCCAGCATGCTCATCAGGATCCCCATCAGCCCCGAGCCCGGCGAGTCCAGCGGGATGTCGGCGTGGCCGGCGTTCCCCGCCAGCAGCAGCCGCGGGGCCTCGCCCCCGAAGCGGTTGCGTCCGAGGTCGACGGCGGGGGTGAGCAGCGTCTTGACGAAGTCGAGCCCGCCCACGCGCGGCAGCCGGGCCAGCGCCGCCACGCCGGAGCGCACCGGCGGGAAGGGTGAGAGGAAGGCGCCGAGCACCTGGTCCCCGATCCGGTCCCACTCGTGGCACAGCTCGAGCCACGCCGGACCGTCGCCGCGGTGCTGCTCGTCCATCAGCCCCGCCGTGACCTCGCGATCCCGGTGCAGCAGGGCCCACCGGCCGTCGGGCGTGGGGTGGCCCAGCACCGCGGGCGCGTGCCGCCAGGTCAGGCCGTGCCTCTCGAGGTCGAGGTCGAGCAGTGCCGGCGAGGCGGCCGCCAGCGGGTAGAACGAGCTGAAGGTGTCGTGCACGAAGTCGGGGTGCACGTCCCGCGCGCTGCGCACCGCGCCCCCGACCTCGGGCTGCGCCTCGAGGACGAGGACCGACCAGCCGGCGTCGGCGAGGTGGTTGGCCGCCGACAGACCGTTGGGTCCGGCCCCGATGACGATGGCGTCGTACTCACTGCGCACGCGTCATCGTCCTCACTGCTGCTGTCGTGCCGCGCGGCGCTCGGCGAGGAACGCCAGCCGGCGCAGGCTCTCGCTGTTGCGCCACGTGATCATCGGGGTGCGCACCGGCTTCGGCACGATCCTGGCCGGTCCGGCGGTGATGTCCTCGACCATCTCCACCTCGGTGCCGCCGGGCACCTCGTGCAGCGTCAGCTCGACGTCGGCCTCCCCCGGCGGCCAGCCGCGGGCACGCAGCTTGAGCCGACGGCCCGGCTCGCACTCGAGCACCTCGGTGTTGTCGTCGAGCACCATCGGCCAGACACCGACCGAGTGGTGGAGCTTGGCGCCCACCGCCGGCCAGGCGTCGTCCACCTCGCGCATCCGGGTCGCGCCCACCACCCAGAGCGGGTAGAGCCAGCCGTCGGCCAGCACCGCCCAGACCCGGTCGGGGGCGGCGGAGATCGTTCGCGTGTTGCGGCTCATGTGGCGACCGTACCCAGCCCGCCCGCAACGACTCCCGGTCCTCGTCGCGACCCCCGACGTAGACTGGGGGCAACCACCCGCCACCGGGCTCCGCCGGAGCCACCTCGGCGGGTCGAGAGGCGGACGTCTTGACGACGTCGTACGCGACCACCCCCATCGACACCCTCACCGACACCGACGCTCCCCTGCGCCTGGAGCTGGCCGACGAGCTCGGGCACGGCCCGCTGGACGGAGCCTGGTGGCCCCGCTCCGACGACCTGCAGCGCGAGGTCGCCGACCTCGTCGACCACTTCCCGGCCGGGCGGGTCGACCACCTGGTCTACTCCCGCCCCGACTGGGCCGACGTGGCACGACGGGTCACGACGAGACGGGGCAGCATCAAGATCGGTTCGTTCCCCCGCGACGACACCCACGTGGTGCTGGTCAACCTCGCGACCCGACGGGTCGTGCGGCTCCTCGTGATCCCCGCTGCCACCGAGACGGCGAGCGCGAACCTGATGATGCATCGCGCCGCCGAGGCCGGGAACCAGGCCGACGCCGCCGAGCTGCTGCGCTCGGTCGCGGACGAGCACACCGCCGTGGACGAGGTCTGGAGCGACGACGGCGGCAACTACTGGGGGCCTGACCCGGTGGCACCCTCGCACCGCTGAGCCAGGGCGGCCGTGCGGACGACCTCGCTGGTCCGGGCCGGCGCCGCCGACCTGGAGACGTGACGGCGTCTCGCTGCCACACTCGGACCGTGAGGATCGTGTCGCGGCTCCTGGGCACGCTCGGTGTCGCGCTGCTGGTCGTGGGTGCGGTGGCGGGGGTCCTGCGCCACGAGCTTCTCGACGCCGACCGGTTCGAGCAGCACGTGGACGCGGTCCGCGCCGACGAGCACGTCTCCCGCCAGCTCGGGCTCCTCCTCACCGACAGGGTCCTCGCCGCGGAGCCGGACCTCACCGCGATCCGGCCGCTCATCGAGGCGACCGCCCAGAGCACGATCGCCAGCCCCGCCCTGGGCCCGCTGGTCCGGATCGCCGTGGCCCCGACCTACCGGGCGCTCGGCGGGGACGAGGGCTCGGTCGTCCTCCGCCTGGCCGACGTGGCCGCGCTGGTCGTCGCGACCGCCACCACCCTCTCCCCCGAGATCCGGGCGACGCTGCCGGCGCAGCTCGACGTGCGGCTCTCGGAGTTCGCGGGCCAGCAGCAGACCGCCGAGGGCCTCCGGCAGGTGCACCTGGCCGACCGGCTGGCGGTCCTCGCGCCGCTGCTGGGCCTGGTGCTCCTCGCCGGCGCGGGGCTGCCGGGCGCGACCTCCGGGCGGTTCCGGCGGGCGGTGCGCTACGTCGGCCGCGGGGTGGTCGCGTCGGGCGTGGTGCTGGCCGGGCTGCTCGTGGTGACCGGCTTCCTGGCCGACCGCGCGGACACGGACACGTTGTCGGGCGCCCTGGCCAGCGCCGTCTGGGACGAGCTGGCCGGCGCGTTCTGGACCGCGGCCGGCCTGCTGGTCGTCGCCGGCGCCGCGATCGCCCTCACCGCGCGCCCCGGGATCGACCTGCGTCCGCGCGCCCTGCTGCGCGGTGCCACCTCGTGGATCGTCGACCCGGAGCCGGATCCGGCGCGGCGGCTGGGCCACGCCGTCGGGCTGCTGGCCCTCGGCGCCGCACTGGTCCTGCAGCCGCTCGAGGTCGCCCGCTTCGTGCTGGCGGTCGCCGGGGCGTGCCTGGTCGTCCTGGCCGTGCCGAGCCTGGTCTCGTCGGCCGCCGAGCTCGTGGCAGCCCGGCGCGGCCGCCGCCAGGCGTCGGCGGCCGACGCGTGCCCGCGTCGCCGCACCGTCCGGGTGGTCGCCGGCCTCGCCGGTGGTGCCCTCCTGGTCGGCGGTTACGTCCTCGCCGTGCTGCCGACCGACGACGAGCTGGCCACCGCGGCCGGGGCGGGCGGCGCCGCCTGCAACGGGCACGTCGAGCTGTGCGACCGTCGCTACGACCAGGTCGCCTTTCCGGCGACCCACAACGCCATGTCGGCCGCCGACCAGCCCGGCTGGTTCTTCGCCGAGCAGCCCGACGGCGTGATCGGCCAGCTCGACAACGGGGTGCGGGTGCTGCTCATCGACAGCTGGTACGGCCAGCGCACCGACCGGCCCGGCATCGTCGTGAACACCGACGCCAGTCGGGAGAAGGCGCTCGACGAGGCGCGTCGTACGTTCGGGGCGGCGGCCGTCGAGAGCGCGCTGCGCCTGCGACAGGCCGCCCAGCTGGCACCCCGGGGCCCGGTCAGGCTCTACCTGTGCCATGCCCTGTGCGCCCTGGGATCGACCGAGTGGCTGCCGTTGATGGAGCAGGTCCGCGCCTGGCTGGTCGAGCACCCCCGGGAGGTCGTCACGTTCTTCATCCAGGACGAGGTGAGCCCGGCCGACACCGCAGAGCTGGTGCGCGAGGCGGGGTTGCTGCCCTTCGTGCACACCCCGGCCGCCGACGGCAGCTGGCCGACGCTGGGCTCCATGATCGAGTCGGGGCACCGGCTGGTCCTCCTCATGGAGAACCGCGGCGGGGGCACGGACTATCCCTGGCTGCTCGACGGCTTCACGGACGTCCAGGACACGCCGTTCCTGTTCCGCCGGCCCGCCGAGTTCAGCTGCGCCCGCAACCGCGGCCCGGCGGACGCCCCCCTCTTCCTGGTCAACCACTGGATCACCGACAAGAAGGCCGAGGTCAGCAACGCCGCGAAGGTCAACGCCCTGGACGTGCTGCTGCCCCGCCTCGAGCAGTGCCGTGCCGAACGCGGCCAGATCCCCAACTACGTCGCCGTCGACTTCTACGACCTCGGCGGCCTGATGCCGGCGGTCGACGCGATCAACGGCCTGGACTGAGCCGGTTCAGTCGCGCACGACCTGCGTGGTGACCGCCTGGCGCCGGACCTGCGCAGGCGTGAAGGCGAAGTGCACCCAGCGCTCGCGCGAGAACAACCGGGTCTGGTCGCTCGACCACGGCGAGCGCGGGTCCTCGGACTGCCCGTAGGTCAGGATCGTGCGTGCGTCGACGCGGCCGCCGTCGAGGAACGAGATCGCCTGGATGTGCGAGGAGCCGTAGGTGACCGGTCGCAGGTGGTCGGTGTTGTCCCTCGCCCAGCGCGACGCGAGCGCGTTGGCGTTGCCTGCCGCGTCACCGGTCCCGCCGCCCAGCGGGATCGCCGGGGCACCCCGGTCCCCCGCGACCTGCAGCGATCCCCACCGCGCGTCGAAGGGGATCGACCGCTCCCGCAGCGACGCGATCGCGTCAGACATCGCTTGGACGACCTGCGGGTTCGCGGTGTTCAGGTCCCGCGGCGTGTCCAGCGGGTCCTCGGGATCGAACGGCGTGAGCCAGACCGGGTCCACGCCCGGCACGTCGGCCGGGGTCGTGGGCAGCCGGGAGATGAACTCCTCGAAGATCGCGTAGCCGCGGGACCCCTTGTCGGAGTGCCCGTCCCACGCGTGCAGCGCCCGGCACGCCTCGGTCTCACCGGTCTGGTCGCACACCGCGTCGAGGTCGCCGTCCGCCCGCATCACCTCGCCGGCCATCACGCGGTTCTCGTGCTCGTGCCCTCGCAACGTCGCGGGTGACTCCAGCCTGCCGCGGGCCAGCCGGTCGAGGACGTAGTGGGAGACCATCCGGGTGCGCATGGTCCGCTCGCACCGCTCGCAGCCGATGATCGAGGCATACCCCTCGAGGGGCTGGGCCGGGTTGGGCAGCCAGTAGGAGTCGTTGGCGTTCATCACCCAGTCGCGCCGGACCTCCGAGGGCAGGTTGGCCGGCCCGAAGATGCCGGGCCGCTCGGCGTCGGCGTCGGTCCCCCACGTGCACGAGGAGTCGGCGAACGTGCCGTCGAGCCCGGGCAGGCCCGCAACCTGGTCGAGCACCCGGCCGGTCGGCGTCATGCACTGCTGGGCGAGGGCGTCGGGCACGTTGGGCACGACGGAGTGATCGGCGTACAGCACGTCGCCGTGGCGGTCGGCGGCCGTCGTGTTCACCCAGGGCATCCCGCCCCCGGCGTCCTGGCGACGCAGCAGGTCCCGCACATCGTGGGCCTTGCCCATGTCCAGGAAGGTGTCGATCGTGCGGAGCTGCTCGGCGTTCGCGTCCCGGATCGCCCAGACGCTGGTGGCCGACCACGGCATCAGGACCGCGGGGGCGTCCAGGACGTAGCCCTGCGGCGTGCGGTAGAGGTCCTCCTCGACCTTCCCGAGGGAGCCGTCCTTCCTCTTCACGGTCACCCGCACCGTGCGGTGCTCGAGCTGCTGCGGGCCCGCATCGGTGAGGTACGTCGTGCCGGGCCCGACCGTCTTGTACTCGTACGGCGTGAAGCGGTACGCCGTGGAGACGGTGTGGCTCCAGGCGACGTCGCGGTTCCAGCCGATGTTCACGACGGGCGAGCCGATCAGCGAGGCCCCCGCGACGTCGTACCTGCCCGGGATCGTCAGCTGCTGCTGGGTGAAGCGGTAGCGACCACGCCACGGGAAGTGCGGGTTGCCGAGCAGCATCCCCCTGCCGGTGGTGGTGGCGTCACCGCCCACGGCGGTCGCGTTGGAGCCGAACGGCGCGCCCGGGTCGCGGCCGAGCGCGGCGAGCAGCGCGTCCCGGTCGACCGCGCCGGCGATCGGGTCCGGGAGGCCGGGGTCGTCCGCCGTGGGCGGGTCGGCGTCGACGATCTCCTTGACGAAGACGCCGCTGGAGGCGAGCAGGTTGGCCAGGTAGACGCCGTACCAGAGGTCGAGCGTGGTCGCCCTCTCGCGCAGGTAGCCCGCGCCGTGGCAGGCCGGGTCGGTCACGCCCCGTCGGCCGACCTTGGCGAGGTAGCGGTTCACGCCGGCGGTGTAGCCACGCACCATCGCCCGGGCCTGCCTGCCGGGCCCGGCGACCGGGTCCTCGAGCAGCTTCTCCACCACGTGCCGGTTGCGGAGGTCGGTCACGAACGCGTCGACCTGCAGGTTGGAGGCGTCCAGCGTGACCTGGTCGTTGTAGCGGCGGTGCGGGCCGAACCAGCGGGACCGCTCGCCGCGTGCCGTCACCAGCGTGTCCGCGAGCGTGCAGGCCGACGTCTCGGCGGCGGCGTACCCGCTGCCGAAGCCGAGCGATCCCCACCCGTCCGCGGTGATGTGCGGGATGCCGTGGGGGGTGCGCCGGATGGTCGCGCCGTAGTGGTGCCCGGCGCGGGCGGGCTGGGCGGCGGTGGAGGCCACGGCCGCCGTCGGCACCGGCGTCGCCTCCGCGGGCACCGTGAGGGCTCCGAGCGGCAGCAGGCCGGCGGCGACCGGGCCGACGAGACGGGAGAACATGTTCCACCCAACGGCCACCGGCGGCGCGGGTTATGGGCGGCGGCCCCGGCGGGTCAGAGGTACAGGCCGGTGGGCTCGTCGCCGAGCCGGTCGGCGGCCACCGCGTGCACGTCGCGCTCGCGCATCACGATGTAGAGCTCGCCGTGCACCTCGACCTCGGCCTTGTCCTCGGCGTCGAAGAGCACCCGATCGCCGACCTCGACGGCCCGGGCGTGCGGGCCGACCGCGACGACCTTCGACCAGGTCAGGCGGCGGGCGCCCATGGCGGCGGTCGCGGGGATCACGATGCCGCCGGAGGAGCGACGCTCCCCGGAGTCACGGTCGACCTCGACCAGGATCCGGTCGTGGAGCATCTTGATGGGGGTCTTGTCGGTCACGGCGCTTCTGGTCCTCGGCGGGGGGTGGACGCGGGGGCGGCAGGGCCCAGTGGTCAGCGGACGACCTTGCGGATCACCGCGAAGACCACGATGACGCCGACGACGCCACCCACGGTCTTGAGGATGTTGTCGGTGCGGGGCTGCCCGGTCTCGACGTCGACGTAGTGGGCCTTGATGCTGCTGACCTCGCGGCTCACGATCGTCTTCGGGTGCGCGCGGTAGAGGAGCTGGTCGATCGTGGTCGCCAGGTGCTGGCGGGTCTCTTCGATCTCGCGCTCGAGGGAAGACATCTCGTTGCTCACCCGCGAAGGCTACCAACCGGTCAGGTCGACCCGGCGGGCGTCCCCGCGGATGTCGCGTCCGGGTCCCCGGCGGTGTCCCCCACGGTGTCCCCACGGGGCCCTCGGTGGATGTCCTAGGGTTCGGACCATGGAACGGCTCTCTCCCGGTGACACCGCGCCCGACTTCACCCTGCCCGACGACACGGGCAACCAGGTCAGCCTCGCCGACCTGCGCGGACGCAAGGTGATCGTCTACTTCTACCCGGCCGCGATGACGCCCGGCTGCACCAAGCAGGCCTGCGACTTCACCGACTCGCTGGACTCCCTGAAGGCACAGGGCTACGAGGTGCTCGGCATCTCCCCCGACAAGCCGGAGAAGCTGGCGAAGTTCCGCGAGAAGGACGGCCTGACGATCACGCTGCTCTCCGACGTGGACAGGTCGGTGATGACGGCGTACTCCGCCTTCGGGGAGAAGAAGCTCTACGGCAAGGTCGTCGAGGGGGTCATCCGCTCGACGTTCGTGGTCGACGAGGAGGGGAAGATCGAGCTCGCGCAGTACAACGTCAAGGCCACCGGCCACGTCGCGAAGCTGCGCAAGGACCTGGGGCTCGACGCAGCCTGAGCCCACTGCGCCCGTAGCCCAATTGGCAGAGGCACCACGTTTAGGTCGTGGCCAGTGAGAGTTCGAGTCTCTCCGGGCGCACTCGTGCACGTCCCCCGAGGAGGGCGTCACCTGTCATCATCGACCCATGCGCACCAGCCGCCTCGAGGCCTTCAGCGACGGGGTCCTCGCCATCATCATCACGATCATGGTGCTCGAGCTGCACGTGCCCGAGGGCGCGCACCTCGAGGACCTCGGTGACTCCGCGACCGGGTTCCTGACCTACCTGCTGAGCTTCGTCTACATCGGGATCTACTGGAACAACCACCACCACATGTTCCAGCTCGTGCGCCGCATCGACGGCGGGGTGCTGTGGGCCAACCTGCACCTGCTGTTCTGGCTCTCGCTCTACCCCTTCACCACCGCCTGGATGGACGAGACCGACCTGGCCCGGACACCCCTGGTGGTCTACGGCGTGAACCTGCTCGCGGCGGCGATCGCCTACTACGTCCTCCAGCTCGCGATCTTCCGCGCCGAGGGCCCCGACGGGTTGCTGCGCGAGGCGGTGGGCCGCGACCTCAAGGGCAAGGCGTCGCCCTTCATCTACCTCGCCGGCATCCTCACCGCGGCCCTCGTCGGCTGGCCCGCCCTGCTCTTCTACGCAGCGGTCGCCGCGATCTGGCTCGTGCCCGACCGTCGTCTGGAGTCGTACGTCGTGGAGCACGGGCTCACCGACTGACGTGCCCCGGCGCCTTGTGACGCGGAGCAGCCTCAGGCCCGGGCGGTGACGATCCCGGCCACCAGGGGCGCGATCTCGCGCAGCGCCCGGCCCCGGTGGGAGATCCGGTCCTTCTCGCCCGGCGGAAGCTCGGCCGAGGTGAGGCCCTCGGCGGCGTGCTCGTCGGCGACGAAGAGGACGTCGTACCCGAACCCGCCGCTCCCCCGCAGCTCCCGGATCACGTGACCGGGCATCCGCCCCTCGACGACCTCCTCGCCACCGGCGTGCACGAAGGCGACCGCGCAGGCGAAGTGCGCACCTCGCCGGTCGTCGGGGACGTCGGCGAGCTGCTGCAGCAGCAGCTCGTTGTTTCGGGCGTCGCTCTTCGGGGTGCCGGACCAGCGGGCGGAGAGGACCCCCGGCATGCCGTTCAGGGCGTCGACGCACAGCCCGCTGTCGTCGGCCAGCGACGGCAGCCCGGTCGCCTCGAACCCGGCCCGCGCCTTGAGCAGCGCGTTGCCCTCGAAGGTCGGCTGGTCCTCGACCGGCTCGTCGTAGTGGTCGACGTCGTCGATGCCGAGCACGTGGAGGTCGGGAGCGTGCTGGCGCAGGATCCGCTCCATCTCCTCGATCTTCTTGCGGTTCCGCGAGGCGAGGAAGACCTGGCTCACTGCGCCCCCCTCACTGCGACAGCGCCTCGGACTGCAGGCGGGTCAGGTCCGCGCACCCCTTCTCGGCGAGCGCCAGCAGCGCGTCGAGCTCCGCGCGGTCGAAGGCGACACCCTCGGCGGTGCCCTGCACCTCGACGAACTTCCCGTCTCCGGTCATCACGACGTTCATGTCGGTCTCGGCGCGGACGTCCTCCTCGTAGGGGAGGTCGAGACGGGGTACGCCGTCGATGATGCCGACGCTGACCGCGGCCACCGAGCCGGTCAGCGGCTCGCCCTTCAGCGCACCGGCGGCCCGCAGGTGGGTCACGGCGTCGGCGAGGGCGACGTACGCACCCGTGATCGCCGCCGTGCGGGTGCCGCCGTCGGCCTGGAGGACGTCGCAGTCGAGCACGATGGTGTTCTCGCCGAGTGCCTGGTAGTCGATGACGGCGCGCAGCGAGCGACCGATCAGACGGCTGATCTCGTGGGTGCGCCCACCGATGCGCCCCTTGACCGACTCGCGGTCGGAGCGGGTGTTGGTGGAGGCGGGGAGCATGGCGTACTCCGCGGTCACCCAGCCGAGGCCGGAGCCCTTGCGCCAGCGCGGCACGCCCTCGGAGGCCGAGGCCGCGCACAGCACCCGCGTCCTCCCGAACTCGACGAGCACCGACCCGGCGGCGTGGTCGAGCCAGTTGCGGGTGATCGTGATCGGTCGGAGCTCGTCGTCGGCGCGGCCGTCGGCACGTGTCGTCATGACCGGCACCCTAGCCGGGAGCCGGCGCCGGCCCGACCACCGACCGGGGCCGGGCACGAGACCGGGCGGGCCCGCTCACCCCCGTGAGAGTCGGACCCGCCCGGAGCCTGGTGGCCGGTGCGGCCTACTTGACCTCGGCCCGCAGCACCCGCCAGACGCCGACGGCCAGCGGCAGCACCAGCCAGAGCAGCCCGGACACGACCAGGTGGCCCCAGTCCGAGCCCGACGGGTCCCCCTGGACCAGCGCGTTCTGGGCGGCGTTGAAGTCGATCCAGGGCTGCAGGTCCCCGAACCAGCCCATCAGCGACGCACCGAGCTGGAAGAGGCCGGGCAGCACGAACGAGTAGACGAAGTACACGACGATGCCGGCGGCGGTGTTGAGGAAGAGCATGCCGAAGGCGAAGCCGGTCGCCATCCCGAAGACGTGCAGCAGGAAGTAGCTGAACATCTGCAGGGCGGTGACCTCCCAGACCACGGTGTCGCCCGACAGCGCGCCGTAGGCGAGGTTCGCCACCACGCCCAGCAGCAGGCCGACGACGACCGCGGCGAGGGCGATCAGCAGGGTGCTCACGAACTTCGCGGCGACGAGGCGCGCACGCGACGGCTCCAGCGAGAAGGTGACCATCGCGGTCCGCTGGCTCCACTCACTGGTGATCGACATGATGCCGAGCACCGGCAGCAGCACTCCCATCGGCGTGTTCATCGCGATGAGGAAGTCGCTGAAGTCGACGGCCAGGTCCTGGGTCAGGACGACCGCGAGCTGGATGACCAGCACCAGGGCGGTGAGCGCCGCGATGGAGATCAGCAGCCAGCGGCCGGCGCGGGTGTCGGCCATCTTGCGCGACTCGACCCGCACGAGCCTGGAGAACGGGATGGCCGGCGTCCCCGAGACGTCGAGCGTCGGCAGGGCGGTGGGGGCGAGGGTCTGGCCGCTCATGCGGACGCTCCTTCGATGATGGTCCCGCGCTGGGTGTCGGCCGTCAGCGAGAGGAAGAGGTCCTCCAGCCCGCCGTCGGCGGACCGCAGGTCGGTCAGGACGATGCCGCGCTCGGCCGCGACCCGGCCGACCTCGACCGGCTCGACCTCGACGCGCAGGCCGTCGCCCGCGGAGGAGACGGCGAAGCCCTTCTCCTTCAGGCCCAGCGCGAGCGACTCGTTGTCGAGCGCGGTCGCGAAGGTCGCAGCGCCGCCGGCGGCGCCGGCGAGCAGCGACTTCTTGTCACCCTGGGCGACGATCCGGCCACGTCCGATGAGGATCATCTCGTCGGCGATGATCTCCACCTCGTGCAGCAGGTGGCTGGAGAGCAGGACCGTGCCGCCGCGCTCGGCGTACCCCTTGAGCAGGCCCCGCATCCAGCGGATGCCCGCCGGGTCGAGACCGTTGGCCGGCTCGTCGAGGATCAGCACGGACGGGTCGCCGAGCAGGGCGTGGGCGATGCCGAGGCGCTGCCGCATGCCCAGGGAGTAGTTGCGCACCCGGCGCTTGGCCTCCTTGTCGTCCAGCGACACGAGGGCGAGCATCTCGTCGACCCGTGAGTCCGGGAGCCCCATGGTGCGGGCGCCGAGGGTCAGCACCTCGCGGCCGGTGCGGCCGGCGTGCTGCGCCGAGGCGTCGAGCAGGACGCCGACGTGGCGCCCCGGGTTCGGGATGTCCTTGTAGTGGAGACCACCGATGGTGATCTCTCCGCGGGTGGCCGGCGTGAGGCCGACCATGATCCGCATCGTCGTCGTCTTGCCCGCCCCGTTCGGACCGAGGAACCCGGTCACCGTCCCGGGTCGGCAGACGAAGTTCACGTCGTCGACGGCTGTGAAGCCGGCGTACGTCTTGGTGAGTCCTTCGACCTTGATCATGGCGTCAGCCTGTCGCACCGGCCGCTCCCCCTGCATCGGCTTTGAGGATCGGACCGGGCTGACCAAAGTAGGGGGGCCGCCCAGACCGGGGCATCCTGCGCCCGCGACCGCGGTCGGCCTAGCCTTCTGCTCGTGCAGAGACCGATGCCCGAGGACTACCAGCCGGCGCTGACGCGCGGTCGTCAGGCATGGCGCGTGCTGGGGATGCTGGTCGTGGTCGCCATCGCCTGGGGGCCGCTGGCGGTCAACCAGGTCCACGACCACCCGGGGCTGCTGGCCCTGGACCTGGCGCTGGGGGCCGCGGCCTTCGTGCTGGTGTTCTACCGTCGCCGCTGGCCGCTGCCCGTCGCGCTGATGACCGCCGGCCTCAGCGCCTTCTCCGGCATCGCTGCCGGCCCGGCCGTCCTGGCCTCGGTGTCGCTGGCGACCCGACGGCGGATCTGGCAGGTCGCGCTCGTCGGGGTCGTCAACGTGGTGGCCGGGCAGACGGTCGTGGTCGTCCAGCCGGTCAACAGCTCCGACCCGGCCTGGCTGACGGTCACCGTCACCGCCGTGTTCACGGCCGCGGTGCTCGGTTGGGGCATGTACATCGGGTCGCGGCGCGAGCTGATCTGGACCCTCAAGCACCGCGCCGAGCGGGCGGAGTCCGAGCAGGAGCTGCGGGTCGGCCAGGCCCGCAGCACCGAGCGCGCCCGGATCGCCCGCGAGATGCACGACGTGCTCGCGCACCGGATCTCCCAGATCTCGATGCACGCCGGCGCGCTCTCGTTCCGCGACGACCTCACGGCGGAGGAGATGCGGTCCAGCGCCGCGGTCATCCAGGAGAAGGCCCACGAGGCGCTCACCGACCTGCGCGGCGTGCTCGGCGTGCTGCGCGACACCGAGACCGGCGAGCTGCTCAACGCGCCGCAGCCGACGTACGACGACCTGCCGTGCCTCGTCGAGGAGGCCCGGCGGTCCGGCCTGCACGTGGAGTACGCCGACCGCCTCGACCACGGGGGCACCCCGGTCCCCCAGGTGGTGGGACGGACGGTCTACCGGATCGTGCAGGAGGGCATGACCAACGTGCGCAAGCACGCCCCCGGCGCACTGCTGACCATCCACGTCGAGGGCTCCCCCGAGGAGGGCATCGAGCTGGTCCTGCGCAACCCGCTCGGCTTCCGGGCCAGCAGCACCCCCGGGGCCGGGCTGGGCCTGATCGGCCTCACGGAGCGCGCCCAGCTGCGCGGCGGTCGGCTCGAGCACCACCGCGAGGGGTCGAGCTTCGTGCTGCGCGCGTGGATACCGTGGGCGGCATGACGACTCGGGTCCTGATCGTCGACGACGATCCCCTCGTCCGCTCGGCACTCACCCTGATGCTCGGCGGGCAGCCGGACGTCGAGGTCGTCGGCGAGGCCGGTGACGGACGCTCCGGCGTGGCGCTGGTGGGCGACCTCCGGCCCGATGTGGTGCTGATGGACATCCGGATGCCGATGCTCAACGGGCTGGACGCCACCCGCGAGCTGCACCAGCGCCCGGAGCCGCCCCGGGTGATCGTGCTGACGACGTTCGACGCCGACGACCACGTCGTGGGGGCCCTGGCGGCCGGCGCCGACGGGTTCCTGCTCAAGGACACGCCCCCGCCGCAGATCCTCGACGCGATCCGCAAGGTGGCCGACGGCGAGCCGATGCTGTCCCCGTCGGTGACCCGCACCCTCATCCGTCGCCTGCGCGGCGACGAGGTGGACGCCGGCACCACGGCACGGGTCGCGGAGGCCGAGCGGCGGCTGGCGCTGCTCACCGACCGCGAGCGGGACGTCGCCCTCGCCGTGGGACGCGGGCTCAGCAACGCCGAGATCGCCGGCGAGCTCTACCTCTCGGTCCCCACGGTCAAGGCGCACGTCTCCCGGCTGTTCGACAAGCTGCAGGTCACCAACCGCGTGCAGATCGCCATCTGCGTCCACGACGCCGGGCTGGTCTGAGGGGGTCGAGCCTCAGAGCTCGTGCACGTCGCCTGCCCGGGCCAGCGAGACCGGCCCGTCGTACGTCGTGCGGGCCTCGGCGAGGGCCTCCTGCGGGTCGTGCCACGGGGGCACGTGCGTGAGCAGCAGCCGCCGGGCACCTCCCCGGGCCGCGGCGTCGCCGCACTCGGCGCCGGTGAGGTGGAGGTTGGGCGGGTTGTCGTCGACCGAGCGGAAGGACGCCTCGGCCAGCAGCAGGTCGGCGTCCTCGGCGACCGCGTCGAACCCGGCGCACGGACCGGTGTCGCCGCTGTAGCCCAGGGTGGCGCCGTCGGCGCTGACCCGGAGGCCGAAGGCGGGCACCGGGTGGTCGACGGGGACCGGCTCGACCGCGAAGGGGCCGACCTGGATCGGCCCCTCCCAGGTGCGGAAGTCGAACTCCTCCCTCATCCCGGGGTCGGTCGGCAGGTCGTAGGCGCGCGCCATCCGGTCGGCGGTGCCGACCGGCCCCCACACCGGGATCCGCGGCTGCGGCCCGGTCGGGTGGTACTTGCGCAGCACGTAGTAGCCGGACAGGTCCAGGCAGTGGTCGGCGTGCAGGTGGCTGAGCAGCACCGCGTCGATGCCGAGCGGGTCGGCGTACCGGTGCAGCGCGCCGAGCGCCCCGCTGCCGAGGTCGACGAGCACCCGCCAGGTCCGCGGTCCGGTGCCGTCGTCGTGCTCGGCCTCGAGCAGGTAGCAGCTGGCCGGGGAGTCCGGCCCCGGGTAGGACCCCGAACAGCCCACGACGGTCAGCCTCATCGCAGCACCCGTCCGCCGGCGAACTGCGAGGCGGCCACCATCTCCGCGCCGAGGAAGCGGCGCCCGATGGTCTCGAACTCCTCGGGCGCCCCCGTGGTGAGGAAGTCGTACGCCGGCTCCCCGCCCTCGCGCATGAGCCCGGTGCGGACCAGCATCTTGTAGACGTCCTTGGCGCACTCCTCGGCGCTGCTCACCATGGTCACGTTGTCGCCCATGACGTAGGAGATCACGCCGGTCAGCAGCGGGTAGTGCGTGCACCCCAGGATCAGCGTGTCGACGCTGCGGGAGACCAGCGGGTCGAGGTACTCGTGGGCGAGCGCCAGCAGCTCGTCGCCGCCGGTGACGCCCCGCTCCACGAAGTCGACGAACTGCGGGCACGCCTGGATGGTGAGGTCGACGTGGGGCGCGGCCGCGAACGCGTCGTCGTAGGCCATCGACTCGGCGGTGGCACGAGTGCAGATGACGCCGATCCGGCCGGTGCGGCTGGCGGCCACCGCACGCCGGGTCGCGGGCAGGATCACCTCGACGACGGGGACGTCGTACCGCTCGCGGGCGTCGCGGAGCATCGCGGCGCTGGCGGAGTTGCAGGCGATGACCAGTGCCTTCACGCCCCGGTCGACGAGGTGGTCGAGGCATTCGAGGGCGTACTCCCGCACCTCGCCGATGGGCTTCTGGCCGTACGGCTGGCGGGCGGTGTCGCCCACGTAGACGATCGACTCGTGCGGCAGTTGGTCGATCACCGAGCGGGCGACGGTCAGCCCGCCGAAGCCCGAGTCGAAGATGCCGATGGGCGCATCACGGGTCTCGGCACTCGACGCGTCGGGACTGGGCAGGGCGGACACAAGAGCCAAGGCTAGAGGCAGACTCCCCCGGTTGGCAGGCAGCGCGGCGCACGTCACCGGAGACGACCGTCACGGTCGTGGGTGGCGGCCCGGGAGCGTCTTCCCACCCTCGGCCGTCGCGAGCGTCGCTCCACGGAGTGCATGGCGAGGCGGAGGAGGGACGGAGTCCCGGTGACTGACGACAACGCAGTCCTCGCGCCCGTGGGGCGGCGCGCAGCAGGCCATGGGTGGGAAGACGCTCCCTAGGCCCAGAGCTGGCCCTCGAGGCGGTCCTCGGCATCGTCGATGGTGCCCTCGTAGGCACCGGTGGAGAGGTACTTCCAGCCGCCGTCGCACACGACGAACGCGATGTCGGCCGGCTCCCCCGCCTTGACTGCCTTGGCGGCCTGGCCCAGCGCGGCGTGCAGGATCGCGCCGGTGGAGATGCCGGCGAAGATGCCCTCGAGCTCGAGCAGCTCGCGCACCCGGCGTACGGCGTCGCGCGGGCCCACCGAGAAGCGGGCGTCGATCAGGTCGGCGTCGTACAGCTCGGGGACGAAGCCCTCGTCGAGGTTGCGCAGGCCGTAGACGAGCTCGCCGTAGCGCGGCTCGGCGGCGACGATACGCACCTCGGGCTTGGCGCGCCGGAAGAAGCGGCTGGCGCCCATCAGGGTGCCGGTGGTGCCGAGGCCGGCGACGAAGTGGGTGACCGAGGGCAGGTCGGCGAGGATCTCCGGGGCCGTGCCCTCCTCGTGGGCGAGGGAGTTGGCGGCGTTGCCGTACTGGTAGAGCATCACCCAGTCGGGGTGGTCCTCGGCGATCCCCTTGGCGACCCGCACCGCCTCGTTCGAGCCACCGGCGGCCGGCGACGACACTATCTCCGCGCCCCACATGCGCAGCAGCTGGCGGCGCTCCTCGGAGGTGTTCTCCGGCATCACGCACACGATCCGGTAGCCCTTGAGCTTGGCCGCCATGGCCAGCGAGATGCCGGTGTTGCCCGACGTCGGCTCGAGGATCGTGCAGCCCGGGCGCAGGGTGCCGTCCTTCTCCGCCTGCTCGATCATCTTCAGGGCCGGGCGGTCCTTGATCGAGCCGGTCGGGTTGCGGTCCTCCAGCTTGGCCCACAGCCGCACCTCGGGGGTGGGCGAGAGCCGGGGCAACCCCACCAGCGGGGTGTTGCCGACGGAGGCCAGCAGGCTGTCGAAACGCATGGATCCAGCATGCCACCGCGGCGGGTGCGGCCTTCCCGGTGGCCGGGCCGGCGAGACGCGGGTCTCCCCGAGGCGCCGGCGTGTGGGTGCCGGCTCAGCGCAGGAACAGCTCGGGGTCGAACTCGTCGAGCGGGATGACCCGCACCCGGGGCAGCGGCACGTTGAACGCGTGGACGTCGTCCTCGAGGTCGTGGATCCGCAGCCCCAGCGACGTGAACTGCGCGTTGGTGTACTCGCGCAGCGCGATGACGCCGACCCGACGGCCGGAGCCGAGCAGGGCCTGCATCTGGGGCACGAAGTCCCCGTCGTGGCTGCACAGCAGGACGTCGGCGTCGTGGTCGACGAGCGCCTCCAGGGTGCGCTGCAGGCCGATGTCCACGACCTTCTGGTCGGCGCGGCCGGAGAGCGCGATCGGCCGGTAGTCCATGGCCAGCAGGGCCTGGACGAACGACGTCGGCAGCTGGCCGGTGGAGGCGTTGAGGAAGAACAGCCCGGTGACGGGCTGGTTCCAGATGGCCTCGGCGTACGCCGTGACCCGCTCCCACCGGGGCCGCTCGTCCGGCGCCGGACGCCGGTTCAGGACCGAGGACCCGAGGGTGGCGTCGATGTTCTCGCCGTCGACGAGGACGAAGGTGCGGCGGCCGGTCGGGGACGAGTCCATTCGTGAACTCTACGGTTCGCCGGGCCCGTTCGGCCCGGCCAACCGGGAGGCGCGCCGGAGGGGGAGGCTCAGGCCGCCCCGCCCGCGACGGCGGGCAGCACGACGACCTGGTCGCCGTCGCTGAGCTCGGCGTCGAGACCGCCGATGAAGCGGACGTCCTCGTCGTTGACGTAGACGTTGACGAAGCGGCGCAGGTCGCCGTCCTCGATCAGGCGCTCCTTGAGACCGGGGTGGTTCGCCTCCAGGTCGTCGATCAGCGCGCTCAGCTTCGCGCCGTCACCGCTGACGGCCTTCTCGCCGCCGGTGTAGGTGCGCAGGATGGTCGGGATCCGGACCTCGATGGCCATGGGGAAACTCCTTGGGTTCTCAGCTCAGCTCCGGCACCACGGTGACCTCTTCCTCGGTCACCTCGCCGTCGATGATTCTGTAGGACCTGAACTCCACAGGCCCCTCGTTATTCCCGTGCTCGCGTGTGCTCACCAGCACGTAGTGCGCGCCCGGCTCGCTGGCCAGGCCGATGTCGGTGCGGCTCGGGTAGGCCTCAGTGGCGGTGTGGGAGTGGTAGATCACGACCGGCTCCTCGTCGTTCGCCCACATCTGCTTGTAGAGGTCGAGCAGCTCGGTGGAGTCGAACTCGTAGAAGGTCGGGCTGCCGGCGGCATTGACCATCTCCACCACGCGCTCGGGACGGTCGCTGCCCTCGGGGCCGGCCACGATGCCGCAGGCCTCGTCCGGGTGGTCCCGCTTGGCGTGGGCGACGATGGCGTCGTACGTCGCCTGGTCGATGGTGAGCACCGGCCCAGCGTATTTGCCCCGCCGGACGGGCTGCGCCCGGCCCACCATGCAAGACGTGTGAGCCGCGCCTCGCCCCGGGATCAGCAGTCGAACGACGCGGTCACGGCCAGGAGCCCCCGAGAAGCACGCATGGCGGAAGTCAACCATCCGGCCGGCAGCCCGCAGGGGTGGTTCAGCGGGGCGACAGGGCGTCGACCAGGGTCTCCTGCAGGTAGCCCACCCACTCGTAGATGTCGTGGGCCTGGGCGCGCGGGTCCTCGTCGGGCAGGGAGTGCCAGAAGGCCTCGTCCCCGTCCTCGACCCCCAGCCGGGTGGCCAGGGCGAGCCGCAGGTCGGTGAAGGAGCGCAGCCAGGTCTCGGCCGCGGCCTCGTCGAGCTCGACGTCGATCATCAGCCCCTCCTCGGAGAGCTCGGGCGGCAGCCCGGCCTCCTCGAGAGCGTCGATCACCGCGCACGCCGACGCCGCCTTGCCGTCGCGCAGCGAGCCCTCCGTGAAGCGGCGGAACTCCGAGGCGGCCTCCTCGTCGCCGGGGTAGGCGTTCGGGAACAGCCGGGCGAGCACCGGGTCCTCCGGCTCGGAGGTGGGGCCGGAGAAGTCCATCATCGCCTCGAACGGGTCGACGTCGTCTCGCGGGACGGCCGCCTCGTTGCGCAGCAGCTCGACCAGCTGCGAGGCCAGCGACCTCAGCAGGTCGGCCTCGAAGCCGGTGAAGTTGGCGATGACCCGGCCGCTGCGGCGGTGGCGCGCGAATCCCGTGGTCACTCCGAGCGCTCCAGGGTGGCCCACAGGCCGTACTCGTGCATCGCCTGCACGTCGCGCTCCATCTCCTCGCGGCTGCCCGTGCTGACCACGGACTTGCCGTCCTCGTGGACCTCGAGCATCAGCTTCTCGGCCTTCTTCTTCGGGTAGCCGAAGTACTTCTGGAACACGTAGGTGACGTAGGACATCAGGTTCACGGGGTCGTTCCAGACGATGGTCACCCACGGCACAGCAGGGACGGTGACCTCGTCGGGAGTGGTGGTCGGCTCGACCTCGACCGGACTGGCGGCAGACACAGGACAATCGTGGCACACGCCGTCTCGACGCCGGGCCCCTACGCTGGTCGCCGTGACCGCGACTGCCGCCCCGTCGACCGCGCCGTCGACCGCCCTGCTGACCGACCACTACGAGCTGACCATGCTCCAGGCCGCGCTGGGCGCCGGCACCGCCCACCGGCGCTCGGTCTTCGAGCTGTTCCCCCGGCGGTTGCCCGAGGGTCGCCGCTACGGCGTCGTGGCCGGCGTCGGGCGTGCCCTCGACGCGCTCGAGCGGTTCCGCTTCGACCAGGACGTGCTGGCGACGTTGCGCGACGTGGTCGACGCGCGGACGCTCGACTGGCTGGCGTCGTACCGCTTCTCCGGCGACGTCTGGGGCTACGCCGAGGGCGAGACGTACTTCCCCTACTCGCCGCTGCTGGTCGTCGAGGCGCCGTTCGCGGAGGCGGTGCTGCTCGAGACGGTGCTGCTCTCGATCTACAACCACGACTCGGCGATCGCGTCGGCGGCATCCCGGATGACCACGGCGGCGGGCGACCGGCCCTGCATCGAGATGGGGTCGCGACGGACGCACGAGGAGGCAGCCGTGGCGGCCGCCCGCGCGGCGTACGTCGCCGGCTTCGCCACCAGCTCCAACCTCGCGGCCCGCCAGCGGTACGGCGTGCCGACGGCCGGCACCAGCGCCCACAGCTTCACGCTGCTGCACGACACCGAGGAGCAGGCGTTCCGCGCGCAGGTGGAGTCGCTCGGCAAGGGCACGACGCTGCTCGTCGACACCTACGACATCGCCGAGGCGGTGCGTCTGGGCGTGGAGGTGGCCGGCCCCGGTTTGGGTGCCGTGCGCATCGACTCCGGCGACCTCGGCGTGCTCGCCCACCAGGTGCGGGCGCAGCTCGACTCCCTGGGCGCGACCGGGACACGGATCATCGTGACCAGCGACCTCGACGAGTTCGCGATCGCCGGGCTGGCGGCCGCACCGGTCGACGGGTACGGCGTCGGCACCGAGCTCGTCACCGGCTCCGGCCACCCGACGTGCGGCTTCGTCTACAAGCTCGTGGCTCGGGAGGACGACACCGGGACGATGGTCTCGGTGGCCAAGAAGAGCCAGGACAAGATCTCGATCGGCGGCCGGAAGTACGCCCTGCGCCGGCGGAACGCCGCCGGGGTGGCGGAGGCCGAGGTGGTCGGCATCGGAGCCCCGCCCGTCGACGACGGCGACGACCGCTCGCTGCTCGTGCCCCTGGTGCGCGAGGGCGAGGTGGTCGGTCGCGAGCCGCTCGACGCGGCCCGCGAACGGCACCAGCGCTCGCGCGCCGAGCTGCCGCTCGAGGCGCAGCAGATGTCGCGGGGCGAGCCCGTGATCGAGACCCTGCACGAGGGGGCGTGAGATGGCGGTCCTGACCTGCGACCTGTTCTCCGAGGCGCTGGAGATGGGCACCTCGCTGACGGTGGTGCTCCCCCAGGCGACCCGGTCCCAGATCGGCGTGGAGCAGGCCGACGGCGACGGCGAGCTGCCCGTGCTCTACCTCCTGCACGGGCTCTCGGACGACCACACCGCCTGGACGCGCTACACCTCCATCGAGCGGTACGCCGCGGCCGCGGGCCTGGCGGTGGTGATGCCGGCCGTGGGGCGCAGCTTCTACGCCGACGAGCGGCACGGCCACCGCTACTGGACCTACGTGTCCGAGGAGCTGCCGCAGGTGGTGTCGTCGTTCTTCCGCGTCTCGGGTCGCCGCGAGGACACGTTCGTCGCGGGACTGTCCATGGGCGGGTACGGCGCGCTCAAGCTGGCGCTCACCCACCCCGGCCGGTTCGCCGCGGCCGCCTCGCTGTCGGGCGCGCTCGACATCGCGACCATGGCGCAGGGCCCGGAGCGCGCGCCCCTCTTCGAGCAGGTCTTCGGCGGCGTCCCCGGCCCCGCGGACGACCTGTTCGCCCTCCTGGACCGGGCCCCGGTGGCCGACCTGCCGCCCATGCACGTGTCCTGTGGCTACGACGACCCGCTCTTCCCGCTCAACGAGCGCTTCGTCGCGCGCGCTCAGGAGGTCGGCGCCGACGTCACCACGGACTTCCGTCCGGGCACCCACGAGTGGGGGCTGTGGGACACGGTCGTGCGTGACGTCATCGACTGGTTGCCGCGCCGACCCTAGGCTCGGGCCATGGTGAAGCGCGCACTGATCGTCGTCGACGTGCAGAACGACTTCTGCGAGGGCGGCTCGCTGCCGGTCGCGGGCGGCGCGCAGGTCGCCCACGACATCGCCGAGATCCTGCACCACTGGGTCACCAAGGACCCGAAGGCACCCGACTACGCCCACGTGGTCGCGACCAAGGACCACCACATCGACCCCGGGGCGCACTGGTCGCGCGACCCCGACTACGTGGAGTCGTGGCCGGTGCACTGCAAGGTCGGCACGGACGGCGAGGCGTTCCACCCCAACCTCGATCCCCAGCCGTTCGACGCGATCTTCCTCAAGGGCGACCACGCGGCGGCGTACTCCGGCTTCGAGGGGCACACCGACACCGGGGCCGGGCTGGCCGACTGGCTGCGCCGGCACGACGTCACGCACGTGGACGTGTGCGGGCTCGCCACGGACCACTGCGTCCGCGCGACGGCGCTGGACGCCGTCGCGAACGGCTTCGAGACGCGCGTGCTCACGCGGCTCTGCGCGGGCGTGGCGCCCGAGACCACCGAAGCCGCCCTGGTGGCGATGCGGGACGCGGGCGTCACCGTTGGCTGAGCTCGAGGTGCGCGTCGAGGGCGGCGCGCTGTGGCTGACCCTCAACCGGCCGGAGGCCTTCAACGCGCTGTCCGCGGCGCTGGCCGACGAGCTGGCCGACCTGCTCGAGGAGGCGACTGCGCGCGACGACGTGCGCGTGGTGGTGCTGACCGGCACCGGAGCGGCCTTCAGCGCCGGCGCCGACATCTCCGGCGTCGACGCGCACGAGCACTTCGACGTCTCGGCGCTGGACCGGGCCAACCGGATCGTCCGGGCCATCACCCGTCTCGACAAGCCGGTCCTCGCCGCGGTCAACGGCGTGGCCGCCGGCGTGGGCTGCTCCGCCGCGCTCGCCGCCGACGTCGTCGTCGCCACCGAGTCCGCGAGCTTCCTGCTGGCGTTCGCCCGGATCGGGCTGATGCCCGACGGTGGCGCCACCGCGACCGTGGCCGCCTCGATCGGACGGGCGCGCGCCATGCGGATGGCGCTGCTGGCCGAGCCGCTCAGCGCCCGCGAGGCGTACGACGCCGGGCTGGTCAGCCACCTCGCGCCCGACGACTCCTTCGCCGACCTGGTCTCGACCCTGGTCGGCCGGCTCGCTGCCGGTCCCCCGCTGGCCCTCGCCGCCGCCAAGAAGGCGGTCAACGCGGCCACGCTCCACCAGCTCGAGGGGGCCCTGGAGCGGGAGCGCACGGGTCAGACGGTGCTGCTCCGGACCGCCGACGTGGCCGAGGGGATGCGGGCGTTCGGGGAGCGGCGGAAGCCGGTGTTCCGCGGGGAGTGAGGCGGGCCGGCACTTGTAACGCGGTGTCCACAGCACTGGGACGGCGTTGCAGCACCGCACCAGTGCCGGGGGCACCGCGTTACAGGTGAGTCAGCTGGCGCGCCGGCGGGTTCGCTGGATCAGGAAGGGCTCGAGGTCCGCGATCGAGGTCCCGAACCGCGCGGTGGTGTCGAGGTACTCACGCAGCAACCGCGCTCGCGCGCGCTCCCTGGCCCCTCCTCGGAGATCCTCCGGCACGATCCGCGAGACCCCGAGCTTGAAGCCGCAGATGAAGTCCTGGCGCTGCTTCTCCTCCCGCAGGGCCTGCTCCGGGCTCACCCGCGCAAAGCCTCCCTGCTGCGCGAGCCGGTACTTCAGCCAGCCGTCGAACTCGAAGATGTGTCGCCCGAGTCGCAGGTCGCACCACACCTCACGCCGCCCGTCGGTCAGCCCGAACTGCGTCTGCGGGCGGCCCTGCCCGAGCTCGGTGACGAGCATTCGGGCAAGGGACTCGCCGCCGTTCTCGGCGCCTGGGTCGGCCAGGTCCGCGACCTCGCGGCCGATCGTCACGTTCGGCCAGTTGCGCATCGGCTCCAGCGCCACCCGCAGCTCGGCGCGGGTCACGCCCGCACGCATGGCCGCGTCAGCCGTCACGACTCCTGCGTCCAGGCCGCGGTCGCGCGAGATGTCCGCCACCGTGCGTGCCATGTCGAGGACCCGCCTGCCGTCGACCTCCACGACCTGCTCGGGCCGGTACGGCGCCTTGTGGTGCTTGACGCCGTGCTCGGTTCGAGTGCCCAGGACGCCCGGCCTCGTGACGTGCACCAGCGAGCGCTGCGGGGCGAGCAGCTCCAGGCCGAGCTCCAGGGCCGCCGAGTCGTGGCTCATCACGTGCGGCTTCCTCATCGCGGCACTGGCCGCGCGAGCGACGTACAACGGCCGGCCCTGCCACTCGTCCAGAGCGTCCCAGAACTCCCTCAGGGCGTAGACCGATCGACGGACCGCCACCCAGCGCCCGGAGCGGACGTGGGCGTCGATCTGCTCGATGCTCACCCCGGCCTCGAGAGCCTGCTTGCGGGTGAGGAGGTTGCCGTGACGGGCGAAGGCTGCGACGTCGCGTGGATGCATGCGCCCAGCGTCGGCCCGTGACCGGAGGCGCCATCCCCTCCTCGGCCCTGCCTGTGGACCGCCCGGTCCGGAGCTCCCTCTGTGGACGGTAGGGGCTCTCCCTCCGGAACATGTAACGCGGTGTCCACGTCACTGAACCAGTGCTGCAGCACCGCACTGGCGACGTGGACACCGCGTTACAAGCGAGGTCAATTGAGCCGAGCTCAGCTCGTGATCGTGATGTCCTGCCCGTTCGAGACCAGCTTCCAGTCCACGGAGGCGAACGTGGTCGGGTCGATGACACCGTTGGCGGTGACCCAGTCGATGAGCAGCTGGCGGATCTCGTTCTGCCGGTTGTAGACGACCGGCGCGGTGGAGACGGCCGGAAAGCCGCCGCCACCGGACTGGCGGTAGTTGTTGACCGCCAGCACGAACTGCAGCTCGTCGGTGACCGGCGCACCGTCGTACGCGAGGTTCTTGATCCGCGAGCCGGCCGGCTGCGCGACGTCGATGTCGTAGGTCAGCCGCGCGTCGAGACCGGCGATGCAGTCGTAGTTGTAGTCCGGCGTGCCGTTGGGGGCGGTCGGGGTGACTGCGTTCGTCAGGTCGGAGATCGCGAAGGGCCCGGTCCCCGACACCTGCTTGAAGTAGCGCGCCGAGAACTCGAGGTAGTCGCGGATGTCCTTGCCGCTGACCTTCACGCCGAGCAGCGTGTTGTCGAAGACGTAGAGACCGGCGACGTCGCGGACCGTGATGTCCCCCTTCGGGAACACGGCGTCCTTGCTGAACGGGGCGGCGATCGACAGCACCGGCAGGGCTGCGTCGGCGCCGGTGAGCCCGGCCTTCACCGCCCCGGCCTGGACGTAGTTGATGAAGTCGATGATCGGGACGTCCTCGACCCTGGCGCGCTCCGCGGGCAGTTCCTCGGTGCACTGGCCGATGACCGAGTTCACGTAGTCGATGACCGTGTCGTGCTGGCCCTGGACCGCGGCGGCGACCTTGGGGTCGGCGTCGACGGTGTTGGAGTTCAGCAGCTGGGAGCCGGTCGCCACCAGCGCCCACTTCTGGCGGCCGTGGCGGGTGTAGACCTCCTTGACCACGAGGTCCATGACGGCCACGCGCATGCCCCAGTAGTACGGCTCGCAGATCAACACCTGCTGGTCGGTGTGCTTGTTGCGGACGAAGCGCTGCGGGATCTCGACGTGGGCGTGCCCGACGAGGATCGCGTCGACGTGCGGGACCTCCTCGGCCACCAGCGACGCGGCGTTCTCCGGGTACGGCAGCGCGTCGCCGTACGACGAGGAGGTGTCCGCGCCCGAGTGGGCCGAGACGATGACCAGGTCGCAGCCCTTCTCCTTCATCTCCGGGACCCACTTCTTGGCGGTCTCGACCAGGCCGGGGAACTCCATCTTGCCCTCGACGTTGGCCTTGTCCCAGATCGCGATGCCCGGGTTGGTCAGGCCGAGGATGCCGACCTTGAGGACGCGCCCCTCGCCGACCTTGAACTTCTTGATGACGTACGGGCGGAAGACCGGCCGGTGCGGCTTGGCGTGGTCCACGGCGTTGGCGCCGAGCAGCGGGAAGTCCAGCTGCGACTCGAACGCGCGCAGGGTGTCGATGCCGTAGTTGAACTCGTGGTTGCCGAGCGCTGCGGCGTCGTACCCGACCAGGTTCATGGCGCGGGCCATCGGGTGCACGGCGCCGCCGGTGATCGGGTCGATCTTCGCGTAGTAGTACGCCAGCGGGGTGCCCTGGATCGTGTCACCGGCGTCGAGGGTCAGGATCGGCTCGCCCTTGCGCTCCTTGCGCATCGCCTTGATCAGGGTCGCGGCCTTGGCCAGGCCGACGTCGTTCTGCGCCTTGTCGTCGTACTCCGCGTTCTTGAAGTAGTCCCAGTTGTAGACGTGACCGTGCAGGTCGGTGGTGCCCAGGACGGTGAGCCGGACGTGCTTGCTGTGCGGGCCGTAGTGCCGGTCCAGGCGAGCGTCACGCGCATCGGCGAGGGCGGGCTCCGCGACGTACCCGGCCGCCGCGAGCGCGGCACCTCCGGTGAGCAGGGCGCGGCGCGAGGGGGTGGGCTGGGGCATGCGGAAGTCCTCCGAGGGATCGACGGGTGAGCCGGACAGTTCTACCCGGTGGCCCCGTTCGACGGGAAGAACCACGCCGTGACCGACACGAGATGTTCACCGAGGCGTGATCAGCCGCCCCAGCGCTCGGCGAGGGTGGCGACCACGGTGAGGTTGCGGTTGGTGGCGACGCCCAGGTGCTTCTCGACGATCGTGTTGGTCAGCGTCGCCGTGTGGTACTCGGCGCCCAGCAGCAGGTGCACCGCACGGCCGCCCACCCGCGCCACCTCCCCCGCCGCTCCGGCGGCCTCGAGCTTCGCCACGGCCGCGGCCGTCGGCTCCTCCTTGAGCAGCGACACGTAGTGCCGCCCGTCGTGGCCGTCGGCGAACCGCTTGGCGTCCTCGGCGATCTCGCGAAGTTCGGTGGGCGTGAACACGATCGTCGGCACCTCGAAGCCGCGGTCCTCGAGGAAGGCCTGCTCCAGGGCCGCCTCCAGCCGGGCGCGCGAGCGCATCGAGGAGTCCAGCCGCACGTTGCCGGTGTTGATGTAGGTCTCCACGCGTGTGCCGCCGGCCGCCTCGACCGCCGCCCGGATCGCATCCTTCGGGAACTTGCGCTTCGCCCCGAGGTTGATCGCCCTCAGGAACGCGATGTACGTCGCCACGCCGCGATCATGCCGCACCGGGAGGCACGGCGCAGCGGGGCTGCGTGCGCGGGATCACGTTCACTTACATAGGTTTCCGATGTAATGTGTGGAACGTGACCACCGACCCCCGGCTCCAGGAGCTCAGCAGCGATCTCGTCGTGTACGCCGCCCGCCTCGTGCGTGCCGTACGCCGGGCCCTCGAGCAGCCCGCCGGCATCCGGGTGCTGTCGCTCCTCGACGAGTACGGCCCGTTGGGCATCACCCAGCTCGCCGCCGCCGACCGCAGCTCCCAGCCCACGATGTCCGGCGCCGTCGCCGGCCTCGTCGAGCGGGGCTGGGTCGACAAGCAGCCCAACCCCGCCGACGCACGCGGCAGCGTGGTCACGCTGACCGAGGACGGCCGGCGCGAGCTGGACCGGGTCCGCCGCATGAACGGCGAGCTCGTCGCGGCGCGCCTGGCCGACCACCACGAGCACACCGCCGAGGACCTCGCCACCGCCGTCGCCGTGCTCCGCGACGTCCTCGGCGAAGCACCCGACACCGAGAAAGGCACCCTGTGACCTCCACCAGCACCACCAGCGAGCCCACCGGCTCGTTCCTCAAGCAGCCCCGCGCGGTCTGGGCCGTCGCCTTCGCGTGCGTCATCGCGTTTATGGGCATCGGCCTGGTGGACCCGATCCTCAAGGAGATCGCCGTCAAGCTGGAGGCGACGCCCAGCCAGGTGTCCCTGCTGTTCACCAGCTACATGGCGATCATGGGCATCGCGATGCTGGTCACCGGCGTCGTCTCGAGCCGCATCGGACCGAAGCGCACCCTGCTCTCCGGCCTCGTGCTGATCATCGTGTTCTCCGCGCTGGCCGGCTCCTCGAGCAGCGTCGGCGCGGTGATCGGCTTCCGGGCCGGCTGGGGCCTCGGCAACGCGCTCTTCGTCGCGACCGCCCTCGCCACCATCGTCAGCTCCTCGAGGGGATCCGTCGCGCAGGCGATCATCCTGTTCGAGGCGGCCCTGGGGCTGGGCATCGCCTCCGGTCCGCTCGTCGGAGGCCTGCTCGGTGAGCAGTCGTGGCGTGGCCCGTTCTTCGGCGTGGCCGTGCTGATGACGATCGCACTGGTCGCGACCGCGTTCTTCCTGCCGACCACTCCTCCGCAGGGACGGCGTACGTCGCTGGCCGACCCGTTCCGGGCGCTGCGCCACCCGGCGCTGCTGCTGCTCGCCCTGGTCGCGATCTTCTACAACCTCGGCTTCTTCACGCTCATGGCCGCCGGTCCCTTCGCGCTGCCGAGCTTCGACATCATGCAGATCGGCTGGACCTTCTTCGGCTGGGGCCTGCTGCTGGCCATCACCTCCGTGGTGGTCGCCCCGCGGCTGCAGCGGGCGTTCGGCACGCTGCCCAGCCTCACCGCGGTGCTGGCGGGCTTCGCCCTCGACCTCGCCGTGATGGCGGTCTTCGCCGAGCACGAGCCGGTGATCGCCACCTGCATCGTCGTGGCCGGCGCCTTCCTCGGCATCACCAACACGCTGGTCACCGAGGCGGTCATGCACGCGGCGCCGGTCGAGCGGCCGGTCGCGTCCGCGGCGTACTCCTTCGTCCGCTTCACCGGCGGTGCGGTCGGCCCCTACGTCGCCCTCAAGCTGGCCGAGCACGTCGACCTGCACGCGCCGTTCTGGTTCGGCGCGGCCGCGGTCGCCGTCGGCGTGGTCATCGTCGCGGTGGGCAGCCCCACCATCGCCCGCGCGCTGGGTGGCGAGGCCGCCGAGCCGCACAGCCGGGACGAGGCCGAGGCGGAGCTGGTCGGCGACCTGGGCTGACCCTCCAGAACATGTAACGCGGTGTCCACGGTCCTGGTGCGGTGTTGCAGCACCGCGCCAGCGACGTGGACACCGCGTTACAAGCGGCGGGAGCGGCGCCTCAGAGGTTGCCGCGCTTGTCCTGCTCGCGCTCGATCGCCTCGAAGAGCGCCTTGAAGTTGCCCTTGCCGAAGCCCAGCGAGCCGTGCCGCTCGATCAGCTCGAAGAAGACCGTCGGGCGGTCGCCGAGGGGCTTGGTGAAGATCTGCAGCAGGTACCCGTCCTCGTCGCGGTCGACGAGGATCTTGCGCTTCTGCAGCTCCTCGATCGGGACCCGCACCTCGCCGATCCGCGAGCGCAGCTCGGGGTCCTCGTAGTAGGAGTCGGGGGTGTCGAGGAACTCCACGCCGTTGGCGCGCAGGGCGTCGACGGTCGCGAGGATGTCGCCGGTGGCGAGCGCGAGGTGCTGGGCGCCGGCGCCGCGGTAGAACTCGAGGTACTCGTCGATCTGCGACTTCTTCTTCGCGATCGCCGGCTCGTTGAGCGGGAACTTCACCCGGTGGTTGCCGTTGGCGACCACCTTCGACATCAGCGCCGAGTAGTCGGTGGCGATGTCGTCGCCGATGAACTCCGCCATGTTCACGAAGCCCATGACCTTGTTGTAGAACTCCACCCACTCGTCCATGTGGCCGAGCTCGACGTTGCCGACGATGTGGTCGAGGGCCTGGAAGAGCCGCTTGGGCTCGCCCTCGCGCTTCACCCAGGAGCTCTCGGCGGGCACGTAGCCGGGGAGGTACGGGCCGTCGTACCGGGACCGGTCGACCAGCGTGTGCCGGGTCTCGCCGTACGTCGCGATCGCGGCGATGCGCACGGTGCCGTGCTCGTCGGTGACGTCCTCCGGCTCGCGCAGCACGGTGGCGCCGGCGCGACGCGCCTGGGCGATGCACTTGTCGACGTCGGGGACCTCGAGGGCGATGTCGACGACGCCGTCGCCGTGCTTGCGGTGGTGCTCCACCAGCGGGCTGTCCGGGTCGACCGCGCCGTTGATGACGAAGCGGATCGAGCCGGAGCGGAGCACGAAGGACTTGTGGTCGCGGTTGCCGTTCTCGGGGCCGGAGTACGCCTCGAGCTGCATGCCCCACGCGGACTGGTAGTAGTGCGCGGTCTGGGTCGCGTTGCCCACGACGAAGACGATGGAGTCCCACCCGGTGACCGGGAAGACGTCGTTGTCCTCGTCGTACTGCACCAGGCCGACCAGCTGCTGGAGCTGCTCGAGGGTCAGGTCGGCCTTCAGCTCGTCGGTGGTGAGGGCGCCGCCGGTGGACGCCTGGTCGACGGGGACGCGCATCGATTCCGTGGAAGTCATGGGCACAGCCTGTCGACGGCGCACAGAGTGTGCAACAGTACGACGAAACAGTGTGCAACTTGTCCAGCAAGGAGCGATCGGTGGACGATCTCGACCGCAGATTGATCGATCTCTTCGCGCAGGACGCGCGGATCGGGGTGCTCGAGGCGTCCCGCCGGCTCTCGGTCGCCCGCGGCACCGTCCAGGCGCGGCTCGACAAGCTGGTGGAGCGGGGCGTGATCACCGGCTGGGGGCCAGAGCTCTCCCCCGACGCGCTGGGCTACCCGGTGACGGCGTTCCTCACCCTCGAGATCCGCCAGGACACCGCCGACCACGGCGGCCACGACACGGTCGGGCGGCACCTGGCCGCGATCCCGGAGGTGCTCGAAGCGCACACCATCACCGGCGCCGGCGACATGTGGGCGCGCGTCGTCGCCCGCTCCAACACCGACCTGCAGCGGGTGATCGACCTGGTGCTCAAGGACCCGGCGATCGTGCGCAGCTCGACGGTCATCGCGCTCGCCACCCAGGTGCCCTACCGGGTGCTGCCGCTGGCGCGGGAGGCAGCCGCCCGGTAGCCGATCGTCGGGCTACTGCAGGCGGGAGGCGACCCGGGCGGCGGCCGCGGCGACGACCGGTCCGATGGCCGCGACGTCCAGCTGCCCGAGCGTGACGATGCCGACGCTGGCCTCGAGCCCCTCGACGCCGCGGACCGGCGCGGCGAGTCCGCGCGCGCCGGGCTGGAGCTCGCCCTCGGTCACCTCGTAGGGGTGGTCCGCGGCGGCGGTCCGACCCAGCAGGATCGCCTTGCCGGCCGCCCCCTGCTGCAGCGGGTGCCGGGCGCCGACCCGGTAGCTCACGTGGAAGTCGGTCCACGAGGGCTCGACGACCGCCAGCGCGAGCGCCTCCTCGCCGTCGGCCACGGTGAGGTGGGCCGTGCAGCCGACCTGCTCGGCGAGGTCGCGAAGCACGGGCACCGCGAGGTCGCGCAGCACCGGCTGGACCGCCGAGGCGAGGTGCAGGACGCCCAGGCCGACGTGGAGCCGGCCGCGCCCGTCCTTGCGGACCAGCGCGTGCTGCTCGAGGGTGCTGACCAGGCGGTAGACCACGGTCCGGTTCACCGCCAGCCGGGCCGACAGCTCGGTGACCGTGAGCCCGCCGGGGGCGCCGGCCAGGACGTCGAGCACCCGCAGCCCGCGGTCGAGCGTCTGGGAGGTCTCGGCCGGCATGTGCCGAGTGTAGATCCGGGCCGAGCCCGTGCCGGACGCGCGACCGGACGCGCTCAGGACGACTTGCGGGAGGCCCACTCGCGCAGCCGGTCGATGCGCGCGTGCAGCTGGTCGGCCGTGGCCACCGCGGCCGCCGGCCCGCCGCACTCCTTGCGCAGCGCCGCGTGGGTGATGCCGTGCGCCTGTCCGGTGCGGTGGTGCCAGGCCGCGACCAGCCCGTTGAGCTCGCGGCGCAGCACCGCGAGCTGCTCGTGCGTGGACAGCTGGGCCACCGTGTCGGGCTCCGTCGTGGGAGCGGCGCTCTTCTGCTTGCGGGCCCGCTCGCTCTGCCGGGAGTGCAGCAGCTCGCGCACCTGGTCGGGCTCGAGCAGGCCGGGGATGCCGAGGAAGTCCATCTCCTCCTCCGACCCCACGTGCACCTCGCCGGAGTGGCCGAACTCGCCACCGTCGTAGAGCACCCGGTCGAACGTCGCCTGCGACCCGATCGCCTCGAAGGAGAGCTCCAGCTCCGCAGACGCGTTCTCCGCCGCGTTCGCCTGCGCCATCAGGGCGTCCTCGGCGGCGAAGATGTCTGCCTCGTCGGTGATCTTCTTGCCGAGCACGTGGTCGCGCTGGACCTCCATCTCCGAGGCGTGGCCGAGCAGCGTCGGCACCGACGGCAGGAAGACCGACGCGGTCTCCCCGCGCTTGCGGGCGCGGACGAAGCGCCCGACCGCCTGGGCGAAGAAGAGCGGGGTGGAGTACGTCGTGGCGTAGACGCCGACCGCGAGCCGCGGCACGTCGACGCCCTCGGAGACCATCCGGACCGCCACCATCCAGCGCTGCTCGCCCTCGCTGAACGTCGCGATCTTCTTCGACGACGCCTTCTCGTCGGAGAGCACGACCGTGGGCGCCTCGCCGCTGATCTGGCGCAGCAGCTTGGCGTAGGCGCGTGCGGACTCCTGGTCGCTGGCGATCACCAGCCCACCGGCGTCGGGGACGTGCCGGCGCACCTCCGAGAGCCGCTTGTCGGCGGCCGCGAGCACCGACGGCATCCACGAGCCGGTGGGGTCCAGCGCGGTGCGCAGCGCCTGCGCGGTCATGTCCTTGGTCAGCGGCTCACCGAGCCGGGCGGCGATCTCGTCGCCGGCGCGGGTCCGCCACTGCATCTCGCCCGAGTAGGCCATGAACAGCACCGGGCGCACGACGTGGTCGGCCAGCGCGTGCGCGTAGCCGTAGGCGTAGTCGGCCACCGAGCGCGGGATGCCGTCCTCGCCGGGCGCGTAGGTCACGAACGGGATCGGGTTCACGTCGGAGCGGAACGGCGTGCCGGTCAGCGCGAGCCGGCGCGCCGCCGGCTCGAACGCCTCGCGCACCCCGTCGCCCCACGAGAGCGCGTCGCCCGCGTGGTGCACCTCGTCGAGGATGACCAGGGTCTTGAAGTTCTCGGTGCGGATCCGCATCGCCAGCGGGTTGACCGCGACACCGGCGTAGGTGACCGCGATGCCGACGTAGTCCTTCGACGTCCTGCCCTTGCCGGCGGAGTACGTCGGGTCGATGGGGATGCCGGCCCGGGCCGCCGCCTCGGCCCACTGCACCTTCAGGTGCTCGGTGGGCGCCACGATCGTGACCCGGTCGACGATCCGCCGGCCGAGCAGCTCCGCGGCCACCGTCAGCGCGAACGTCGTCTTGCCGGCGCCCGGGGTCGCCACGGCGAGGAAGTCACGGGGCTGCTCGGCGAAGTACTTGTGCATCGCCGCCGCCTGCCACGCGCGCAGCGACGGAGCCGTCCCCCACGCCGCACGGTCGGGATACGCGGGCGGGAGGGCGGGGTCGATCTCGAGCTGGTCCTGCGCGGTGGAGCTGGGGTGGGCGGGGTCCTGGTGGGGCCGTCCCGTCACTCGTCACCCTCGCCCGCGTCGTCGCGCATGGACTCCCAGACCTCCTTGCACTCCGGGCAGACCGGGTACTTCTCCGGGGCTCGGCTGGGCACCCACACCTTGCCGCACAGGGCCACGACGGGCGTGCCCATGACCATGGCCTCGGTCAGCTTGTCCTTGTCGACGAAGTGCGAGAACCGCTCATGGTCCCCCTCATCGGTCGGGACGGTACGTCGGTCCTCACGGACGTCTGTCTCTGTCGAGAATCCGATGGTGGTCACAAGGCCCCACTCTAGTTCAGGTCCGGGTCAGTTGAGCTCAGGGTCGACCGGACGTGTGGAGTGCCACGCGAGCTCGCCGGGCTGCCGGCGCAGCACGTCGCGCCACAGGTCCGCCGGGTCGATCCGGAACGCGTCGCGCGGCTGGGAGGGTACGACGTACCAGCTGCCCTCCTCGACCTCGGCGTCGAGCTGGCCGGCGCCCCAGCCGGCGTACCCGGCGAAGATCCGCATCCCCTCCAGCGACCCGTCGAGCAGCTCCAGCGGGGTGTCGAGGTCGACCAGGCCGAGCTGCCCCGCGACCTCGCGGAACCCGACCGGCACGTCGTCCTCGGTGCGCAGCCAGCCGATCGCGAGCGCCCCCTCGGTGCTGACCGGGCCGCCGTGGAAGAGCACCTCCGGCTCGGCGACCACGTCGCCCCAGTCGCCGAGCACCTCGGCGACCGGGACGATCGAGGGCCGGTTGAGGACCACGCCGAGGGCGCCGTTGTCGTCGACGTCGAGCAGCAGCACGACGGTGTCGGCGAAGTTGGGGTCGAGGAGCGCAGGCGTGGCCACCAGCAGCATGCCGGCCCGCACCTCGGTCATGCCCCCATCATCGCCCACGGGTGGCCGGTCGGCCACGCCGACGGGCCGGGGGTCAGGCGGCGAGCGCGGCCTTGATCCGGTCGAGCAGTCCCGGCGCCGCGGGCTCGGCCGGGCCGGAGGTGGGACGACGGGTGGCGCGCGCCTCGTGCTCGATGGTCTCGCCCACCCGGACGGCGGTCGCGTCCTGCGCACTGACCCGTCCGGCCATCACGGCGAGCAGGACGTGCTCCTTGGCGGTCGCCCGGGCCATCATCTCGGCCATCCGCGCGTCGAGCGGCTCGGCGCGGTAGTGGTCCACGACCGCGCGCACGCCGGGCATCTCCTCCGCGGTCCCCTGCCAGGCGGCCACGACCGCCCGCTCGAGGTCCATCGGCTGGTCCATCAGCTCGCGCTCGATCCGTCCGGCGAGGCGGGTGTGCCAGCGCAGCTGCAGCGCACCGAGCAGCGACATCTCGTCACCGAAGGTCTCCACGACCCCGTCGACGTCCATGGGGAGGAGTCCGTCCCGGCGGCGGTCGGCGGTCTCGATGACGGTGCGGAGGATCTCTCCGCGGCGGTGGAAGGACTTCCAGGTCATGGTCGGCTCCTTGCGTGTCACCTACATACCGTTGGTACGTACTCAGAGTACGGTGACGTACCGACGGTATGCAAAGCGGCGCGCGGTGAGGCCAGTCACCCCCTCCCCTCCCCGGTCCTTACACTGCGCGGATGAGCAAGTCCTCGGTCTCCAAGCTCGTCCCCAAGGTCCCCGGCGTCGCGGGGGCGAGTCGGCGCCAGCAGTACTCCGCCTCCACCAAGCGGGCGCTCGTCGACGTCGCCGAGGAGCTCTTCACGGCCAACGGCTACGCCTCCACCTCCCTCGACGCGATCGTCGCGGGCGCCCAGGTCACCAAGGGGGCGCTCTACCACCACTTCAGCGGCAAGCAGGCGCTCTTCGAGGCGGTGTTCGAGCGCGTGGAGGCCGACGCGTCGCGGACGATCCAGAAGTCCCTGCGCGGGCACCGCGACCCGTGGGAGAAGGCGCGCGCCGGCCTGCGGGCGTTCCTCACCGAGGTCCAGGAGCCGCGCTACCGCCGGATCGTGATCCAGGACGGCCCCTCGGTGCTCGGCTACGAGCGCTACCGGGAGCAGGAGGAGCGCTCGACGTTCGCCAACGTCCTCGAGATCGTGCGCGCCGTGCTCAGCGCCGGCACGTGGGAGCTCGACGAGGACATGATCCAGACGTTCGCCCGGATCTTCTTCGGGGCGATGTCGTCGGCCGGCGAGTCGGTCTCCAGCGCCGAGGACCCGATCGCCGCCGCGACCAGGGTCGAGACGGCGATCGGGTTCATCCTCGCGGGCTTCCAGACCCTCGCCGACACCGGCGTCGAGCTGCCCGGCAGCGAGTGACGGCTACTTCTTGAAGGTGACGTTCCCACCGGAGGCCGGCACCAGCTCGATCCAGGTGTGACCGGCCGGGACCGTCAGGTCGCCGCCCTTGGTGGAGAGCTCGATCGGCGAGCCGAGGTCGTCCTTGGACCAGGTGCCTCGCACCATCCGGCCGTCGTGGAAGAGCATCGCCGCGCCCTTGCCGGTGAACTTCGTCTCGGGGACGTGGTTGCCGGCGGGGTCCAGGTAGCCCGCGTCACCGACCTGCACCCGCAGCACCAGCACGGTGTCGGCCGGGAACTCGTCGCCGTCGGCGGCGTAGGTGTTCTCGTTGACGTAGCCGCCGTCGCGGTAGGTCCAGTTGGTGGTGTGCCCGCCCGAGAACGACGCGGCGACGGTGCTCGCGGGCACGCCCTTGGGCATGTCCTTCTCGTCGCCCCAGGGCAGGTAGTCGTCGGGCCGGGCCTCGTCCTGCTTGATGACCGAGGCGACCTCCCCGAGGTTCGCCATCAGGTTGTACGGCGCGGTGCGGCCGGAGTCGCGGTGGAAGCCCTTGGCACCCTCCTGGAAGAAGGTGATGCCGGCGCCCTTGATCCGCGCGATCGTCTTGCCCGCCGCGCCGCTGGTCACCACGTCGGCGTCGACCGGCGAGACGATGCCGATGTCGCTGGCCCGCATCGAGCGCACCGGGCCGACGTCTCCGGGGACCTGCGAGTAATAGAACGCCGCGAGCCGGGTCAGGCCGCCCTCCACGAGCTCCTCGACCACCATGTCCGCCTTGGAGAGGCCGATCTGGGGCGCGCTGGAGTAGGTGTTGTCCATCTTGGTCACCAGCACCGGGTGGTCCTGGGAGGCGCTCTGATCGCCCGAGACCGGCAGGCCGGTCAGCGGCCACGTGGAGTCCAGCGTGGAGCCGCCGGCGACCTTCTGCGCGGCCGGCGAGCTGTCCGAGGAGGGAGCGTCGTCGTCTCCACCACCACAGCCGGCGAGCACGAGGCTGGCGGCGATCAGGACAGCGGGCAGGGGGGCACGGCGCACGATGGGCTCCGTTCGTCTAGTGAACTGGTCGACTTCAAGTGTGCCGGGGAACGGCGCCCCCCGAGGGGAGGCGCGCCCGCGCCGGACGGTCCGGGACGCTAGCAGCCGACCACCGCTCACCGGCCGCGCAGGGTGCCCGC
Organism: Nocardioides sp. GCM10023255; assembly: GCF_042653125.1. Lineage (NCBI taxonomy): Bacteria > Bacillati > Actinomycetota > Actinomycetes > Propionibacteriales > Nocardioidaceae > Nocardioides > Nocardioides sp. GCM10023255. The sequence continues at coordinate 93,688 of NZ_JBHSHU010000007.1, forward strand.
GAACCAGTGGCTGGTCCACGGGACCTCGCGCCGGACCCGCTGACCTGGGCGCGGCGAGTGCACCATCACCACGTGGCCGTGCGCCCGGCGCAGGAAGATCCCCACGTGGTAGACCCCGCCGCTGCCGGTGAAGAAGAGGAAGTCACCGGGGCGCAGGTGGGACCTGCGGATGTGGCGGGCGTGCCCGGCCTGGGCCCGGGAGGTGCGGGGCACGGCGAACCCGGCGCGTCGGTAGCTGTAGTAGACGAGCCCCGAGCAGTCGAAGGCCCGCGGCCCGGCGGCGCCGTACCGGTAGGGGTCGCCGAGCTGGTGGAGGGCGATGGTGCGGGCGTGCAGCACCCGCTGGTTGCGGGTGGCGGCGTCGGCCGCCGGCGCCGTGACGACGCTGGTGGCGACGAGGGCCGTGAGCAGGCCGAGCAGGAGTGCGGGCAGCGCGACGAGGGCGCGCAGGCGTGCGGACATGGGACGGGCCTTTCCTACGCCTGCGAGGTCAGCTGTCGGGTTGGAGGTGGAAAGTCCTCCGCCGGGCCCGCCCGAGAGGCGCCGGCTTCACCCCGAGCCGCATCCGAGGTGCGGCGGTGGGACCTGTGGGTCCCCCGCTCCCGCCCTCGGTGCTCCGGGGCGGCCCGGGCGGGCAGGACTCGGCGTACCCGGGCCGGCCGCCTTCGGCGACCCGGCAGGCTAACCAGAACTTCGCGCCGCGAGGAAGAGCCCCTCCCCCAATCTGGGGGCGCGAACAGCCGTCAGCCGAGCTTGGCGCCGCCGTCGACGTACAGCGTCTGGCCGGTGATGTACGACGCCTCGTCGCTGCACAGGAACGCCGCTGCGGCCGCGATGTCCTCGGGGAACCCGACCCGGCGGACCGGGTTCGCCTCCGCGTTGAGCCGGCGGAACTCCTCGACGTCCATCTTCAGCCGCGCCGCGGTGGCGTCGGTCATCTCGGTGGCGATGAAGCCCGGCGCGATCGCGTTGGCGTTGATGCCGAACGGGCCGAGCTCGATGCCCAGGGTGCGGGTGAACCCCTGGACGCCCATCTTCGCCGCGGAGTAGTTGGCCTGGCCGCGGTTGCCCAGCGCGGAGACGCTGGAGAGGTTGAGGATCTTGCCGTACTTCTGCTCCACGAAGTGCTTCTGGGCGGCCCTGGTCATCAGGAACGCACCCTTGAGGTGGACGTTCATGACCAGGTCCCAGTCGTCCTCGGTCATCTTGAAGAGCAGGTTGTCGCGGGTGATGCCGGCGTTGTTGACGAGGATGTGGATGCCGCCGAGCTCGTCCACGACCCGCGCGACCGCGGCGTCGACGGACTCCGCGTTGCTCACGTCGCAGCCGATGCCGATCGCCCTGGCGCCGTCGGTCAGCGGGAGCCGGCCGGCCGACTCGGCCGCCGCGGACTCGTCGAGGTCGATGATCGCGACCGAGGCACCCTCCTCGGCGAACCGGGTGGCGGTCCCGAACCCGATGCCGCGTGCGGCTCCCGTGACGACAGCGACGCGCCCGTCAAAACGGCCCATGATGACTCCTCGACTCGGTGGGGGTGGCTCAGCGCCCCACACTGTAGAGGGCGGTCCCGGGTCGGTACGCCGAGGCCTGCTGCTCGCCACGGCGGCGGCCGGGAGCGCCCGTCCGGCCGCGGAGGTCGCGGACTACCGGTCCAGCGCCCCACGCAGACGGGCGGCGTACTCCGCCCGCTCGGCGTCGTCGGCGTACGTGTGCCGGGGCCAGAAGAACCCGCGCAGGCCGTCCCCCTTGGTGCGCGGCACGACGTGCAGGTGCAGGTGGGGCACGGACTGGCTGACGGTGTTGTTCATCGCGACGAACGACCCCTGGGCGCCCAGCGCCTCGACCATGGCGGTGGCCAGTCGCTGGCCGGCGGCGAGGAACGGGTCCCGCAGCGCGGCCGGCAGGTCCGGCAGCGTGACGACGTGCTCGCGCGGCACCAGCAGCACATGACCCTTGAACACCGGCCGCCGGTCCAGGAAGGCCACCAGGTCCTCGGTCTCCAGCACCCGGTCGGCCTCGACGTCACCCGCGGCGATCCCGCAGAACACGCAGCCCTCGGCGGTCATCGGGCCCGTCCCACGCGAGCCTCGAAGAGGCCCAGCCCCACGAAGGACACGACGCACGCGCTGGCAAGGCTCCAGGCGTCGAGGTCACCGGCCGAGCGGCCGAGCACGAGGTTGATGCCGGAGCCGCCGAGCACGGCGCCGACGAGCCCCACGGCGACCGTCAGCGCGAGGTCGGGGTCGTCGGACCCGCCGTGCAGCCCCCGCGCGAGCACGCCCAGGACCAGTCCGGAGAGCAGGAAGGCGATCACTCGCACACGCCGTCGCAGCCCGGTGGCCGCGCCATGAACCGGCCGTTGCCCGCGGGGGCGTCGAAGTGCTGGGTGTCGCCGAGCCCGTAGGTCCAGCGCAACCCGTGGGCGACCATGATCCTCACGACCGCGTGCGAGCGGGAGCGCCATGCGACCCGTGGGTGGGAGTGCGACTGCCACCAGGAGTTCGGGACCAGACCACGCGCCGACCGGTAGGGGTTCTCCCACGTGTTGAGGTCCAGGGACCGGCCCCAGGAGTGCGGGGAGCGGACGCCCGGCCGGTTCACCACGTCGCGGCAGTTGAACGCCGAGGTGTTGCCCGCCGCCATCGAGCGGAAGTCGTTGCCGCCCTTGACCCGCTTCGAGTAGCCGAAGCGGTCGACGAGGTACAGCGAGCGCAGCGGCAGCTTGGCGGCGTACATGTCGGAGAGCGCGGCCGCCATCCGGCCGGCGGCGTCGGCGTTGGCGACCAGCTCGCCGCGGCGGCGGTAGCCGCGGTAGTCCCAGTAGTTGATCCGGACGTAGCGGAGCTGGGCACGGCCGACCGGGCAGCCGGACCGCCAGCTGATCCCGGTCATCCGGTCCCAGACCCGCTGCGGCACCCGGGTGATGGTCACGTTCGGGCCCTCGCCGACCGCGTGCGGCTGGGCAGGGAGGTGGACGCGCGGCCGCGGCGCCGCGGCCGGCAGCCTGACGGGGACGCCGGGCGGCAGGTTGTCGACCCGGTGCACGGGACTGGTGTCCGCGCGGTACCAGTCGGAACGCTTGACCTCCGCGCGCCAGCGCGTGTCGGTGCGGGGCCTGCTGGAGAGCTGCGCGCGACCGTCCTGGTCGGTGGTGACGGTCCGGTCGAGCCGCCACGGGCGGTCGCCGTTGCGACGGAAAACCCGCACCCGGCCCGACACCGGCGTGCCGTTGCCCGTGCTCCAGCGGACCTCCAGGGTCACCCGCTGCTCGTCGACCACCCGGTCCGGCCCCACGATCCGCACCCGGCTGGCCCGGCGCACGAGGGCGACGGCCACCCGCCCGGTGGCCGAGGGGGCGTGCGCCGCGTCGCCGGGGTACGACGCCCGGAACACGTTGTCCGACGCGTCGCGCCCCAGGGTCGCCTCGACCTCGGCGTGACCGGCCTCGTCGGTGACGACCGTGGCGACCGTCGCCCAGGCGCCGTCCGTACGCCGCTCCACCGTCACCGGCGCGCCGACGACCGGGGCGCCGTCGGTCTCCTGCACGAGGTCGACCTGCAACGTGGTGGCCCGGTCGGCGTGCACCGGGCGCGCGGTCATGGTCAGCGTCGTCGGCACCGGCTCCTGGGACTGCGCGGGAGCGCTGCCGAGACCGGTGATGACGAGGACGGCGAGACAGAGTGCGGTGATGCGGGGCCCGGGTCGCATGCGCGCATTCTGCCGCAGCCGCCGGGCTGCGCCCGGCGACACGTCGCGGGCCGGATCAGGCGGATGCCTGCGAGGCCCCTTCCTGCTCCGCCTTCTGCGCCGCCTTCATGTCCTCGGCGAGCTGGTCGGCGGCCATGTCGGTCGCCCGGGAGACCATCCGGTTGGCCGCCTTGATGTTGGCCGCGATCTGGTCGGCGAGGTTGGTCTCGTAGACGACGATCAGGCCGGCCTGGCCCGCGTCCAGGGTCTCCCCGAGGTCCTTGAGGTCGCCACGGGACATCCCGCCCGAGGCGTGCCCGGCCACCGCGCCGATCGCCGCTCCTCCGGCTCCGGCGCCGGCGATCCCGATGGCGACCGGCGGGAACAGCGCCGCCGCGACCCCCACCGCGAGCCCCCAGCCGAGCCCCTTGACGGCGCCGTGCCGCGTGGGCTGCTCGTGCTTCTTGACGATCTTGACCTTGCCGTTCGCGTCCTTGGCGATGACGGATGCATCGAAGTCGTGCGACGACTTCACCTCCCGGTAGAGGGCCTTGACCGCTTCGTAGTCCGCCACCGCCGCGTCGACGTCCTCGTACGCCGCGGCGATCACGTAGAGGGTGTCCTTCTCCTGCTTGGCCATCTGCCTGCCTCTCTGGGTGAACGGGTGGCGCCCATCGTCGGCACGGCATGCGGAACCGCACATCGCCCGCCCGGGATGGGCTGGGCCGGGTTCATCCCCAGCGGGGGATCCGGCCGACGGGCCGACTTCGTAGCCTGCGCAGTCATGGCCGCACCCACGGAGGAGAGCACGGCTGCGGAGGAGAGCACCGCTGCGGGCATCTACGGGGTGATCGTGGGCTCCGCGGTGATGGTGTCGGCGCACCCGGATTCGGCGATCGCGCTCGACATCGCCGTGCTCGTCACGCTCTCCATCTACTGGGTCGCGGAACGGTACTCGCGCCTGGTGGCCGAGCGCATCCACAGCGGGCACCGGCCGACCTGGGCCCACGTGCGGCGGGCGATGGCCACCGGCTGGGAGATGGTGACCGCGACCCTGCTGCCGCTGCTCGTCCTCTCCTCGATGAGCCTGCTGGGCGCCGACCTCGACACGGCCGTGCTGACCGCCCTGGGCTGCAGCACCGTGATCCTGTGCGTGGCCGGCTGGCGGATGGGCCAGGACGGCAAGCTCACCCTGGCCGAGCGACTGGTCTCGACGACGGTGGCCGGCGCCTTCGGCGTCGTCATGGTCGTGCTGAAGACCCTGCTGCACTGACTTGCCTGTCCGGGCCGGGGATCGGGACGGCAACCGCACCGTGGGCACGAGGGGTGCGTCGGGGCGTACAGTCGACGGGCGATGACTCTCAGCACCGAGTTCCCCCGTGAGGCCGAGGGTCGGGAGACGCTGCTGCTCGCTGCCCAGCTGGAGCTGCTCGCAGGCGTGGTCGCCGGCCACGACCTGCCGCGCGCCCTCGAGTCGCTGCTGCGCGTGGTCGAGCGCGTGTCCGTCGGCCGGCTCTACGCGTCGATCCTGCTGCTCGACGAGTCCGGCAAGCACCTGCTGCACGGCGCGGCCCCGAGCCTGCCCGACTGGTACAACGACGCGATCCACGGGGTGGAGATCGGCCCGTCGGTGGGCTCCTGCGGCACCGCGGCGTACCGCCGCCGCCAGGTGATCGTCGAGGACATCGAGACCGACCCCCTGTGGGACGACTACCGGGAGCTCGGGCTCCGGGCCGGGCTCCGGGCCTGCTGGTCGACCCCGATCGTGGGCGTGGGCGGACGGGTCCTCGGCACCTTCGCGATGTACTACCCGACCCCGATGCGACCGGGCGGCAGCGACCTCGCCCTGATCGACGTGCTGGTGCGCACCGTGGCCCGCGCCATCGAGCGCAGCCGCCTCGACGAGCAGCTGGAGCGTGAGCTGGCCGAGGAGCGAGCCCTCGGTCTCGCCTTCCAGCGCAGCCTGCTCCCCGACATCCCGCTACGGATCGGCGACGTGGAGCTGGCCGCGCAGTACCGCACCGGCGACCCCGGGGTGCACGTCGGCGGCGACTGGTTCGACGCCATCACCGTCGACGGCGGGATGGTCCTGGTCGTCGGGGACGTGCAGGGCCACGACGTACGGGCTGCGGGGCTGATGGGCCAGCTGCGCACGGTGGTGCGGGCGGCGACCTCGGACGGCCACCCGCCGTCCGGCGTCCTCGCCCGGGCTGCCGACTACCTCGACCGGCTGGGCAGCGACCTGCTGGCCACGGTCCTCGTGGTCCAGATCGACGTCCGGTCGCGCCTCGCGACCGCCGCGTGCGCCGGCCACCTCCCGCCGGTCGTCCTGGGCATGACCGAGGAGGGCATCGACCTGCACCAGATGGAGGTCGAGACGGGCCCGCCCCTCGGCATCGGCCAGCGCTGGGAGGAGCGCAGCACCCAGCTGCCCCCGGACGCTGTCCTGCTGCTCTACACCGACGGCCTGGTGGAGACCCGGACCTGGGACATCGAGGAGGGCATCCACCGCCTCGGGGTGTTGCTGGAGACCCTGCCCGCCGCCGCGGGGCCGTCCCGGGTCCTGGACACCGCGCTGGACCTGCTGCCCGCCGGCAACCGCGGCGACGACGTGGCCGTCCTGGCCGCCCGGATCCCGCCGACGCAGGACACCGAGACGCTGCGCGTCGAGCGCTCCCTGCCCGCGCAGCCCATGTCGGTCCCGCTGGCCCGGTCGTGGGCGTCGGGGTGGCTCGCCGGGCGGGTGCCGGAGGACTCCGCCGACCTGGTGCTGCTGGTCGTCTCCGAGCTCGTCACGAACGCCGTCCGCCAAGGGGACGGGCCGGTCGACGTCACCCTCGACGCGACCGGCGACTCGGTGCTGGTCGAGGTCTTCGACCGTGGGCACCGGCTGCCGACGATGACCGACTCCGCCGTCGACGCGACCGGCGGCCGCGGGTTGCACCTGATCGACGCCGTCAGCGAGTCGTGGGGCGTGCGTGAGGAGCTCGAGGGCAAGGCCGTCTGGGCGCGCATCCTGCACTGATCGTTCGTGCTCACCCGGTTGCCGGGGTGTGCAGCGTGACCGCTGCGAAGTGGCCTCCGTCGCACCGCACCCGCGCGACCACCTGGCCGCCCTGCCACAGCGACGACTCCACGTCCCGGGGGCCGAGGGCCGGGTCGGTCGCGGCGTCGGCGCGCACGGTCACCCGCGTGCCGACGTACTCCTGCGGGCCCTCGGTGACGTGCACCTCGAGGCGGTACGGCGGACGGATGTCCCCGTCGAAGCGCGGCCTCCTCGGCCCCGTGACACCGAGCCAGTCCGCGGTGAGCTCGAACTCCCCGGACCTGGTGCAGCGGGGCGGGCGGAACCACGCGCTCGCGGCGGCCGGCAGGCTCGCGCCCGTGCGGACGTAGACGCCGCCGTCCAGCAGGAGGGCGGTGTCCGTCGGGACGCCGGCGAGCTCGGCCGCCTCGACGGGTTCGTCGTCCCCCGCCGCCTCCTGGCCCCCGGAGTCGTCACAGGCCGGGACGACGGCGTCGACGACCCGGCCCGTGGTCGGCGGGTCGCGGCGCAGGTCGCCGTGCTCCGTGTACGTGTGCCCGTCGTGCACCAGCGCGGCCACGCAGGACGCCGAGCCCCCGGACGTCTCGTCCGACGAGCAGGCCGTCAGCGCCGCTGCCGCGAGGCTGCCCACCAGCAGGGCGGTCGCCCGCTTCCGTCGCTGTGTCATGGGGGTACGACGTCGAGGTCCCCGGATCGGTTCCGTCCGCCTGCTGGCGGCTCACAGCTCCTTGCGGAAGTGCACGTCGGCGGCGTCCGGGGTGGGGACGCCCTCCCACCGGAAGATCTCGCGGTACCCGTGCCGCTCGTAGAAGCCCGGCGCCTGGAACGTGAAGGACGTGACGAAGACGTGCGTGCAGCCGCGGGCCCTGGCCTCGGCCTCGAACTCGTCCAGCAGCCGGACGCCGAGGCCGTCACCGCGCGACTCCTCGCGCACCCACGTCATCGCGATGCCGGCGGCCACGCCCCAGGTCCAGCCGCTCATCCCGGCGGCGAGCGCGCCGGCCTCGTCCAGGACCTGCACGGTCAGCTCGCGAGCGGCCGGGACGCCGTGGGTGGCGGCGGCGTTCACGCGGTCCAGCTCGTCGGAGAGCCGCTGGTCGAGGTCGGGGAGCGCCTCCCCGACGAGGGAGCGGTACGCCGGCTGCTCGCGGATCCGCGCAGTGGGGATGGGTGCGTCGGTCACGGGGACGGATCGTGCCACGGGTGCCGCCGGCCTTCCCAACCGTTTCCCGGACGGCGCGCGGACCCGGTCAGTCGGCCCGGACCAGCGCGAGGTCGAGCCAGCGCGCGAGGTCGGCGATCTCCCGGTCCACCGCGTCCGTCATGGCCGCGGTGAACGGCAAGTCGCGGTGCAGGGCGTCGACACGGAGCTCGCCCTCCTTGCGGTCGGCGGTGGCGTCGAGCTTCCCCACCAGCCGGTCGCCGTACAGGATCGGCAGCGCGTAGTAGCCCCACATCCGGGCGCCGGCGGGTTTGTACATCTCGAGGATGTAGTCGAACTCGAAGAGCTCGGCCATCCGCTTGCGGTCGGCGAGGAGACGGTCGAACGGCGAGAGCAGGGCGGCGCGGCCGGCGAACGGCTGGCCGAGCTGCGCCGGGTCGACGCGCCACTGGCCGCGGACCCCCTCGACCACCGCCGGCTCGCCCACCTCCCCGACGTCGACCGGCTCGAGCGGCAGCTTGGTGGTCCGGGCCCGGGCGATGCCGAGGGCGCCGAGGCGGCGCTCGGCGAGCAGCCTCCGGGCCTCCTGCGCCGAGGGCACCGGGTCGTCGGGGTAGACCCGCGAGGCGAGGTCCCACAGCCGGTCGCGGCCGGTCCCGCCCGCCGCGGCGACCTCGCCGCGCTCGACGAGCCGGGCCAGCATCATCCGCAGGTTGCGGTTGTCGTTCCACCCGCTGGAGCGCCACGGCACGACGCAGGTGTCGGGCAGCTCCCCCGCGGGCAGCGGCCCGTCCGCCCGGAGCCGCTCGAGGATCTCGCGCCGGCAGTCGTCGTTGGCCTGCACCCAGTCGCGCGCCTCCTCCTGCCACGGCCGGAGGGTCCCCGAGCCGGGCCACTCGGCCATCTCGGCGCGGAACAGCGCGATGTCCTCGGGGACCCTCAGCGTCTGGTGCAGCTCGATGAGCCGTTGCTCCTCGACGGCGTCCCACAGCTGCTGTGGGTCGAACGCCGAGCCCAGGCGGCTCCACAGCACCAGCTCGGCGCTCGGTGCGACCGCGCTGGTGGGCTCGACCTGGAGCAGCGAGAGCCGACGGACCGTGTCGACCAGGTCGGTCGGGCGCGGCTTCGTCAGCAGCTGGGCCCGCACCGCGATCCGCCGCGCGTCCGCGCGGGTGAGCTCGTGGACTGCCGTCATGGCGCGAGCCTAGGACCGCCCGCGGACAGGCACGGGACGTCATGCGAATTGAGGGCTGGGACCCTCATTTCGTATGACGTCCCGGTGGGCTCGGCTAGCGTGCCCGGAGGGATCACCGAGGGAGGGACGCCGTCGTGCTGTCGGACATCGAGATCGCCAACGCCGCCACGCTGCGCCCGATCAGGGACGTGGCCGCCGAGACCCTCGGGATCGAGGAGCGGCACCTGGTGCCCTACGGCCACCACAAGGCCAAGGTCGACCTGACCCACCTGGCTTCGCTGGCCGACCGGCCGCTGGGCCGGCTGGTGCTGGTGACCGCGCTCTCCCCCACCCCGCCCGGCGAGGGCAAGACCACGACCACGGTAGGCCTCACCGACGCCCTGCACGGACTCGGTCACCGGACGGTCGCCTGCCTGCGCGAGCCGTCCATGGGCCCCGTGTTCGGCATGAAGGGCGGCGCCGCCGGCGGCGGCTACAGCCAGGTGGTCCCGATGAGCGACATCAACCTGCACTTCACCGGCGACTTCGCCGCCATCGCCGCCGCCAACAACCTGCTGGCGGCCCTGATCGACAACCACGTGCACCACGGCAACGAGCTCGACATCGACGTCCGCAGCGTCACCTGGAAACGGGTGCTCGACATGAACGACCGGGCACTCCGTGAGGTCGTCGTCGCGCTGGGAGGCCACGCGAACGGCTTCCCCCGCGAGGACGGGTTCGACATCGTCGTCGCCTCGGAGCTGATGGCGATCTTCTGCCTCACCGAGTCGTGGGCGGACCTGAAGCGGCGCATCGGCGACATCGTCATCGGCTACACCCGGGCGACCCAGCCGGTCACCGCCCGTGACCTCGGCGCCGACGGGGCGATGGCCGCCCTGCTGAGGGACGCGCTGGCGCCCAACCTCGTGCAGACGCTCGAGGGGGCTCCGGCGTTCGTGCACGGGGGCCCGTTCGCCAACATCGCGCACGGCTGCAGCTCGGTGATGGCCACCCGCGCCGGGCTGCGGCTGGCCGACCTGGTGGTCACCGAGGCGGGCTTCGGGGCGGACCTCGGCGCGGAGAAGTTCGTCGACATCAAGTGCCGCAAGTCCGGCCTGCGTCCCGACCTCGCGGTGGTGGTGGCGACGGTGCGGGCCCTGAAGTACCACGGCGGGATGGCCCTGGCCGACCTCGGTCGCGAGGACGTCGCGGCCATCGAGGCCGGGATGGTCAACCTGCGCCGCCACCTCGACAACGTCCGCGACGTCTACGGCATCCCCTGCGTCGTCGCGGTCAACCGGTTCCCCAGCGACACCGACCGCGAGATCGCCTCGGTGGTCGAGCTGGTGGCGGCGGAGGGCGTCCGGGCGTTCCCGGCGACGCACTTCGCCGACGGAGGTGCCGGCGCCCAGGACCTGGCCAAGGGCGTGCTGGCGGCGCTCGACGAGCCGTCGCCGTACTCCTTCTCGTTCACCTACGACGACGACCTGCCGCTGGCCGCGAAGGTCGAGGCGATCGCGACCCGGTTGTACGGCGCGTCACTCGTCACCTGGGACGCCCGGGCCCGCCGGCGCCTGCAGCGCATCGAGCGCGACGGGTACGGCACCCTGCCGGTCTGCGTCGCGAAGACGCAGTACTCCTTCTCCACCGACCCGACCCTGGTCGGCGCCCCCAGCGGCCACGAGCTGCACGTCCGGGAGGTCCGGCTGTCCGCCGGCGCCGGCTTCGTCGTCGTGGTGTGCGGCGACATGATGACGATGCCGGGGCTGCCGCGCGAACCGTCCGCATCGCGCATCGACCTGGCCGACGACGGGACGATCCTCGGTCTCTCCTGAGCGGGCTCAGACATCGACGGTCAGGTGCACCGTCACGGAGTCCCCGACCTCGACGCCCTCGGCGTCGCGGACCTTGTCCTTGAGCGGCACGACGTACCCGCCGTCCTTGGGGAACAGCGACGTCGTCCACCGGGTCGACCCGATCCGGGCTGCGACCGGGACCATGCCCCAGCCGTAGGTCACCATCGCCGCGGTCTCCCGGAGCTCTGCGCTCTCGTCCTCGGGCACGCTGACGAAGTGGTACGGCGAAGGCCCCCGCCAGAACCACACCTCACCGCTGAACTCCAGGTCCACGGGCACAGCATGCCAATCCGTAGCCTGCGTCACATCTGGGTCTGAGAGGTTTGGGGCCTCCCGAGCGGGGCATCAACCTTCCGCGCGGGGCCTGACAAGGAAGCGTATTTCATGATCCACATGGGCACTTGCACCTGCTGCAAGCCCGGGCCGGCACCCTCCGGGGTGACCTGGCCGACCTCCCGGAGCCGAGCCCGTTCTGCGGCACCTCCTGCACGGAGGCCGCGGGCCGAGGCGAGCGCCGCAGGCCCACCGGTGCCGTGCACCCGCACCGGTCCCGCACCGACCCGATAACCAGTCCGGGACGTCCGGCGACGTGATCACCGGCCGTGGACGCCATCTCTCGATGAGTCGACCGGCCGGCGATGCTCCGCCGCGCCCACACGGTGAGCACGGGGGCTCATCCCGACCCAGATGGTCGTCGACCACCCGGCCGACGCCCCCACATCCACCAGACCCGTTGAGCGACCGACGATCCCGGTCGACCCGCCCGCAACACGGAGAGAAACCCACCTGTGATGAAGCTCCCCCTCACACACCGCACGCTCGCCCTCGTCGCCGCCGCCAGCGTCGGCCTCGGCGTCCCCGCCGTCACCGGCGCCACCCCCGCCGCCCAGGCGGACAGCGCCCGGCAGACGGCGGTGTCGGGCGAGGCCCAGAAGACCACCCACCCCCGCAAGACCAGGTTCGGTGCCAACTACACCACCGCCGCCCACGTGAACGAGAGCATCTACGGCGGCCGCGCCAAGGCCGCCCGGGTCTTCTTCCAGCAGCTCGACCACGCCTCGTTCAAGGACAACCGGGCGGTCAGGGAGGCGCGGGCCGACGGCGTGAAGACCTTCGTGATCTCCTGGAAGGAGACCGACCGGCACGCCATCAAGAAGTTCCTCAAGGGCATCCCCGACAAGCTGCGGGTCTACACCTCGTTCAACCACGAGCCCGAGGACGACCACGGCCGCCCCGGCTCCACGGCGTACAAGGCCTGGTCGCGCGAGTACAAGCGCCAGTGGAAGCGGCAGTCGCCGCTGATGCGTGCCCAGGGCATGATCCCGACCAACATCCTGATGGCCTGGACGCTCAGCCCGAGGTCCGGGCGCAACGTCGCTGCGTGGACGCCCCCGAAGGGCACCGTGGACGTGTTCGCGTTCGACGCCTACTACGGCAAGGGCAAGGACCCACGGACGATCGTCCGCAGCATGGTCGCCGCGGCCAAGAAGGCCGGGGTCCGCCACAGCGGCGTCGCCGAGACCGGCGCCCCGACCAGCGACCCCGACCGGGTGCGGAACACGCGCCGGATGAAGGCCGCCATGATCGACGCCGGCATCTTCGACTTCGGCCTGTACTGGAACAGCGCCGAGAGCAGCGGCTACGACTCCCGCATGGACAAGGCGACCGCCCGAGCCTGGCTCCGGTGATCGCGCTCGGCCGACCGCCTCGGCCGGCGCTTCGCACACACGATGAGCACGGGGGCTCATCTGCAACCAGAGGTGCATCGTCCGCCCGGCCGACGCACCTGCACCCGTCAACCACCCACAGCGACCGGTGACCCGGTCGACCTCCCCCGCAACCTGGAGACCCCTGAGATGAAGCTCCCCCTCACGCACCGCACCCTCGCCCTCGTGGCCGCCGCCAGCGTCGGGCTCGGCGTACCCGCCGTCACCGGCGCCGCCCACGCCGCCCAGCCCGACAGCGTGCGCGCCCTGGCGAGTGCGACCACCGCGCCCGCCCCGACGAACCTGCGCGCCGTCGACTCGACCTCGACGAGCGTCACGGTCGCGTGGGACCAGGTCAACGGCGCGACCCGCTACCGGCTCGACGTCGCCGACAATCCGCAGATGACCGACTTCACGCGGAAGTGGACGAGGAAGCACCAGCTCACGCTCTCCGACCTGCCGACGGGCTCGAGCCGGTACGTCCGGGTGCGGGTCGTCGAGGTGAACGGCGTGCGCGAGGTCGGTCCGTTCTCCGACACCGTCCAGGTCGCCACCTCCGGCGGCACCACCGGCGGTTCCACCGGTGGCACGACCGGTGGAACCACCGGCGGCACCACGGGCGGGACGACCGGTGGCACCCAGACGCCCGCCCCGAGCGGCACCACCAAGTTCGGTGCGAACTACACGACCGCCTCCCAGGTCGACGAGTCCATCTACGGCGGTCGCGCCAAGGCTGCCCGCGTCTTCTTCCAGCAGCTCGACAGCGCCTCCTTCAGCAACAACGGGGCCGTCAAGGAGGCGCTCGCCGACGGCGTGAAGACCTTCGTGATCTCCTGGAAGGAGACCGACCAGACCGCGATCAAGAAGTTCCTCGCGGGCATCCCCGACGGCCTGACCGTCTACACCTCGTTCAACCACGAGCCCGAGGACGACAACGGCAACCCGGGCTCCGCGACGTACAAGGCGTGGTCGGACGAGTACAAGCGTCAGTGGTCCCTGCAGGCGCCGCTCATGCGCGCCGAGGGCTTCATCCCGACCAACATCCTGATGGCCTGGACCCTCAACCCGAAGTCCGGGCGCAACGTCGCCGACTGGACCCCGCCGAAGGGGACCGTGGACGTGTTCGCGTTCGACGCCTACTACGGCAAGGGCAAGGACCCGCAGGCCCTGGTCGACCGGATGGTCGCCGCGGCCAAGAACGCCGGGATCTCGCGCAGCGGTGTGGCCGAGACCGGTGCTCCGACCAGCGACCCGAACCGCGTCGAGAACACCCGCGCGATGAAGGCCGCGATGGTCGACGCCGGCATCTTCGACTTCGGCCTGTACTGGAACAGCGCCGAGGGCAGCGGCTACGACTCGCGCATGGACAAGGCGACCGCCGACGCGTGGTTCGACTGATCACGGTCCGACCCGCCTGAACCACCCGGGCGGCGGCGCCCCCTCCCCCGCAGCCGCCCGGCCTTCCCCGGACCCCTCGAGGTCCGGGTGCTCGACGACGCGGTGGGTCCGGCGTACCTGGTACGTCGGACCCACCGCGTCGTTCGCGCGGCCGGCCGGGGGGCGGTCGGCCTCACGCGGCGTCGAGCAGCGTCTCTTCCTCCACCGCGAGGGCGACCGGGGACTCCATCTCGCCCCGCCGGATCAGGGTCAGGGCAGCGAGCACGCCGGCAGCGGCGACGACCGCGCCCACCACGAAGGCGGCCGAGAACCCGTCGACGAGAGCCTGGGGCGGGATGGCGCCCGAGGCGAGCGAGTCCTCGGTGCGTGAGGTGGCGATCGTCGAGAGCAGGGCAATCCCGAGTGCGCCACCCACCTGCTGGGAGGTGTTGATCAGGCCCGAGGCGAGACCGGCCTCCGCGGGGCGGACGCCGGCCAGCGCCGCGATCGAGATCGGCACGAAGGAGAACCCGATCCCGACACCGAGGACCAGGAAGCCCGGCAGCAGGTCACGCACGTACGAGCCGTCCACCGGCACCCGCGTGAAGAACAGCAGCCCGGCGGTGAGCATGACCATCCCGACCACCAGGACCGGCTTGACGCCCACGCGGGTCACCAGCTGGCCGGCGACGGCCGACCACACGATCGCCGTACCGGCCACCGCGAGGTAGGCGACGCCGGTCTTCATCGCGGAGAAGCCCAGCACCTGCTGCATGTAGAGGGTCAGCATCAGGAACATCGAGAACAACGCGGTGCCGAGGATGAAGCCGGCCACGTTCGCGCCGCTCACCGTCCGGGTCCGCAGGATCCCGAAGCGCATCAGCGGCTCGGGGTGGCGCAGCTCCCAGGCGACGAAGCCGGTCAGCAGCAGGGCGGAGAGCGCGAACACCGCCAGGGCCTGCGCCGACAGCCAGCCGTGACGGCTGGCCTCCGTGATCGCCAGCACCACGCCCGAGAGACCGCCGGTCACCAGCACCGCGCCCGGGGCGTCGAACCGCCGCACGTGCGCGTCGCGGCTCTCGGTGAGCAGCAGTGGTGCCAGGACGAAGCCGACCACGCCGACCGGGACGTTGACGAAGAAGATCCACTCCCAGCTGAGCGCGTCGGTGAGGACGCCTCCGAGGAGGACCCCGGCGACCGCGCCGAAACCGCCGACGGCACCCCAGGCGCCCAGCGCGATGTTGCGCTCACGGCCCTCGACGAACGTGGTCGAGAGGATGGACAGGGCAGCAGGCGTGATGATCGCCGCGCCGAGGCCCTGGAAGGCGCGCGCGGCGATGAGCGAGGGCTCGGACCAGGCCAGGCCCGCGAGCAGCGAAGCCGCGGTGAACACCACGGTGCCGACGAGGAAGAGCCGCCGTCGGCCCAGCATGTCGGCGGCGCGACCGCCGAGCAGGAGGAAGCCGCCGAACACGAGGGCGTAGGCGCTGATGACCCACTGGAGGTCACCCTGGGAGAAGCCGAGGTCGATCTTGATCGAGGGCAGGGCCACGTTCACGATCGCGATGTCGAGGACGACCATGAACTGGACCACGCACAGGAGCGCGAGGGCCAGCCACTTGCGCCGGTCGGTGTGCACCATCGTCGTTCCTTTCAAATTCGTAGTAGGTGCAACGACCGTAGGCCCGCTTACTTCTTTTTTGCAAGCATCTCATTGTAAATAGTCATCGAGTGGTACTCTTTTGGTATGGCGAAGCGCTATGAGCAGTACTGCCCGATCGCGCACGCGCTGGACCTGGTCGGGGACCGTTGGGCGCTCCTGGTGGTGCGCGAGCTGATGCACGGCCCCAAGCGCTACACCGACCTCGTCGAGGGCCTGCCGGGCATCGGGACCAACATCCTGGCCGGGCGGCTGCGCGACCTCGAGCAGGCGGACGTCGTCACCCGGCGCACGCTCCCGCCCCCGGCCGCCTCGAAGGTCTACGAGCTCACCGAGTACGGCCGCCAGCTGCGGCCGGCCGTCCGCGAGCTGGCCCTCTGGGGCGCCCGTTCGCTCGGGCCGCCGACGCCCGGGTCCGGGCTGTTCCCGGGCTGGATGGCCAACGCGATGGACATCGTCCTCGCGCACCGGGCGCCGACCGGGAGCTTCGAGTTCCGCGTCGACGGCGAGGTGACCTCGCTGGTCGACGGGGAGGTACGCCGCGGACCGGTCGAGGACCCGGACGTGGTGGTCGAGGCGGATCCTCCGTCGATCTACGACATGTTCGTCAACCGGCGCCTCGACCAGGTGACGGTGACGGGCGACCGGGACCTGCTCGAGCGCCTCGTCGCGGTCGCTCCCCCGCGGGTCGAGGGGACCGTCACGGCGTAGCCGTGGCCGACAGGTCGGGCGAGCCGTCGTCCGGGCCGAGGACGTCGAGCCCCGCGTCGGTGACCCCGTGACCGCCGACGTGGAGGTTCGGCAGCCGGCGGTCGAGCCACGCCGGAAGCCACCAGTTGCGGTCACCGAGGAGCTCCATGGTCGCCGGCACCAGGACCATCCGGACCACGGTGGCGTCGATCAGGACGGCAGCGGCAAGTCCGATGCCGAACATCTTGCCGAAGATGTCGACGCCCAGCACGAAGGAGAGGAACACGGTGACCATGACTGCCGCGCCGGCCGTGATCACCCGTGCGGACCGGGCCAGGCCGTTGGCGACCGCGAGCGCGTTGTCGCCCGTCCTGTCGTACTCCTCCTTGATGCTCGACAGGAGGAAGACCTCGTAGTCCATCGAGAGGCCGAACAGGATCGCGAAGATCCCGATGGGCAGCAGGATCGGCACCGGCGTGGCCTCCGGGATGCCGACGAGGTCTCCCAGCGGTCCGCCGCTCACCGCGAGCGTGAGCACACCGAGGGCGGCCGCACTCGCGAGCACGTTCATGACGACTGCCTTGAGCGGCACCACGACGGAGCGGAACACCAGCATCAACAGCAGGAACGACACCAGGAGCACTCCACCGAAGAAGAGGGGCAGCCGGTCTGCGACCCCACGGGTGATGTCGAGGTCCACCGCCGCGGTCCCGCCCACGTCGACGGTCAGACCGGTGCCGGCGGTCGCCTGGGGAAGGACCGTGTCCCGCAGCGTGTCGACCAGGTCCTCGGTGGCCCGGTCCTGCGGTGAGGTGGTGGCCATCAGGACGAGCACCGCGGTGTCCCCGGCCTCGTTGACCACCGCCGGCGACACCTGGGCCACGCCGCCGACACCGGCCAGCCGGCCGCCGACGGCGTCCGCGGCGGTGCGCAGCTCGCGGTCCGAGGCGCCCTGCACGGTGAGGACCAACGGCGCCGAGAAGCCGGGCCCGAACCCGTCGGCGAGCAGGCCGTAGGCCTTGTTGGTGGTGTAGGTCGACGGGTCGTTCTGGGCGTCGGGGAATCCCAGCCGCAGACCCAGGAAGGGTGCTGCGAGCGCCGTCAGGACCACCAGGCCGCCGATCGCGGCGGCCCATGGACGGCGCTGGACGAACCGGCTCCACCGGTACCAGCGCGAGGTGTGGTGAGCATGCGGGTTCCTGCCGAGGAACGGCACGTGCAGGCGTTCGATCCCGCCCCCGGCGAACCCGAGCAGGGCCGGAAGCAGGGTCACCGAGGCGACCATGACGAGCAGCACGGCCAGGGAGACGGTGATGGCGAACCCGTTCAGGGACGTGAGGCCCACCACCAGGATGCCGAGCATCGACACGATGACGACCGAGCCGGCGAACAGCACGGCCCTGCCGGCCGTGGCGATGGCGCCCACCGTGGAGCGATGCGGATCGAGCCCCTCGGCGAGGTTGCTCCGGAACCGGGTGACGACGAGCAGCGCGTAGTCGATCCCCACACCGAGGCCGACCATGGCCGCCGTGGGCGGCGCCCAGTCCGGGACGTCGACCACTCGGCGCAGGACCTCCCCGAGAGCGGTCGCGGTGCCGAGGCCGAACAGCGCCGTCACCAGCGGCAGCCCCATCGCGACTGCCGATCCGAACGTCAGCAGCAGGATGACGGCGGCCGCCACCAGCCCGATCCCCTCGGTGCCGAACGGGGCCGTCTGGGACAGCGCAGCAACCGGCCCACCGACCTCGACCTGCAGGGTGTCGTCGCCGGCGGCGAGCACGGGTGCGACGAGTGTCGCCGCCTCGTCGGGCGTGAAGTCGTTGTCCCGCTGGTCCAGCACGACGTCGGCGTACGCCGTCGTACCGTCCTCGGAGACCTGGTGGGCGCCCTCTGCGGTGAACGGGCCGGCGACGCTCACCACGTGGTCGCTGTCGGCGACGTCGCTGAAGATCGTCTCTGCGCGCGCTCTCATCCTGGGGCTGGTGACGCCGTCGTCGGAGTGGACCACGACCTGGATCGTGTCGCCCGACCGCTGCGGGAAGTTCTTCTCGAGCACGTCCGCGGCGGCCTTCGACTCCGAGCCGGGTTGCAGGTAGTCCTGCCGGAGCTCGCCGCCGAACATGCCGGCCAGGGCGAAGGCTCCCGTCAGCGCAGCGATCCAGCTCAGGACGACCAGGCGCCGCCGTCGATAGCACCAGTCAGCCAGGCGAACGAGCATGGTTCGGCTCCTCTGTCGATGACGTCGACGGGCGAGACGTCGGCGAGGGCGCACGGTGTGATGCCTCGGAGGGGACCAGCGGTCCTGGTCGTGGCGGGCCCGGTCAGGAGTACGTTCGTGCTGTCGCGTGAAGCGGGGAGCCACCCTCGGACGAAACGGATGACCTGGTCGTCTCAGCCCTTGCCCGGTCTTCTCGAGGCGAAGGCGCCACCCAGCCTGACGGGCGGTGATCCTCACTGAACCACACCCTCGTGCCGGGAGCGCCTCGCGAGCGTATTTACTCCCAACTGGGGATGCCCGTGGGGCGAGCACGGCCACGTCGCACCTCGCAGACGGCCAGGACGTGGGACGGTGGTCGATCCGGTGCACCAGGTGCCTCGGATCAACCGCAGTCGGCATGCGAGCCGTCGGGGGTGCTGCCCGAGGCCAGGGCAGGGCGAGCCCCCGCCTGGGAGTCCGGGTCGCCACACCGAGGGCTCGGAGAAGTTGAACCTGGGCCGTCTTCCGGACCGAGGGGCCCGCATCCGTCAACCCTGCAGGACGCGTGGGCGGCGCCGCCTCGCGGCTCACGGCCGCCTCGCGATCGCCGAGTCGGCGCTTCCTCGCCTCCTCCGCTTCGCTCCCCCGACGAGGAACCGCCGACTCGGCTCGGTCCACACGTGAGAACACCCCGGGCCAAGCGCTGTGCGCTTGGCCCGGGGTGTGTCTCACGTGTGGAGCTGGCGGGAATCGAACCCGCGTCCTCGAGCGTCGAACCAGGTCTTCTCCGGGTGCAGTCCGTGATGTCGCTTTTCTCGGCCCCGGGGCTCGCACGAACACGTCCCCGACAGGCTCAGTCACGGTTTAGTCCCGCTCACCCTCCGCGACACGGAGTGAGCAGCAAGTCTCCTAGATGACGCCAGGATCCGGGACGGAGACGGATGCCCGGTCTGACGCTTCGATCACCGCTCAGGCGGCGAGAGCGAAGGAACTGCGCTTAGCGTTGGCAGTTATTGGTTTCCAGCGATCGTTTACGAGATGACGCTGGCTTCTCGACCCGCTTCCCCTGGAACTAACGTCCCAAGTCGAAACCGATCAGCCCCTCTTGAGTTGTGACCTGCGTGCACAGGCTATCCGACTCAACCAGCGGACTGCATCAGGCATTCCCCGCGGACGGTCCCGCGTAGCGGATCCGGACCACGACCTGCTCCGGCGGCAGCGACAGGTGCGGCCAGCGACGGTGGTAGGTGGACCGCGCCACCGCGTAGCCCGGGTCCCCGGGACTCAGCAGCTCCGCCGCACCGGGCACCCAGTCCCCGCCCCACAGCACCTCGACCGGGGTGCCGGGCTCGCGCAGGTTGCGCCACCAGGTCTTGTGCTCGGCATGCCCCGGCACCAGCACCAGACCACCGCTGTCGACGGCGTACTGCGCCGGGAAGCGGTAGCTGCGCCCGGTGCGTCGGCCACGGACGCCGAGGCCCACCAGCCGACGGTCGAGCCGGCCCCGCCACGGCGTGGCGAGCAGCCCGAGGACCAGCCGGTTGTGGGGCGCCGCGCCGTTCAGCGAGGCCAGGTGCCAGCCCGTGATGAGTCCGAGGACGGCACCGGCGAGTGCGCCGGTCGCGGCTCCGAGCAGCAGCAGCCTGGCCACCGGCCAGTCCTCACCGGGCGCCGAAGCACCCAGGAAGATCAGGCACATGGCCGGTGGCCAGGCGACCGCGTTGGCGCCGATCCAGCGCCACGGGTGGGTAGTCGCGCCGCGTAGGGCGACCGCCTGCGCGGACCCCAGCACGGGGCCCATCACCAGTCCCAGACCCGCGGCGCCGACAAGCACCAGCGGCAGCGGCGGGGCTGCCCCGCCGCCTTCCCCCATGAGAACGGCAGGTGCCGAGGCACCTGCCCACCCCAGGCCGGCGACGACCACGGTCATCAGCAGGTAGCGTCCCCTCTGCAGCGAGGACAGCCAGCCGCCGAGCGACCAGGCCTGCGCCGAGCCCAGCGCAATCCCTTCGACCAGGCCACCGGCGATGATGATCGCCAGCGCCCAGCCTGCACCTCCCCAAGGACCCGGTCGGTCGACGACGACCTGACCGGCATGCGACGCCCCCGCGGCCGCAGTCATCCCCAGAGCCTCGGCGACGGCACACAGCGCCGTCCAGCGCAGGACCGAGGGGGCCTGCTCCGTGGCCTCCGTCAGCGTGGCCACGGCACGGGTGGTCGACAGGCTCACCTGGATCCGACCACCAGCAGCGTCTGCACGCACGCGTCAACGGGGGAAGTGGTGTGCATGCGGAACAGTTCACCCGTCGGAGATTCGGCTCCACAGGGCCTAAGGTCCCGAGCGCCACAGGGCCACGAGGGTAAAGCGGGCGCCTCAGCCGAAGATGCGGGCGCCGTTCTCCCAGCACACGGCACGCAGCCAGTCCTCCCCCAGGCCGAGCCGCTCGAGCCCCTCGAGCTGGTGGGCGTAGGGGTACGGGATGGTCGGGAAGTCGCTCCCGAGCAGGAGCTTGTCCTGCAGGTCGACCAGCCGGCCCAGCAGCTCGCGCGGGAACGGCGCCTCGGCGTCGAAGAAGTCGGTGAACACCATGGTGGTGTCGAGGCAGGTGCGCTCGTAGGTCTCGGCGAGGGCCACGAACTCGGCGTACTCCGGAGCGCCCATGTGTGCGATCACGACCGCGAGGCGGGGGAACCGCTCCAGCACCCGGCGCAGCGGGTCGGGGCCAGTGAAGGCGTTGCCGACCGGCCCGGACCCGGCGTGCACGACGATCGGGGTGCCGGCGTCCTCGAGCGTGCCCCAGACGTGGTCGAGCTGCGGGTCGTCGAGGTGGAACTCGCCCACCTGCACGTGCACCTTGAACACCTCGACGCCGTCCGCGACCAGCTTCTCGACGTACGCCGGGGCGTCCGGCTCGGGGTAGAACGTCGCCGACCACAGGCTCTCGGGCACCCGCTCGGCGAACGATCGCGCCCAGTCGTTGAGGTACGTCGCGATGCCGGGCCGGTGCGCGTACGGCAACGTCGAGAAGCGGCGTACGCCGAGGGCGCGCAGCTGCTCGACCCGCTCCTCGTGGCTGCCGCGGTAGCGGATCGGCCACGGCCGACCGATCTTCGGGCCCGCGTCGTCGAACTGTGCGTAGACCTTGCGCTGGACGTTCTCGGGCAGAAAGTGGACGTGGACGTCGAACAGCCCGGGCAGGCCGAGGCCCGCCCACCAGGCCGGGACGTCCTCGTCGATCAATCCATGCCCTTCAGGCGCCGGCCCAGGGCCTGCTCCTTCTCGCGGTTGGCGGTGCGCTCTGCGATGGTCTGCCGCTTGTCCCACGACTTCTTGCCCTTGGCGAGCGCGATCTCGACCTTGGCCCGGCCGTCGAGGAAGTACAGCGACAGCGGGACGATCGTGAGGCCCTTCTCGTTGACCCGACGCTCGATCTTGTCGATCTCGGCACGGTTGAGCAGGAGCTTGCGCTTGCGCCGGGCGGCGTGGTTGGTCCAGGTGCCCTGGGAGTACTCCGGGATGTGCACGCCGTGCAGCCACGCCTCGTGGTCGTCGATGTCCACGAACCCGTCGACGAGGGACGCGCGTCCCGCCCGCAACGACTTGACCTCGGTCCCCATGAGCACCAGGCCGGCCTCGAAGGTGTCCTCGATGTGGTAGTCGTGCCGCGCCTTCTTGTTCTGCGCGATGAGCTTGCGCCCCTGTTCCTTCGGCATCCCGCCATTCTCTCAGGAGCGGGCAACCGGGTTCACACGCAACCCGGTCCACCCACGGCGTGTCAGAACCAGTTCATCGGGTTGACCGGCGTGCCGTTCACCATGACCGTGAAGTGCAGGTGGCAGGCCGTCGACCAGCCGGTGGTGCCGGCGTACCCGACGATCTCGCCGCGGGAGACGTGCGCACCCCCACCGACCCGGTAGCGGGAGAGGTGGTTGTAGATCACCGTGACGTTCTTGCCGTTGACCGTGCCGAGGTTGAGGTAGAGGCGGTTGCCCCAGACCGAGGAGTAGTACTCCGACATCACGGTGCCCGACCCGGCGGCCCGCAGCGGGGTGCCGCAGGGTGCGTGGAAGTCGTCGCCGTCGTGCAGGCCCCAGTAGTGGTAGATCGGGTGCTCGCGGTAGCCGAAGGGCGAGGTGACGTAGCTGTTCGCGACCGGACGCTCGAGGAAGCCGCCGGTGCTCCCGCGGTAGCCGCCGTGCGCGTGCTGGGCCTGGGCCAGGATCCGCTGCTTGATCCGCCGCTCCTGCTTGCGCAGCCGGGCCAGCGCCGCCCGGTCGTGGGCGTGGGCGCGGCTCGCGGCCTGCCGGGCGCTCCGGCGGGAGTCGACCAGCTCGTGCACCTTCTGGCTTGCCGCGCGCGTCTCGTCGACGAGCTTGCGCATCGTGACCAGGTGCTCGGCAGCCGCACGGCGCTGCACCTCCACCTCGTCGGTGGCCTTCTGCACCTCGTCCTTGCGGACCGCCAGCAGGACCTCGGCGGCGTGCAGGTCGTCGTAGGCCCGCGTCTCGCGGCCGACGATGACGTTGCGGGCCTCCATCCGGCGGGTGAGGTCGGCCGGGCTCTGCGCGTCGAGCAGCGAGGAGAACACGATCAGCTCCGGGTCGCCCTCCTCGTAGATCGAGGTGATCGTGTCGGTGACCTGCTCGTGCTGGTCGTCCAGGGCCTGCTGTCCGGTGGCCAGGTCGGCCTGCGCGTTCGCGAGCCGCTCCTCGGCCTCGGCGAGCCGCTTCTTCATCTCCTCGTCGCGCAGCTGCGCGGCGTCGCGCTTGTGCCGGGCGGCGTGCAGCTCGTCCCGCGCGTCAGCGAGCGCGGAGCGGGCCCGGTCCAGCGCCACCGTCGCTCGGCGCAGGCGCTTGCTGGACTCGCCCAGGTCGTGGGTGGCCGAGTGGATCTGGCCCTGGACGTGCTTCTGCCTGTCCTTGAGGTCGTCGGCGTTCGCCTGGGGAGCGGCCAGCGCGCCCGCCGCCACCGCGCAGGCCAGGGAGGCTGCGGCGAGACGACGGCGTGCGGTACGGGGGAAGGAGCGCACCGTTCTGCCTTCGTGGTCCGGGGGAAGTGAACGGCTCGACCGTAACCCGCGCGACTCAGACTTTGAGGTATTTGCGGGTCAGCACGAGTGTCGGCAGCAGCGTGAGGATCGGGCCGAGCACGGCGATGGCGATCAGGGCGGTGGTGTACTCGTTGATCCCGATCCACGGCATGAACTTCAGACCGGTCGCCGCGCGCTGGTCGATGCCGAAGTACATGAACGCCGCGAGCGCGCCACCGGCGAGGGCGACGCCGATCAGCGCGGTGACGAGCGCCTCGAGGAGGAACGGCAGCGCGATGTAGAGCGTCGAGGCACCGACCAGCCGCATGATGCCGATCTCCTTGCGCCGCGCGAAGGCCGCGAGCCGGATCGTGTTGCCGACCAGCAGCAGTGCCGCGAGCACCAGGAACGCCGCGGTGCCGAGGGCACCCCACTGCAGGGCGTTGATCGACCCGTAGATCGGCTTGAGCACGTTGCGCATGTCCCGGATCCCGGAGACGCCGTCGAGGCCGACCACCGCGCTGGTGATGCCCTTGTACTGCTCGGGGTCCTTCAGCGTGATCCACACCGACTCGGGCATGTCCGCGGCCGTGGCCGCCGGGTTGGGGCCCTCGAACTTGTCCGGACCGAGGAGCTCCTTGACCTTGTCGAAGGCCTCCTCCTTGGACTCGAAGTGGTAGTCCGAGACCTCGGGGTTCTCGTCGACGACCTTCTCGATCGCCGACTTCTGGGCGTCGGTCACCTCACCGGTGCAGGCCGGGTTGTCGTCCTTCTCCTTGCACAGCCAGACCGTGATCTGGAGCTGGTTGCCCCAGTGCTCGGCGGCCTTGTCGGCCTGCTGGTTCAGCAGGACGCCGAGGCCGACGAGGGTGAGGGAGACGAACAGGGTGAGGACGACCGCGATGTGCATCGACAGGTTGCGGCGCAGACCCTGGCCGAGCTCGGAGAAGACGTAACGCAGCTGCATGAAGGTCTCTGGCTCTCTTCAGTGCTCTGGGGAGGTGGACTGGGAGTCGAATCGATCAGTGCTGGAAGCCGTAGACGCCCTGCGCCTGGTCGCGGATGACGCGGCCGTCGTCGAGCTCGATGACGCGCTTGCGCATCTGGTCGACGATCCCGGCGTCGTGGGTCGCCATCAGCACGGTGGTGCCGGTGCGGTTGATCCGGTCGAGGAGCTTCATGATGCCCACCGACGTGGTGGGGTCGAGGTTGCCGGTGGGCTCGTCGCAGATGAGGATCTGCGGGCGGTTGACGAACGCGCGCGCGATCGCGACCCGCTGCTGCTCACCGCCCGAGAGCTCGTCGGGCATCCGGTCGCCCTTGCCCTCGAGCCCGACCAGCTCGAGCGTCTCGGGGACCAGGTCGGCGATCTCGGACTTCGTCCGGCCGATGACCTGGAGCGCGAACGCGACGTTCTCGCTCACGGTCTTGTTGGGCAGCAGCCGGAAGTCCTGGAAGACGGTGCCGATCGAGCGGCGCAGGCGCGGCACCTTCCACGCGGCGAGCCGGTTGATCTCCTTGCCGGCGACGTACACGCGACCAGACGTGGGGCGGTACTCGCGGAGGATCAGGCGCAGGAACGTGGACTTGCCGGACCCCGAGGCCCCGACGAGGAAGACGAACTCGCCCTTCTCCACGTCGACCGTCACCTGGTCGAGGGCAGGGCTTCCCATGCCGGGATAGGTCTTGGTGACCTTCTCGAAACGAATCACGTGGATCGAGGGTAGTCGAGATTCCTGAGAGTGCAGGGATGCCCTCGAGCAGGCGTGGCCGGGGTCACGCCCGGGTCAGGACGGGCTGTCGACGACCCACCACGCGGCGTACGGCGGCAGCCACACCACGCCGTCGGCCCCGGCCGTCACCGCGTGCGCCCCGAGGGCGTCGTAGGGCCGGGTCAGCCCGGCCTCCTCGAGCCGGTGCATCGGGAACGGGCGCGGGCCGGCCGTCACGTTGTAGAGCCCGACCATCGGGCCGCTCGGGTGGCTGCGGACGACCGCCAGGACCCCGTCGTCGGTGTCGGTGAGCACCTGAAGCGGGGCGGAGGCGTGCAGCTGCGGCAGCGACGCCCGCACCCGCGCCAGGTGGGCCACGCCGCCGAAGACCCGGCCGGGCACGCTGCGCAGGTCGTGGCGCCGCTCGGCCCGCTCCCAGTCGAGGCGGGGGCGGTGGGCCCACCGGTTGTCGTCCTCGTGCCCGGGCTCGTCGGCCCAGTGGGGGTCGTTGGGCTGGCCGAGCTCGTCACCGCTCCAGATCACGGGGACACCACCCCAGCCGGCCACGATCGCGTGGGCGAGGAAGATCCGGGCCAGCCCCGCGGTCGGGTCGGTGTCCAGCCCGACCAGCGACGCGGCGGTGCCGCTGATCCGCTTGTCCCCCGTCTCCGGGTTGTGCTGGAAGACCAGCCCCTCGGCCCAGGAGCCCGGGAACTCGCCGGAGTACCAGTCCGCGAGGAACCGCCGGTGGCCGCCGCCGCTCAGCCCCACGCCCGCGGCGTCGCCGTCGTCGATCGCCCAGCCGATGTCGTCGTGGCAGCGGACGTAGGTGATCCAGGTGCCGGTCGCGGGGGTGGGCGGCAGCGCGGCCAGGGCGTGCCGGGCGAGCACGGTCTCGCCGGTCGCCAGCATCGACCACACCTGGACCATGAGGCTGTTGTGGTAGGCGAGGTCGCTGAGGCGGCCGGCGTGCGGGCCCAGGCCGAGGTACTGCACGAGGTCGCGGGGGCCGACGATCGCCTCGGCCTTGAACGCGAGGGCCGGGGCGGCGATCCGCGCCACGGTCCGCAGGGCCTGCACGACCGCGTGCACCTCGGGCTGGTTCTGGCAGCTGGTGCCGAGCCGCTTCCAGACGAAGGCCACCGCGTCGAGCCGCAGCACCTCCACCCCGAGGTTGGCCAGGAACAGGATGATGTCGGCGAACTCCACCATCACCTCGGGGTTGCCCCAGTCGAGGTCCCACTGCCACTCGTTGAAGGTGGTCCAGACCCAGCCCCGGACCTCGTCGTCCCAGGTGAAGTTGCCGGGGGCGAAGTCGGGGAAGACCTCGGGCAGCGTCGCCTCGTAGGCGTCGGGGAGGGTGCGGTCGGGGTGGATGTGGAAGTAGTCGCGGTACGCCGGCTCCCCCGCCCGCGCCTTCGCGGCCCACTCGTGCTCGCGGGCGACGTGGTTGAGCACCAGGTCCACGACCAGGCTGATGCCGCGCTCGCGCAGCGTGGCGGCGAGCGCGCGCAGGTCCTCGGTGGTGCCGAGGTCGGCCCGGACGGTGCGGTAGTCGGCCACGGCGTAGCCGCCGTCGTTGTCACCCTCGCGCGGCTGGAGCAGCGGCATCAGGTGGAGGTAGCTCACTCCGAGGTCGGAGAGGTAGTCGAGCCGTTCGCCGATGCCGGCGAGGTCGCCCGCGAACCGCTCGGCGTAGCAGGCGTAGCCGAACATCCCGGGCTGCTGCAGCCAGTCGGGGCGCAGCAGCCGACGCTGGTCGAGGCGGTGCAACGCGGCCGGGCGGGCGGCGTACCCGCGGGCCGCGATCCCGATCAGGCGGGCCGCGACGGCCTCCGGCTCGGGGTAGAGCCTGGCGAGCGCGTCGACCAGGTCGTCGGCCCAGCGGTCCACCCGGAGGGCGAACTCGTCGCAGCGCTCGGCGCCCAGGCCGGTGAGGCCGGGCGTCGCAGCCGCGAGGAGGTCGTCGCGCAGGGTCATCGGATGCATTCAAGCGCACCCGACGCCGTATGTTGAGGCCCATGTCCACGCCCGCGTCCGACGTACGCCGTCTCGTGCCCGCCGCGCTGGTCGCCATGCTCACCCTGGTCGGCACCACGTCCTGCTCGGGGGACGACGAGCCGAAGCCCTCGGGGACCCCCTCGCCGTCCGCGACACCGCTGAGCGCCATCGACACGACGGCCCTCGTCGTACGTCGCGAGGAGATCTGCCCCAAGCTGGGCACCGAGGCGGTCGAGGCCGCGCTGGGCAGCTCCGACCACAGCAACACCTCCTACGAGAACGGCGACACCGCCCAGCTGACCCCGGAGGTCAAGGACGTCGCCCACGAGTACGGCTGCACCTGGGAGAGCGCCGACGGCCGGGTGGCCAGGGCCTGGGTCTTCGCTCCCCCGACCACCCCGCAGCAGGCCCGCCAGCTGCGACGGGACGCCCTGCGGCCCGGCTGCGCCGCCGCCCGGCGGGTGGACTTCGGGTCGATCTCGGTCACCACCCGGTGCGGGACGAGGAAGACCGTCGAGGAGGGCTACTACGGGCTCTTCGGCGACGCGTGGCTCAGCTGCACCCTGGCCGACCCGAAGCCGGAGTCCGAGGACCTCACCGAGCGGGCCGACGACTGGTGCGGCGCGGTGGCGCTCGCGGCGGCCTCCTGACCCCTACCGTCGTCGCACCAGGGAGAGGGGACCCGATGCACCAGACGATGGCGACGGCACTGGCGGTCGTGACGATCTCGACGGCGCTCCTGGCGCCCGGCCCGGCGGCGCACGCGGGGACCGCGGTCACCTGCGGGGGCCTCACGGCGACCATCGTGCGCGGTGACGGCGACGACGTCGTCCAGGGCACCACCGGCGACGACGTCGTCGTCCTCGGCGGCGGCCGTGACTACTACGACGACCCCGGCGGCGACGACGTCGTGTGCGGGGGCGGCGGCTCCGACGACATCCGGCCGGGCAGCGGCACCGACCTCGTGCTCGGCGGCCCCGGGGACGACGACGTGACCGACGGGCCGGGCACCGACAGCTTCCGCGGCGGGCCCGGCCTCGACGGACTCTCCTTCGACGGCGACGGGCTGCGGCTCGACATCGGCTCGGGCCACGAGCGCGGCAGCGGCCGCGACTCCTTCGCCGACGTCGAGGCGTTCTACGGCACGCCCGGTGACGACCGGGTCGTCGGCACGAGCGGGCCCGACGGGTTCGGCGGCAACGGCGGCGACGACGACGTGGCACTCGGGGGTGGCGCCGACCAGGCCCAGGTGATGGCCGGCTCCCGTGTCGACGGTGGCGCGGGCCGGGACCACCTCGTCGTCCAGGAGCGCAGCGTGGCCGTGGGTGGCGCGGGACAGGACTTCCTCGAGTCGGTGCTCGGCTCTCCTCGGTTGCTGGGCGGGCGCGGCGCCGACGTGCTGCAGGCGAACCTGTCGACGCCCTCGGTCCGTGGTGGCAGCGGGCGGGACACGTTCGGCGGCTGGTTCGGCGCCGAGGGGATGAGCGTGGACCTCGCCGCCGGGACGGCCGAGAGCCCGGTGGCCGGCGGGTTCGCGGTGGTCGGGGTCGAGGACGTCACCGGCACGGCGTACGACGACGTGCTGCGCGGCGACGACGGCCCGAACCGGCTGCTCGGCGGTGGCGGCGCGGACCGGCTCGGTGGTCGGCGCGGGGCCGACGTGCTCGACGGCGGCGACGGCCCGGACCGGGCGAACGGCGGGCCGGGGCAGGACACCTGCAGCGCCGAGGTCGTCGTCGGCTGCTGAGGGCGACCCGGGCACCTCTCCTCTTTTGTCGACCAAGTCAGTATGATTACAACTGGCAGCAGACGACAAGGAGCGCCCATGCACCTCTCCTCCAGGTTCCGCATCCAGCGCCGGTCCGGATCCGGCCTGCCTCCGACAGCGCTGCGCGACGAGCTCGACCGCAACGAGCACCTCGATGACGAGAGCCAGGACCGGGACGCCGCCGACTACGCGGGCGTCGAGGCGACGGCCTGCCCGGCGGTCTTCCTGGGCTGACCCGCACCGCCGGGTTCTACCCAGATCTGCGCAAGACTCCCCTGCTCGGGGAGCCGCGCTCCTCCTCCCTCCCGACGCTGGGGTCGGGGGTGAGGAGGCGGGACCATGGCGCTGGGGACACCCCGACACGGGGCGGTCGACTGGGCGGCCGTGCTCGTCCTCGCGACCGTGGGGCCGACCCCGGCGGGCAGCGCGGAGGCGGCGACCGGCGCCGCACCGCCCACGGACGTGGCCGTGCGGACCTGGGACCCCGTGGAGCAGGAACCCCAGGTGGCGCGCTGGCCGGGCTGAGCCGGACGGAGCTGCCCCCGGTGACATCGATGCGGACCTTCCAGCTGCACAGCCTTCCCGGCTCGCAGCACACGATCTTCCTCGACTTCGACGGCGCCACCGTGAGCTACGAGGTCGGCCACAACTTCGGCCTGCTCCACGACGGGAACGCCCACGACTACTACGCCAGCGGCCACGGCTCGTGGGCGCCGATCATGGGCGCGGGCTTCGACCGTCCGGTCACCCAGTGGAGCCACGGCGACCACGCCGGCGCGAACAACCAGCAGGACGACCTGGCCGTCATCGGGCGAACGGCGCACCGCTGCGGGCCGACGAGGCTCCTGACCTGGTCACCGGCGCGGGACCGCCACCGGGGGGCGGTCGAGGGGTACGACGGCTACGCCAGCCTGGGGGCGTACACCCTCAGCCAGAGCGGGTGCGAGCCCCCGCCGGGTGTGCCCTAGTTGGCGTCGGCCTTCTCGGCGCCACGACGCCAGCGGATGCCGGCCTCGAGGAAGCCGTCGAGCTCGCCGTCGAAGACCGCGCTGGGGTTGCCGACCTCGTAGCCGGTCCGCAGGTCCTTGACGATCTGGTAGGGGTTGAGGACGTAGTTGCGCATCTGGTCGCCCCAGCTGGCCGCCACGTCGCCGCGCATCTCGTCGAGCTGCGCCTTCTCCTCGGCCTTCTTCAGGGCGAGGAGCTTGGCCTTCAGCACGACCATCGCGCTGGCCTTGTTCTGCAGCTGGCTCTTCTCGTTCTGGCAGCTGACGACCACGCCGGTGGGGATGTGGGTCAGGCGCACCGCGGAGTCCGTGGTGTTGACGGACTGGCCGCCGGGGCCGCCGGAGCGGTAGACGTCGACGCGGATCTCCTCGTCGGGCACGTCGATCTCGTCGGTCTGCTCGAGGACCGGCACGACCTCGACCGCGGCGAAGCTGGTCTGGCGGCGGCCCTGGTTGTCGAACGGGCTGATCCGGACCAGGCGGTGGGTGCCGGCCTCGACGCTCAGCGTGCCGTAGGCGTAGGGCGCGTGGATCGCGAAGGTGGCGGACTTCAGGCCCGCCTCCTCGGCGTAGGAGGTGTCGAACACCTCGACGGGGTACTTGTGCTGCTCGGCCCAGCGGACGTACATCCGCATCAGCATCTCGGCGAAGTCGGCGGCGTCCACCCCACCGGCACCGGCGCGGATGGTCACCAGCGCCTCGCGGGCGTCGTACTCACCGGAGAGCAGGGTGCGGACCTCGAGCGCCTCGACCGCCTTCTTGATCCTGCCCAGCTCGGACTCGGCCTCGGCGATCGCGTCGGCGTCGCCCTCCTCCTGGCCGAGCTCGACCATGATGCCGAGGTCCTCGACCCGGTTCTGGAGGGCGGTGAAGCGGTCCAGCTCGCCCTGCAGGGCCGAGAGGCGGCCGGTCACGCGGGTCGCGTTGTCCTGGTCGTCCCACAGGTCGGGCGCCGCCACCTGCTCGCCGAGGTCGGCGATCTCCTTGCGCATCGCATCGACGTCCAGCACCTGCTCGATGGTGCGCATGGTCGCCTGGAGCTGCTTGATCTCGGAGTCGAAGTCGGGGCCTGCCACAAGGCACGAGCCTACGGCAGGCAGCCACGCTCCCCGAAACGCGGCTGCGCCGAGGGATCAGGCGCGGC
The DNA here is from genome assembly GCF_042653125.1 of Nocardioides sp. GCM10023255. Classification (NCBI taxonomy): domain Bacteria; kingdom Bacillati; phylum Actinomycetota; class Actinomycetes; order Propionibacteriales; family Nocardioidaceae; genus Nocardioides; species Nocardioides sp. GCM10023255. The sequence continues at coordinate 124,905 of NZ_JBHSHU010000007.1, forward strand.
GGCCGAAGACCTGGGAGACGTACCACCGGCCGTCGTCGCCCCGGCGCGCGGCGACCGCGATCCGGCGGTAGCGGCGCTCGAGGATGTTGGCGCGGTGGTCCGGTGACCTCATCCAGCCCTGGTTCACGACGGCCTTGCCGGTCGGGAACCCGACGGCGACGTTCTCCCCGGTGATGCTGAGCCGGCACTCCTCCAGGATCACGCCGAGGTCCTGGTGGTAGATCCGCTCCTGCCTCGCCATCCGCTTCGCCTGCCTGCGGGCGAACTGCTGCAGGCAGTCGCTGTGCTTGAGGTGCACCCGGTCGTGCTCGGCGCGCTGGTGGTTGGTGGCCTTGACGGCGGCGGCGGAGTACGACGCCGCCGTGGCTGCCTGCGCGGGCGGCGCGAGCGTGAGGGCGGTCGCCAGGGCGACGAGCGTGGCCGCGAGCGAGGTCCGGGTGACCATGTCTTCTCCCTGGGTCCGAGTCCTGGGAGCACGATCGTAAGGCTTTCAGTTCGCCGGACCGGCACTGACGAAGCGATGGAACGGCAAGGAGGTGTACAGCACGGCCGCGCGTTCGCGGCCGGGTACGCCGTTGCGCTGGGGCAGGTCGGACCCGACGAGCTCGAACACCACGCGACCGTCGGTCAGGGTGTAGCGCAACGTCGTGGTGGGGGTGGTCGACTGGTGCCACCCGAGCCGGACCCGTCGGCCGTGCTCGGAGAGCGTCCCCCAGCCGAGGCCGGAGCGGTACGGGTCGGCCTCGGTCCCCAGCCAGAGGCTGTAGCCGCCCATCAGCCTCGTCACGAGCGTCAGGCGCGCTCCGCCGCGCTCCGGCCTGGCGGCCCACCGGGCGGCCAGGCCGGTCTCCCCCGCGCGGCGCAGCAGGGTCCCGAGCTCGGCCGGCGAGAGCGGGCGGGTGTGCCAGTGCCCGTCGAGGGGCGAGGTCGCGAAGACCTCCCCGCCCGAGGGCAGCGGCTGCTCGGTCCGGGTCACCGGCGCCGGGTGCGGTGGGGGCGGCCGGACCCCGTCCTGGGCGACGACGGCGATCCCGCCGAGCGCGAGCCCCAGGACGCCGGCCGCCGTGACCGCCGCGCGGCGGATGCGCACGCGGCCGACGGCCGCACGGGCTCCGGGCGGCTGCACCATGCGCTCGACCTCGACGACGAGATCGTCGAAGCCCCGGTCCAGGTCGGTGTCAGGCATGACGTGCCTCCTCGGGAGTCGGCGCCTCGGACAGGAGGGGCACCAGTGCCTCGCGCCCGCGGGCGAGCCGGGCCTTGACGGTGCCGAGCGGCGCCTGCTCCATCCGCGCGATCTCGGCGACCGGCAGGTCGCCGATGTGGTGGAGCACGATCGCGCGACGGGTCTCCTCCGACAGGGTCCGCAGCGCCGCGACGAGCGAGAGGGTCGTCAGGTCGGGTGGGTCCGCGTCCCGCGGCGGTGGCGCGGAGCGCAGGAAGCTGCGCGCGGTCTGTCGCCGGCGCAGGGTGCTGATCGCCCGGTTGACCGTCACGTGCCGGACCCACGCGGCCGGGTCGTCGTACCCGCTGATCGAGCGCCACCGGCGCCAGGCCGCGACGTAGCCGTCCTGGGCGGCGTCCTCGGCCTCGCGGAGGTCGCCGAGGACGGCGAACGCGCAGGCCACGGTCCGGCCGAAGGTCGCTTCGTAGAAGCTCGTGAAGTCCGTGACCCGTGTCGACGCCATGTCGACCTCCGCTGCTGCTGGAGCCGCCCCGCCGGCGACCACCCGAAGCAGACACGCGTGGGGCGTCGTCCGGGTTGCCGACCGTCCCAGACTGGTCCCGCGCGGGCCCGTTGCGCATCACCCGCGGTGGGGGTCCTGCGCGCCGCCAAGGGGCGAGGCGGGCGGGTCCCGGGGGCCGCCCGCCCAGCAGCGCCGCTAGTGCGACATGGTCGTCCAGTCCGGGTTGAGGTCGTTCTCCGGGCTGTGCGTGACGGCCTGCACCCCGCTGCCGTCGAGGTGTGCCCGGTAGAGATCGGCGGGAGCCTGACGGAACAGCGAGAACAGCAGCTCGGTGCCGTCGGGTGAGAACGTCGGGGTCGCGGCGAAGTCGTCCGGCCGAGAGGGCCGCAACCGGATCCGGGTCAGCCCGCTGCCGTCGGCCGCGACCAGGACCAGCCGACCCCACTGGGTGGACGAGACCAGCCGACGGCCGTCAGGTGACCAGTCCGCCCAGGCGAGCTCGTGGGCCTGCAGCACGGCGTACCCGGTGATCCGGTGTGCGTGCGAGCCGTCCGCCCTCGCCACGAGGAGCGCCACCCGGTCCTGCGTCCCGGCGTCCGGACCCGTCCCGGGGCGGAACCGCAGGAAAGCCAGCCGGTGCCCGTCCGGCGAGAAGCCGACCGCCAGGTCCTGGCTGCCCCACGGGTTCGTGGTGAGGCGGACCCGCCCGCCGCCGTCGTCGGCACGGATGCTGAACAGGCCCTGGCGCTCGGTCCCGATGTCGCACAGGATCCTGCGGTCGTTCGGCGTCCAGGCCGAGCAGAACATGTCGGTGGGCAGCCGCGGCAGCCGCAGCACCCGGAAGTGGCTCCCGCTGGGCGATGAGATGCCGGGACGGAAGGCGACGAGGTCACCGGTGGTCGGGTCCAGGACGACGACGTTGCTGTGCAGCAGCCGGGTCCCGTCGTGCGACCAGGTCGAGCGGTTGAAGTCCTCGAGCGGGACGGTCGTGCTCACGACCCGCTGGTGCGTGCCGTCGGGTGCGGCGGTGATCGCGGTGGCGCCGCTGCCGTCGAGGGCGGTGCGGCTGTAGACGATGCGGTCGTGGGGCCCGGTGGAGGCAGCGGTCGGGGCGGCGGCGAGCGCCGTCGTCCCGAGGAGCAGGCAGGCCAGCGCACCGACGGTGCGCCGCAGGCTGGGACTGTGCATGGGGCTGTCCTTTCAGTTCGCTCGGTGAGGCCACCGTGCACAGACACAGGCTCCCGGCCCCGCCGGCATTTACGCGCGGCGCAGGCTCAGCCCGTCACCCCCAGCTCGAGGAGCGATCCGTCCGACCCCACCGCCCAGGCGCGACCCTCCGCAGCGAAGACGGGTGAACGGGACAACGGGTTGTCGTGCCAGACGCCGGTGAGCTGCCCTGCGGTGTCGAAGACGCGGGTGGTGTGGTCGGGGTCGGTCGGGTCGCCGCAGCTGGTGACGTAGACCCAGCCGCGCGCGTCGACGGAGGCGTCGCACGCGCCCTCGGGGAACAACCCGACCGGGCTGATCGTGGGGCCGCCGTGCGCTCCGGACGACGAGCTGCCGAACGCCGCGACCTCCCTCCCGTCGGGGGCGAGCCGGACGACCAGCCCGGCGTCGTCGTTCGCGAGCAGCAGGTTGCCGTCCAGGTCGACCTGGCTGAAGTGGGTGTGCCCGACCAGGTCCGCGGGAGTGTCCCGCGGGTCCCCCGACCGCCAGACCTGGTCGCCCGAGCCCGACAGCCGGGTCAGCGTCACGGCCCGGTCGTCGGCGACGTACACGCCGCCCTGGTCGTCCACGGCCACGTCGAAGGGCCACAGGAACTGCCCGGGCCCCTCGCCGAACGTGCCCCACGCGTCGAGGAACGCGCCGTCCGCGGAGAAGACCTGGACGCGGAAGTTGCCGGTGTCGACCACGTAGACGCGGCCGTCGTCGCCGACCGCGAGGGAACCGGTCTGCATCCGGAAGCGGCCGGGCGCGGTTCCCGGTCCGCCCCAGCTCCGGACCACCCGGCCCTGCGGCGTCAGCTCGGAGACCGTCTGGGAGGCGTCGGTGACGTAGAGGTGCCCGCTCGGCGCGACGGCGACCGCGAGGAGCCGCTCCAGCCCCAGCGACCCGGCCGTCAGGGTCCGGATCACCCGCAGCGGAGCCTCGCCGACGGCCGGTGGTGCGGCACCGGTCGGCCCGACGCCCGGGCGGGCGCCGCCCGGGCCGTCGCTGCTTCTGACGAGCACGATCCCGGCGACCGCCACGACGCACGCGACCAGGGCGCCGACCGCGACCGCCCGGCGCCGCGCGTGACGTCGTACGTCGCGGGACCGGACCCGGCCGAGCGCGCCGACCGTGTCGGGGTCGAACGACGCCCCCGCCCGGCGCAGCGCCTCAGCGATCCGCGTGTCGGAGTCCACCGCTGCTCACCTCCTCGAGCACCCGGCCGAGGGTGGCGCGGGCCCGGTGCAGGTGCACCCCCGCGGTCGAGGGCGCGCAGCCCATCAGGTCGGCGATCTCGGCGAGCGGGCGGCGTTCGAAGTAGAAGAGCACCACGGCGGTCCGCTGCCGCACCGGCAACGACCGGACCGCGGCCAGCACGTCGAGGTCGTCGGGGGCGAGTGGCGGCTGGGGCTCGAACGCATGCTCGGCGCGACGCCGACGTGCGTCGCGGCGCAGGGAGCGGACCACCATGCGGATCGCGACCTTGCGGACCCAGGCCCCCGGACGGTCGAAGTCGCGCACGGTCTCCCAGTGCCTCAACAGCTCCACGAAGGCGTCCTGGGTCACGTCCTGCGCGCGCTGCCGGTCGTGGCAGATGAGGAACACCGTCCGCGTGACGGCAGGGAACTCGACGGCGAAGAGGCTCTCGAACTCCTCCGTCCGCGTCATCCCCGCCTCCAGGCGCAGCCGCGCTGAGCCGCGGCTCCCACCTGCCAACCTAGGGACGGCCGGCCCGTCGGGTCATCGCCAATTTCGGTCGCCCGGAACCGCGCGGCAGCGGTTGCTCCAGCGCCTACGGCGTGGAACGGGGCGGCGCTGCCGCAGGCGCGGGGCGCACCAGCAGTGCGGGGTCGATCGTGCGCAGCGAGTCGGGCTTGAACCCGTTGTCGACACCCCACAGCACGGCCTGCGAGCGCGAGGTGACCTGCATCTTGCGGTAGGCCGAGCGGATGTAGGTCTTCACGGAGTTGATGCTGAGGTAGGCACGGTCGGCGACCTGCTGGTTGCTCAGCCCCTGCGTGATCAGCGCGATGATCTCGGCCTCGCGGGACGTGAGCCCGACCGCCCGGCCGGGCCAGTCGCCGGCGCCGCCGGCGCTGGTCTCGTTGTCACCGGTGAGGACGACGATCTCGCCGCCCATGATCCGCTCGAGGGCACGGACGATCTCGGCACCCGTGATCACCTTCGACAGGTAGCCTCGCGCGCCCTCGTCCAGCGCCTGCTGGATCAGCTGGGGCTGGAGGTTCCAGCTGTAGATCACCACCTTGGCGTCGCTCTCGCGGACGAAGTCCTTCAGGTCGATGCCGGTGTCCTGGACCTGGCCGAAGGTGTCGAAGAGGACGATGTCCACGTCGCTGATGACAGGGCGGGACGCCCCGGTCTCGACGACGTCGATGTGCTCGTCGGAGAGGAAGGAGGCGACCCCCGCGACGACCACGGCGTAGTCATCGACGATGGCGATCCGCAGCGGGCGGTTCGCGGCTGGTCCCATGAACGGAGTGTAGGACTGCGGCGTCGACGGGAGCCGGCACGGCGAGGCCCGGACCTCATGGCTGGTCCACGTGCACCACGGCCGCGCCGGTGGACCCGATGGACGCCGTACCGGGCGTGCCGGGCACCGTCAGCGGCAGGTCGATCGGGGCGTGGATGCTCACGGTGACCCGGCGGCGCACCCCGTCGACGCCCACGTCGAAGGTGAGGCCGGGGTACTTCGCGTAGGCACCGATGTCGGCCAGGTAGGTGTGCACCGCCGCGCGCACCGCGGCGGGGGTGAGGCGCAGGTCCTCCTCGGGCAGGCCGCTCGTGTAGGTCTCCTCCCCCGTCGCCCCGAGGTCCGCGCCCCGCAGTGCGGCACCGTCCGCGATCGTGTCGAGACCCTGCCGCTGGAGGTACGCCGCGGAGGCGTCGACGACCAGCGCCACCACCATCGCGAGCACGACCGCGAAGCCGATGATCATCAGCGTCGCCTGCCCCCGCTCGTCCCGCTGCCCGGTCACCGGACCTCCTGGAACTGACCGATCGGGACCGTGTGGCTCGCGTCCAGCGCGAACGTCGGCGAGCCCCCGCCCAGCGCGCTCGGGATCAGCGGGAGGTCGACGCGTGAGCTGATCCGCACGGTGATCACCGAGGTGCCGTTGTGGCAGTCGTGGGGGAAGGGCCGGCAGGTCACGTCGACCGCGAGCGGAGCGGCCTCGAGGCCCTGGTCGACGAGCACCTGGCGGGCGGCCGCCTCGGCGCGGGCGCGGCCCTCCCCGTCGGTCGGGGCCAGCGCATAGGCACGGCCCGCGGCGCGGGCGGCGGCACTGACCGCGAACGCACCGCGCTGCACCTCGAACGCCGACAGCACGATCCACAGCATCGGCACCAGCAGCAACAGGCCCAGCCAGGTCAGCTCGACCAGCGCGCTGCCCTCCTCACCACGGCGTCTCACGAAGGGGCCTCCTCCACCGCGTGCCCGGAGACGGTCAGCTCGACGGCCGGCCCGCCGATCCCGAGCGCCGGTACGCGCGCGTGCACGACCACCTCGATGCCGGGCGCACCGTCGACGAGGACGCGGCGTACGTCGACGTCGCGGGCGAAGCGGCCCGAGACAGCGGCGCCGATCTGCTCCCGGGTGCGGGCTGCGCCGTCCGCGGGGCCGCGGTCCTGGGTGGCGGCGTACCGGGCGCCCTCGGACGCGGCGGCGGCGAGGGTGTTGCGGACGAGCAGCACCAGCCCGACCTGGAGGATGCCGAGGAACAGCGGCACCAGCACGACCAGGACCAGCACGAAGTCCACCACCGCGGAGCCGCGCTGGGCCCCCCTGCGGTCGCCTGACACGGACACGGCCGGTCAGTTGTGGACGGAGCTGAGCGCCTCGCGCAGCATCGAGCCGAGCTGGCCCTTGGCGACGCCCCAGATCGTCATCACGAGGCCGGCGGTCATCACCGTGATCAGCACCCAGCCGGGCACGTCGCCACGGTCGTCGCGCGGCCGGGGTGCGGTGACCTCGAGGTAGAGCCTGGTCAGCACCAGCGAGAGTCGTTCCATCGATGCGTCCTTTCCGAGGAGGCCAGTCATCAGGGAGTGGTCAGGTGGAGGCCGATGACGCCGGGCCAGAAGGCGAAGAGCACGGTGACGGGGAGCACCAGGAAGACGACGGGCACCATCATCGCGACCTCCTTGCGGGCGGCGACCTCGATCAGCTCGCGTCGGCCGGCCTCGCGGACGTCGGCGGCCTGGGCGTGCAGCACCTCGGCCAGCGGGGTGCCCCGCTCGACCGCGACGGCGATTCCCTGGGCGAACCGGGCGACCAGGGGCAGACCGCTCGCGGCCGCCATCCGGTCGAACGCGGCAGCCACGGGCTCGCCGGTGCGGACCGCGGCCAGCACCCGCGCCAGGTCGGAGGAGAGCGCGCCACCGCTGCGTCGTACGACGCGGTCCAGCGCGGCGACCGGGCTCTCGCCGGCGGCCACCGCGAGCGCGAGCAGCTCGGCGACGGTGGGGAACTCGGCGAGGATCCGCCGCTCCCGTTCCTTGACCTGGTTGGAGAGGTAGGTGTCGCGGGCGAGCACCCCACCGACGAACGCGACCAGGCACAGCACCAGCGACGCCACGGCGCCGTGGGGGTCGGCGAGCGCCTTGACCAGGCCGTACGCCGCCGCCAGCGCGAAGGCCGCGAGCCCCCACAGCACCTGCTCGACCCGGAACTCGTGGACGGTCTTGTCGATGTCGGCGCGCTCGAGGCGGCGGCGGACCGAGGTGGCCCCGCCGAGCACCCGCTCCACGGTGTCGGCCGCCGAGCGCAGCACCGGCCCGAAGACTCCCGCGGCCGCGGAGGTGGGCGAGGAGGAGACGACCTTGAGGCCGGGGCTGTGACCGACCTGGGGCAGGTCGCGGACGTAGGGAAGCACGCGCACCGAGAGCTGGGTCCTGCGCAGCTCGAGGACCCGGGTCGCGACCAGCAGCACGCCGGCGCCCAGCACCGCTCCGAGGACCGCGCCCCACGCGGCCGGCGTCACGACAGGATCCGCCGTTCGGTCGGAAGTCGCCCCAGACGCATCATCAGCCGGTAGGCCACCAGGCAGGCGGCCGCCCCGAACACGAGGACGGCGACGCCGCCGGGCGAGGCGTAGCGGCGGATGACCTCGGACTGGAAGGACATGAACAGCAGCACCAGCCACGGCGAGGCGACGGCGAGCCTGGCCCCGTTGACCGTCCAGGCCTGGCGCGACTCCATCTCAGAGCGGGTCCGGGCCTCGTCGCGGAGGTAGCCCGAGAGGTTGCGCAGCAGCCGGCCGAGCTCGCCGCCGCCGACCTCGCGGGCGATCCGCAGGCCCTCGACCACGCGGTCCCCGACCGGGTCGGCCAGCCGCTCCTTGAGCCGGTCGAGGCACTCACCGAACCGGCCGGTGACCTGGTAGTCGAGCGCGAACTCGTCGAACGCCGCACGCAGCGGCTCGGGTCCGCGCGTTCCGAGCGCGGCGAGCGCGTCGGGGAGCGACATACCGGCGCGGACGGCCGAGGCGAGGTTGTCGACGGCCTCCGGCCAGACCTCGGCGAACTCGCGCTGCCGTCGCCGCGCCCGGCCGGACACCACGGCCACCGGCAGCCAGCCACCCATGACCCCGAACGCGACGGCGACCGGCGGCGTCCCGGAGACCACCTCGATGACGAGGGCCGAGGCCACGCCCAGGCCCAAGCAGAGCGCCACGAACCCAGTCGCCGTGACCTGCCCGAGGCCGGCCCTCGCGAGCATCTCGGTGACCCGGCCGGTCGCGCGACGTCCGGTCCTGGGACGGGTCGGCAGGAAGAACGCCGACCACACCAGCATCAGCCCGACGCCCACGCCGAGCCCGACGAGCGCACCCATCAGTCGGCCCCCCGCAGGATCCGGTGCACGTCGATCCCGACCCTCTCGTAGAGCTCTGGGCGCGGGGGCATCCCGTTGGCCCAGCGCAGCTCGCCGCCATCCCGACGGAAGACCGGCTCGGTCTCGATGACGTCGTTCTCCGCACGGCCGGACACACCGACGATCTCGTGGACGCGGCGTACGCCGTGGTGGTCGATGCCGAGGTGGACCACGAGGTCGACCGACGACGCCACCGTCGGCACCACGAAGCGGGCCGAGATGTTCTCGCCGGCCAGCAGGGGCAGGGTGCACATCTTCACCAGCGCCTCGCGGGCGCTGTTCGCGTGGATCGTGCACATGCCCGGAAGCCCCGCGTTCAGCGCCAGCAGCAGGTCGAGGCACTCCTCGGAGCGCACCTCCCCCACGATGATCCGGCTCGGCCGCATCCGCAGGCTCTCCTTGACCAGGTCGCGGAGCCTGATCTCGCCGGTGCCCTCGAGGCCGGACTGGCGGGTCTGCAGGGGCACCCAGTCCGGGTGCGGGAACCGCAGCTCGAAGACCTCCTCCGCGGAGATCACCCGCTCCCCGCCCGGGATCGCCGCGGCGAGGCAGTTGAGCATCGTGGTCTTGCCCGCCTGCGTGCCGCCGGCGACGAGGATGTTGAGCCCCGCGCGGACCGAGGCCTCGAGGAAGGTCGCCGCCCTGGGTGAGAGGCTGCCGAGCTCGACGAGGTCGTGCAGCCGGGCAGCGCGCAGCACGAACTTGCGGATGTTGACCGCAGCCAAGAACGCTTTTGCGGGTTTAGCATCAAAGGCATGCCGACCAAGCCTAAGCGCGCTCTGATCTACGGCCGCGTGAGCAAGCCTCGCCCCCGCAACCAGCACGACGACGGTAGCGAGGACCTGAGTGAGTCCGTGGACCGCCAGATCACCGCGTGCAAATACACGGCCGCCTCTCGCGGTTACGAGGTCGTGGCTGTCGAGCGGGACACACAATCCGCCTACGCCGCGAAGCGTCGACCGGGCTGGGAGCGCGCCAAGCGCATGGTGGAGCGCGGTGAGGTCGACGTCGTCATCGCTTGGCAGATGGATCGGATCACCCGCTCGGTCGCCGAACTCGAGCAGGTAATCGATCTCATGGAGAGCACCGGCGCCAGCATCGTCACGTCGATGGGTGACCTCGACCTGACCACCGCCAACGGACGCATGGTGGCGCGCATCCTGGGTGCCGTCGCCCGAGCTGAGGTGGAGTTGAAGACGGCGCGCATGCAGTTGGCGAACCAGACTCGTGCGAGCGAAGGCAAGCGCCGTAGGTCGAGCCCCCGGCTCTTTGGCTACAACGCCGACGGCACCATCAACGAATCCGAAGCCGAAGCCGTTCGAAACGCCGCAAGAGACTTGCTCGCGGGCGCCAGCCTCTACTCCATTGCGAAGCGCTGGACCGAGGCGGGACTCTTCCCGGAATCGCGAGCTCGGATCGCTTCCGGCACGGCGCCAAGTTGGAGCGCTCGAGGCGTACGCGACTGTCTAACGAACCCGAGACATGCCGGGCTTGCTGTGTATCGGGGCGAGGCTCTCGAGGGCGTCCGTGGCGACTGGGAGCCCATCTTCGATGAAGAGACTCACATCTCGCTGAAGGCGCTGTTCGCTGACCCGTCGCGGAGGAAGGGCGACCACAGGCGCGGCCGCAAACCTGGGGATCGGCTCCTGTCGACGGTCGCCCGATGCGGCAGCGAGGGGTGTACACGGACAATCAGTGCAAGCAGCAAACAGGGCGTGCCCACTTACGTCTGCCGGTCAGGGCACGTCACGATTCCCGTTCATAAGGTCGACATGGTGGTAACCGCGGCCCTCGTGCGCGACTTGACGCTCCTCGCCGTTCAAGGAGGGCTAAGGGTCTCAGAGCACACGGAGGTAGACACCTCCGAACTCGAGCGGCTCCGCGAGCGGCTCGACGCTCTGGCTGAGCCCTACGCCGACGGCGCCATCACTTTGACCCAGTTCACGAGGGCTACAAAGTCGCTCCAGGACAAGATCGCCGCGGTTGAGTGTGAGATCGCCGAGGGAAGCACTCGGTCACGCACCCTTTCCGCCGAGGAGGCGTGGTCCATGTTCGAGAGTGCTGACATCGAGGGCAAGCGTGAACTTCTTCGTGGTGCTTTCGACATCGTGATCAGTCCCGTCGGCAAGGGCCAGCGAGTCGACGCTCTGAAGCAGGTGTCGGTGACGCCTCGCAACGTGCCTGCCGGCCCCGACGGCCGGTCCGCGTCCTGATGGTAGGCCGCGAACCTCGACGGGATCTCATTCGTGGGTCGCGGCAGCGGCGACTTCGCGACTCATCGGCCTGACGGTCGCACACCGGGGAGGCTGAGTTGCCCTTCGGCACCGCGGCCTCGTACTCGTCGTCCTAACGAGAGCATCACTGATGCCTGGGCGACCACGCACGGGGGCGCAAGCGCGCCGCCCCTCGGTTCTCCCTACTTGACGGACGCAAGCAAGCGGATTGGCCTGCACTAACGAAGCGAGTTCCCTGGGAGCGCAGCGCCGGACGTATAGGGTCGGCGCGTGGTCCAGGATCTCAAACCCGAAATGATCTCGTCGCTCCGCGAATACATGGAGCGTATCGAGGATCTGATGGCAGCTGACGTCCCCCTGTGGTATCGCGGGTGCGGGAAGGCGTCTCACACCCTCGCTCCGTCGCTGTTCCGACACCCTGACATCACGGCCCCCGAGGACTACATCGTTCTAGAGCGGCGCATCCTTCGCCGGTTCAGGGAGCGAAGTGTCCCTTACCAGAAACTCCCTCAGGGGGCTAACGAAGAATGGGACTTTCTCTTCCTGATGCAGCACTTCGGCGTACCCACGCGATTGCTGGACTGGACTGAGAATCCTTACGTAGCGCTGTTCTTCGCGCTGACCAGTGCCCGAATTGAGCATGCCACGGGGCATGCCAGCGAGAATGCCGCAGTATGGATCCTCCAACCCGAGGAATGGAACCGACAATCTTTCGCCGACATGTCCTACAGCGGAGATATCTTCTCGGCTGGGGACGAGCCGCTGCGAACCTTCATCCCCTCTGGAGGCGACGCATACATGCGAAACGCTCCCGCCGCGATGTTCGGACTGCACAATAGCCCTAGAATCGTTGCTCAACGTGGCGTCTTCACTATCTTCGGAAAAGAATCGATGCCCATGGAGGAGCGAGTGATCGATTCGGACTACCCAGAGGGGACTCTGACGAAGTTCGAATTTCCGGCCGAACTTATCGGCGACCTTCGAAAGTCGCTGCTGAACATTGGGATCACGGACTCGGTGATCTACCCAGACCTGGGCGGCTTGGCGAACGAACTCAAGCGCTTCTTTGGATATGAGGTCTGATGTTTACGGTACGTCAGTTCGACGCTAGGACACTGAGCTGGTGGATCGACCAGCGGTCAGTGATCGACTTCGATCCGCCCTATCAGCGGCGCGGTGGACTGTGGAGTGCCCGCGATAAGGCTTTCCTAATTGATTCAATTCTCAACCAATACGACATTCCAAAGCTTTACATCGCCGACTTCACGCTCAGGCCCTCGGTGCTGAACACAAGGAGTCGCCACTACGCCGTCATCGACGGGAAGCAGAGATTTGAAGCAATCTCCGACTTCGTGAACGGCAAGATCACGCTTGCGTCGGACTTCGTTCTCACCACCGACCCCCATCTCGAGTTGGGCGGCCTCGGGTATCAGGACCTCAAGAAGAACTTCCCCCAGGTGGCGAGCAGGTTCGACAACTTCAATCTCACCGTGATGAGCGTCATCACAGATGAAGAAGGGAAGATCAATGAGCTCTTCGTTCGGCTGAATCGAAATAAGACTCTCACTGGACCTGAGATCCGCAACGCCATGCAGGGAGTGGTACCCGAACTCTTTCGAAAGATCGCGGCGGACCCGTTCTTCTCGGAAAAGGTCAAGTTCACTACGACCCGCGGGCAAGATCTTGATGCGGCGGCGAAGTTCCTACTCGTCGAGTTCCGCGGGCGTCTCGTCGAGACGAAGCGGGTTGCCCTTGACCGTTTCGTCGAGGACGGGCTGGCCGCCGACTCTCAGGTCAGCGGATTCGAGCGAGCGGCCAAGCGCGTCTTGGCCAACCTGAAGAGGATGAACAAGGTGTTTCTGCCGAAGGATCCCCTCCTGTCTTCGCAAGGCGCAGTGGTTCCCTACTACTGGCTCATTCGGAATATTGAGGCGGAGCGGCTCCCTTTGGTGCGACCCTTCCTCGTAAACTTCGATGAGCGGCGCAAGAAGAATCGGCAGTTGGCTAACGACCCCGCGACGGTTCGGCAGGCTGATCCGACCCTGATGACCTACGAGCGTTTCAACCGAAGCATCAACGACTCCGGGAGTCTGGAGGGGCGCTACGAGATTCTGTCGGAGGCCTTCTACGACTGGTCGACGTAAGCGCGACCTAGGTGACCGGACGAGGGCCCACCACCCGGAGGCAGGATGGTGGGCCCTCGTGGCTCGTCGGCTGACGGTCACATGTCGGTCACCGGGTTGAGCCGCTTCTCGGAGATGGCCTTGCGGAGTTTGTCGCCCATCCGGTTCGCCGGGAGCAGGTAGTACGGCCGTTCCTCTTCGGGAGTGAACTGGGTCTTCGAAAAGCCTTCCTCGGCCTCGATCTGGCCGAGCATGACCCCGGCCCACTCGGCTCCCACCATGCGAGCGTGGTGAAGATTCTTCCGCGTGTGCAGCGGCGGCTCGAGGTCGTACTCGCCGGTGAGGTACTCGCCGGAGATAACGGGGTCCTCCGACTCGAGGATCTCCAGGATCTGGTTGAGGTGTCCGTTGATCAGGCCCATCTTCCGCGCCAGCCGGGGGTCCGCGCTCTGGTGCCAGCCTTCCCCGAAGCGGCCCGTGGCCAAGGAGAGCTTGTGCGCGGCCTGCATCTTCGCTCGCCACTCCGCCACGGCGGGGGCAGCCTTGGACATCGCCCTGAGGGCCTTCTCGTGCGAGCCGTTGAGCTCCTTGAGAGCCCCGGCGAGCCAGTCCCCGATGGACTCCTTCGCAAGGACCTGGAAACGCTTCACCGCGGCGTCAGCGGCCTTCCACGCGATGTCGTGGCGGGCGCTCCTGACCATGGCCTCGGTCGCCCAGTCGGTGCGCGTGAGGGCGGGCACCTCGGAGCCCGTGCGGACCGCCTCGTCGACCCTCGCCTGGTTCTCCTTGCTCTCGGCGACCTGGTCGGTGCCGAGGTTGAGCACCGCCTGCACCGCGGCCTCGTATTCGTCGATCTTGGCGAGCGCGTCGCGCTGCGCCTGAGCGACCGCCTTAGGCGGGTTCGGATGCTCAAACTGCACCTGCCCCCGAAGCCGGTTGGGCATGAAACGATCCGGCTTGCGGTCTCGGGGACGCCTGTTGGGCGCCACCCAGCTGGACGTGGTGACGGTGGGAGCCGCAGAGGTGGACCCGGGGTTCTCGTCGAAGAGAGTGTCGCGGCTGTCGTCGAAGCGACGGGAGGCCGGGACGTAGACCTCGGGGTCGGGGACCTCGATGTCCTCGTACGCAGTGCCAGCGTCCGGATCCGGCTCCGGGTGCTCCTCGAGCAGATCCCGGGTGTTCTGCAGCTCTCGGGCCTCATTCGGGTTGATGTCGCGAGCGTTCATTGCTTTCCTCCTGTGTGAGTGGTGTTACTGCGGGGCTTGCTGGATGTGACCGCGTCGTGCTCGGACGGTCACGGGTACTGGTTGCAGGGCGGCGACGGCCACTGGATCTCTTCGCGGATCTCCATGGAGACGCCGCGCCCCGCGTACTGCCCGGCGGGGATCAGGTGACCGTCAGGTCCGATGACGGCGGGCAGAACCTGGCGAGCGCCGTTCTCCCCCTCGACGGTGAGCCACCCGTGTACGCGGGCCTGCCGTTCACCGTCGACGCTGGGGCGTCGGTAGATGGCGTACAGGCGGTGCGGGCCGGGCGCGGGCGCAAAGCTGACGGTCTTCACTGGTGCTCTCCTTCGGTGGGCATGACGAGTCGGTATCGGCCGCGGTTGCCGCGGCAGCGGGGTTCGCGGGTGAGGTTGGCGGTCGGGAGGACGTCGCGCGGAACGGCGTGACGGTGTCCCGACTCGCCACACCACGGGCACTGGCCGAGCACCGCGATGCGGATGCCGTCTTCAAGGACGAACTGTTCGATCCGAACCGGTCGGCTCTTGATGCGTCCCCGCAGGGAGAAGTCGCTCATCGCGTCGCCCCGAAGACCGCGTCGCCGTGGGCGTCGTGGGTGGCCACCGGGGCGATGCCCGTCAGGACTCCGCGGGACTTCTTGGTGCGCTTGGGCGTGTAGCCGTGACGGGTCAGCTGCTCCGTGAAGTCTGCGCGGGACTGGACGGTGACGATCTCGCCTCGCGCCCATTCGCCGAAGCGGGCGTAGAGCTCGCTCACGGTCGTCGAGTAACTCGGACCCCTGACCACCGCGAGGTCGTCACCGAGAAACCGTCCGATGGCGTCGTGCTTTTCGCGGTACTCAGCGGTCGCGGCCAGCACACTGTCGGGCTCGTCGAGCCCACCGAGGTCGGCGTAATCCTGATACCCCTGCACTGCCCAGGTCAGAATTGCGTCGGCGGCCAGCCGGAGAGTCTCGTCGAGTCCTTTATCCATCTCCTCTGGGGAGATGACGACGTCGAACGGAACCACCCGCAGCCGGCGCCACATCGCCGGATCGCCCCCGTCGACCTTCGGCAGGTGGTTGGTGATGAGGACCGCCGTGTGCGAGGGGTCGAACTCGACGAAGTCCTGCCTCATTCGCCGCGCGCGGATCGGGTCGCCTCCGGTCAGCCGCTTCACGGTGCCGGCAGCCAGGCTTCGCCCTTCGTCGGATTCAGAGACGACGCACCAACGCACGCCGAGCAGATCCATCTGACCGGTGGGATGAGAACCCGGGTTCGCCATCAACAGCTCGGGCTCGGCCGCGATGGCGTAATCGCCCAGGGCATGCGAGAACGCGCGGTCAAAAGTGCCTTTTCCGTTGGCGCCAGTTCCCGTGAAGATCGGCAGGATGTGCTCCCTCACTACCCCGAGCAGGCCGAGCCCGGCCAAGCGCTGAAGGAAGCCTCGGACCTCCCGATCAGGCAGCACGTGCTCGAGAAACCGCTCCCAGTCCTGCGAGCGCTCATGCGGCCTGTAGGCGCCCCCGGTGACCTTGGTGATGCGGTCGTCGGGGCGGGCGGGCTGCAGCGTGCCGGTGCGCAAATCCAGCGTCCCCGACGGCGTGTTCAGCAGATAGGGGTCGGCGTCGAGGTCGTCAGCGGTCACGGCGAATCTCGGCAGGCTGGACGCGATGTCGAGAATGCCCTTGAGGCCGGAGGCCGACTCGACTCGGCGGACTTCCTTTCGCCTGCTCGGGTCGCCGAGGCTGTCGGCCAGTTCGGCCCGGAGCATTTCCATCACGTACTGCGTGGCGGCGCCTCGCTGGTCGGGAATCCATCGGCGGCCGTCCCACACGTGCCACCCCAATCCGTGGACGTGCATGAGGCGGTTCGCGCAGAGGTCCTGCAGCCGCCAGGCGAACTTCGCCTGGCCGGAGTGAATGTCAGCTTCCCTGGCCCGGCCTCCAGCCGCGGCGAACTTGGCGTCATCCTGCGGCGTAGCGACGGGCTGCAACGAGCTCACCGGTCACCCTTCGGCTCGACGACCACCAGGCTCGCGGCAGCGAGGAGATCGATGCGCTTGATGAGGTACGGACCCCCGATGGGGCGGCGGTAGGCGGCCAGGCGGCCCTTCGCGATCCAGTCCCGGATGCTCTGGGCGTTGACACCCGCCAAGGCGGCGGCTTCGGTAACTCCGAGGTAGTCGTCGGGCATGACAAATCTCCTGAAAGGTCGGGAAACGCCGAGGAGTACGTGCTGCCCTACAGGGGCGGTCGTTGCTGCTCGACGCTCCTTCCTGAAGGAGACAGTCGGCGTCCCTCGGTGGTTCCAGAAGGCTTCGCGACCTAGCGCGGGAACGACCTTGCGTTCGACTTCTGGCCTCGGGACTAGCGGCAGAACATCAGTGGCTTGCGCCAGTGAGGTGATTGTTGGAGGCGTTTTGAGTTGGTGATCGTTTCTGTGTCGGGAAGGCTTGCTTCCCTTGCATTCCTAGTGTCTCTCCGACCACCGACATCCAGCCGCGACGACAGAACTCGGTCGCCCACCCACCGCCTGGCGCCTGCTGTCCGCCGCCTGCCACCTGTCCGGGTGACGGTTGGTGACGGTTTGTCTCGTTGATCTCATACGAGGTGTCGGTCTACGTACAACGCCAAAGAGCGTCACCAGGCGTCACCACCGAAGCACCCAGGAACGTTCTAACCCGTACAGGATCGGACGTGCTATGCGGACCGGGGAGGGGTGCCCGAGCTCGCCCAGGGGCCTCCCCACCCCCACTGGCGGGGACGTGCGAACGGGCGGGCGGAGGGCGCGAGACGGCCCGCGGCCGGGGACGAGGGCAGGTGGCCGGGGCGCAGTCGTCAGCGCCGCCAAGAATGTCCGGGCGCGGACTTGACGTGGTGTATGTACACCACCTACGGTCGTCTCAATTGCGGTGTACATACACCACCACGAGAGGACTGTTCCCGATGATCCACACCACCACGACCGCCGAGCCCGCCGTCTGGATCGGGTGCCTCGAGTGCTACAACTCGGGCCGACTCGTGGGCGACTGGCGCCCCGCCCTCGAGGCGGGAGACATCACCCCGGACACGATCCACGGCCGCGATGTCGCGCCGGGCACCCACGAAGAACTCTGGGTCATGGACCACGAGGGGCTGCCCATCAAGGGCGAGTGCTCGCCGACCTTCGCCCAACGGGCCGCCGAGTGCCTAGAGGAGGTGGACGAGTGGCTGCGCTCCGCCTTCCTCGCATGGTGGGCATCGGGCGACTTCGTCGCCGCTGGTGACGACCTGCCTTGCCCCTCCGACTTCTTCGACCGCTACGCAGGCGAATGGGGCTCCTTTTCGGAGTACGCCGAGGACCTGTTCACCGACTGCGGATACGCCGACGAGATCCCCGACCACCTTGCTGCCTACTTCGACATGGACGCATGGGTCCGCGACCTGCGCTTCGACTACTCCACCGAACCCGCGCCTAACGGCGGGGTCTACGTCTTTCGCTCGCTCTGACCTCCTAGGAGACTGATAACTGATGAACACCCGCTTCGAAGTTCGATCCGCCCGCGGCGAACTGCTCGGCATCTTCCCGGCGCCAATCAGCGACCACGCCGAAGCCGTGCGGTCGCTCATCACAGACCACCCGGGCGCCGACGTGCGGCCCGTAGTCAGCATCGATGATCCCTGTGCCGCTCACCCCGCCTACGAGGCGAGCAACTGCCCCGCCTGCGGCACAGCCCGCGAGATCTGAGGGGTCGAGATGCTCTTCCTGTCCGTTGCATTCATGCTCGCCCTAGTCCTCGCGGTCGACGCGGGCAACTGGTGGCTCACCACCCTGCTCGTCGTCGTCGGCCTCTTCGCCGCGGCCACGGCTTGGACCTCGCATCGCGCCAAGGTCGAACTCGCGCGATACCTCGAGGAGGAGCGGCGCATCCTCGCGGTGGGCCGCTACTTCTCAGGGGGGCGTTGATGGCCGCCCCGGCAGATGGCCACGCCCTCTACGACCTGACCGGCTGGGCTTGGGTCATCGGCGACGTCGAGTAAGCCACAATGGCGTCGTGACGAAGCCAGATGCTCGTAAGGGCGACAGGTCCGCGACGAAGGTCCGCGCCGTCCGCGTCTCTGACGATGTCTGGGAGGCAGCGCTCGCGAAGGCCGCCGCTAACGGCGAGACCGTGGCTGATGTTGTTCGCGCTGCACTGATCGAGTACGCAGGCCTCGAGGACACCACCGGGGTGGTCGGCCGACGGGATCGCTAGCAACTCTCTGCTGCACTTGCGTCCCTCCGCGCCGGTCCCGACTACCTTCATCGCATGGCTCTAGCAGACCTCACCGACCCTGAAGCCGTTCGTAAGGCGATAGCCGAGTTCGACGAGCGAGGCCGCGAGGCATTCCTCGACGAGTACGGCTTCCACCCTGCCTGGGACTACTTCATCGTGGTCGACGGCAAGCGGTACGACTCGAAGGCCATCGCGGGGGTCGCGCACCTGTACGAGCGCGGAGCACTCCTGACCGCCGGTGAGTTCTCCGGCGGTGACAGCACCGTGGCGACCCGGCTCGAGAAGCTCGGCTTCAAGGTCACCCGTCCCCCGAGCCTTCCGGACTGGTCGATCGACGAGTTGATGCTCGCCCTCGACCTATACCTGCGCACTCGCGGCGAGATCTCGTACAGCCCGACCGTCAAGGTTGTCACCGACCTCAGCGCTGAACTCCGCTCGCTGCGAATTTTCCCTGAGGAGGTGCGAGCGAACCCGCGTTTCCGCAATCCCTCTGGCGTTGCCCTCAAACTCCACAACTTCTCGTCCATCGACCCAGACCACGAGGGGCAGGGCATGGGCCACGGCGGTGCCGGTGACCGCCGCGTGTGGGAAGACTGGGCGCACCGGCCGGCGGAGCTCGCGCAGGCGGTCACCCTCATCCGCGCCCGTGGCGAGACCGACGACGCTGCCGAGGACACCGGCGAGGAGGAGGAGTACGAGGCCTCAGAGGGCCGGATCCTCTTCCGTGAGCACCGACGCTACGAGCGGGACCGCAAACTCGTCGCGAAGAAGAAGGCGGCGGTCCTCAAGAAGACCGGTCGCCTCGCCTGCGAGGTATGCGGCTTCGAGTCATCGGAGGCGTACGACGTCGAGGGCGTGATCGACGTGCACCACGTCGTGCCGCTGCACAAGATCGGCGAGAGCGTGACGGGCATGAACGATCTGGCGTTGGTCTGCCCTACGTGCCACCGGGTGCTGCACAAGCACCGCCCGATCATCACCCCCGCCGAGCTCAAGGCGAAGAGACAAGCGTGAGATCTCAAGGGCCCCCGGCTGAATCGGTCCCCGACACCCTGCCCGGCTGGTACCAATAGCCGCATGGGTAACACCGTCGTCGATCAGATCGCGCCTGATGGAACGCTGGTTCATGACGTCGACACGACGCTCTCGCAGAAGCGTCGGCTCGGCTTGATCCTCGATGCTCTTCCTGGCGCGACGCTCGAACGGATCGCTGGCACCAAGGTCGTGATGTACGGCGACCAAGCGATTCTGAGCAAGCAGGTCACCTACCTTGGCAACCCCTGGGAGGCCTACAAGAAGCGCATCCAGATGCCGAAGGAGTGGGCCGCCACCTACGCCGATGCGCAGCGCAGGGGGCTCACGCCGCGCTTCGTCGGCGTCTACCACTACGAGGGCACCACGATCTTCGTCGATTTCGACCCGACGACATACGTCGAGCATGGGCTCAACAACTCCTCCGCCCACGTCGCTACGAACGATCTCTTCCAGGCCCAAACCCTCGGACAGTTCTCACGTGTGGACCAGAACGACAATCGGCTAACCAGTGTTCGGGCGGACCAGTTCAAGTCCTACATGCGCGTCGGCTACGAGGAGAAGAACCCGCACATCGACGTCCTGGATCGTTTCACCACAGAGTTCCTGAACGGCAGCAGGATTGACGGGCTCGCGGCCGTCCAAGAGATGCACGCCGCTGATTGGCCAGACAAGTTTCAGAACGAGTGGCAGGGGTTCTACCTCGAGTACCGCCTCAGCAGCTTCGTCAAGAAGCACGGCCTCGAACACCTGCTCATCGTCCAAAAGGAGAAGCGCAAGTCTCAGTACGACTACGACCTGCGGCTCCTTCGTGGCGGTGTAACCGAGCACTTCGGCGACCTGAAGGCCAGCAACATCGCCGTGGACGACTCTCCCGGTAACGCTGCCGAGAAGTTCTTCCAGTGCCTGGATGAGTACGGTCGGTTCTGGTACGTGATCTACGAGCACGAGACTTGGCACGGCCGCGACAACAAGCACCTCGCGACGATCGCTTGGAACGAGTGGCGCAAGTCGGTTGGCCATGTTGGCCGCAAGGAGTTTGACCCGCTGTCGTACTCCAAGAAGTTCAAGGAAGCTGTGCGTTTCGTGGGCGTGAAGGTTCTCGAGGTGAACCAAGCCAACGTCGCCATCGTCTTGAAAGAGTTCCAAACGGACTTCAAGCAGCCTGACGGCTCCCCACGAAAGCCGAAGGTGTCGATCCGCAAAGCCGACATCGACAACTTCCTGATCTACACGAAGTCAATCGAACTGCGCCCTACGGCTTAGTCGGCGCCATCGCCTTGAGGCGCTCGTCAGGGGACAGTGGCGCCGTCGACACGGCGTCGAGGACGCGCCGGCCTGCCGCGGTCCGCTTGAGCACGTCCTCGTCGCGTGCGACATGCTCCCGCAGGACATGCCAGACGGCACCGACGTTCACGCCGTTGCCCATCTGCTTGTAGGTCGCGGCGGGCCGCTGGTCCCCGAAGTCGTACCAATCCGGCAGGCCCTGGAGGCGGGCCGTCTCGCGGGGCGACAGCCTCCGCTCACGCGGCCCGATGATGCTCGTCTGAGTGATCGCCACCAGCGCCGGCAGGTAGGTAGGTCGCTTGGCACGGATGCCGGAGGGCCGCAGGTGCATCACGGTTTCCCAGAGCGAAGGAGTGTCTTGCGCCTGCCACTCAAGCTTGCGACGCGACGCCGGGAAGGCATCCGTGTACACGCCGTGCTTCTTGGCCCACCGGTCAATCCACGGACGGTGGATCGCGTAGAGCGCATAGTTCTTGGCGAGGTGGCCGGCCTTCCACTGCGGCAAGGCTTCGTCGCGCGCCATGAGGTCGCGGTAGTCCGGCACGTAGCCGAAATCGGCGATGACCTTGTCGTAGTCGGTCCACGCGTCGGCCCAGATGGGGAAGCCGGGAGGACGACGGCCCTCGGTCGCCTCGTACCAGGTCTCGACCCACTCGTTCCACGCTTTGATCCAAAGTCGCTCGCTGGTGCTGAGCTCACAGCCGGGGATGTTGTGGGAGTCGTCGAGTAGGTCCTCCAGGTGCCACTCCTCCTTGGGCTGCCAGCCGTCGATCCGATCACTTGGCAGGGCCACCGGGAGGACCGGGAGGTCGTCGCCGAGACCCGTCGGGTTATGCGTGGCGGTGATGAACACGCGCTCGCGGACCTGGGGACGGCCGCCGCGCTCGGGGGGCAGGAGGTGGGGGGAGAAGATCGCTGGGGTCTCCGACACGCGATAGCCCTGCTCCTGCAAGGTCTCGACGATGACCTGCCACTCGTGTAGGTGGCGCGGCCCAGCGAGGTTGCGGACGTTCTCGAGGAGAACGACCTTCGGCTTTCGCTTCTCGATGATCTTCAAGATGTGCCAGTAGAGGGTTCCCCGCGCCTCATCCATGCCCATCTGCGCACCGGACTTGGAGAACGGCTGGCACGGGAAGCCCGCAGCCAGTACCTCGTGGGCGGGAACGTTCATCACCTCGTCGTTCGCGTCCTTGGTGATGTCGCCCAGCGGGTCGTGACCCCAGTTGCGCTCGTAGACCTTGGCAGCCGCCTTGTCGATCTCGACGGCGTACACGCACTCTCCGCCGTACGCCTTCAGGGCAGCGTGGAAGCCGCCAACCCCGGCGAAGAGGTCGATGAAGCGGAACGCCGGAGCATCAGTGGTCATGGTGCGGAACCCTACCTACTCGAGGTCGGCAATCGACGCATGCAGGGCCGTGTCGATCGCTCGTGTGTTCGAGCTCTCGCTCCTCGGCTCTGATGACGTGATCTCGGTCACGTGGGAGGCGGTCTAGGCTTCGCGCGTGCTCCCAGAATCGTGGGCGTCGTCGCCTGCCACGCGGCGCACGATGCTTGGAAACCGCCGGACAGGCACCAAGCCAGAGGTGGCCCTGAGGAGCGCGCTGCACGCCGCCGGGCTTCGTTTCCGCAAGGACTACCGACTGGACCTTGGCACAACCAAAGTCCGGCCCGACATCGTCTTCACCCGGGCCAAGGTCGCAGTGTTCGTGGATGGCTGCTTCTGGCATTCCTGCCCCACTCACGGGACCCAGCCGAAGCGGAACACGGACTATTGGGGCCCGAAGCTTGCGAGGAACGTTGCACGTGACCGTGAGCACGATTCCGCGCTCACGGGGCATGGGTGGACTGTCGTCCGCATATGGGAGCACGAGCCGCTTGAGGAGGCTCTCCGGCGTGTTGTCGAGGCGAGGGCCCTTCCACCCGCGGATCGGAACGGCTGACGCTCGCCGCGCGGGCTTGGAAAAAGCCGGACTAATCGATATCCGACCCATAGTGTGCGTTGAGTCGTATCACGGGAGTCGTTAGGGGTGCTTGATGTCCCAGGGCGCTAGCGACAGCGAGCCCCAGCGCATCAGCGTTCGATACGTTGGCCCTGCTCTCGGGGCGAACAGTATGGATGTCCGCCAACTCGCTCCCTCGCTGTTGGCTCTGGCCGATCTGTTCACTATCGCCCACTCGGTGGCGGGCCGAACCCTCACGCCGCCGCCTGCACTAGAAGTCACTGCTCAGCGTGGCGGATCGTTCATCGTCGACCTGTGGCTCGCGGCCCAAGATCACGCGGTTGATCTCCTGACTGACGAGGATGCCACCGCAGCAGCGAACGGCTTGGGTATTGGTGCGGTCGTCGTTGGGGCGGTCGGTTGGCTCGTGCAGCGGAGGAGGCGAGGACGGGAGCAGACTGTCACCGAGGTGGAGCCCGGCACCGTGCAGATCAACTGGGCCGACGGGACAAGAATGGTTGCGCCGGTCGCCGCGCAGTCGTTAGTCGAGCGAATGGACTTCAACCGCACAGCTGGCCAAGTCTTCGAGCCTCTCCGCAAAGAAGGCATTGAGGCTATCGAGATCGACGCGGTGTCCACTCGGCCCGGTTGGGGCAAGCGTAGCGCCACAGTCGAACTTGATGACCTTCCCGGTTTCAGCCCGGCGCCCGAGGTCGACAACGTCCTCAGCGACAACACCCGGATCGTCACGGTGCGTATTGAGAACGTCGCCTTCAAGGTCGGCAACAAGTGGCGAGTCAACGATGGCCTCGCCAGCATGTGGGCCAGCCTCGATGACCTCGCATACGTCCAGCGCATCGTGGACGGTGATGAGCGCTTCGGGCTTGGAGACCGTCTCGTCGTCCAGATGCGCGACCGCCAACTGCAGACCACAGAAGGCGACGGGATCACCTGGGAGCACTCGATTCAACGGGTCATCGAGCACCGGCACATCCCGCCGCCCGACGAGTTGCCGTTCGACGAGGACTGATGAGCACAACACCTCTGTGGGTCCCAATCCTGATCGCAGGAATCGGCCTAGTCGGAACCGTCGGGGGCACTCTCGGCGGCGTCCTGCTCACCCAACAACAATCCGATCGTCGTGACGCTCTCGCGTGGTCCCGCCAGCAAGATCGTGAGCAGGCGCTATGGGAGCGCGAGGACGCTGCTAGGACTTTCGAGCACCGCCGCCAGGCCTATGGTGACTTCTACGAGTCGCTCAAGGAAATGGCCCGCCGGGCGTACGACCACGGGTTGGGCCTTGCCGACGACGATGGCGAAGAACTTCCCGAGGGCTGGCAGACCGAGACGTTCCGCCTACTCCAACGTCTCGACCTCTACGCCACCTCGACCGTCCTCATCGGTGCAGGTATGACGTACTCAGCGGTGTGGCGCTGGGGACATCAGACCAAGTACGGCCAAGCCGACGATGACTTCTACAGGGGCCAGGCGGAGGCCGAACGCTGCGAGAGCCTCCTGCTCGTGGCGATCCGCACCGATCTAGCGATCCCAATGACTGAGCATTCGGAGAAGGGTAACTCGCAAAACCGGTCTTGACTGCCGAGAACCCGCGGCTGATCCCCTCCAGCACGACGTGCAGCCGGTGCCCCTGCGGCAGCATCGCGTCGACGAAGGGCTGGCTGATGTCGATGCGGCGGCCGCTCGACTTGAGCATCCGCTCGACCAGCTCCTGGACCTGCGCGGTGGTGAGCATCAGGTTGGTGAGCTCATGGCGTCCGTGCCGGGCCACGAAGACCCGGCTGGGGTCGTTGATCCAGATCTCCTCGACCGCCGGGTCGTCGAGGAACGGCTGCAGCGGGCCGAACCCCGACACCCGGGCGACCAGCTCGCCGACGACCGCGTCGACGTCGGGGACCGGCGCCACGACCCCGGTGAGGCTGCGCTCGTCGTGCGCGCGCACGACACTCTCGGCGATGCGGCGTACGACGGGGGCGTCGCGCTGCGGGTCGACGCCCTCCCGACGCACCAGCTCGCGCACGTGCTGGTCGAGCAGCTCGACGAGCTCGCCGTGCGCGTCCGTCGCCGTCACCGCCATCGCTGACCCCCGTCCCGAGTGAGGCTGTCCCGACCCTAGGGACAACGGCCTCCTACCCGCGAGGGTCACTCACGAATCTGTGGACAAGGCAAAGAAATGGGCGCCGCCGCGGCCCCCCGATCTCCACAACCTGCTCTGGGGTGAGTGCTGGACGCGGGCTGATCCGCGCGATCAGTGCGCCGGCGCTGTCTCCGCACCGGCCGCGCGCGAGCGCGCCAGGTCGAGCAGGTCGAGCGCGGCCGCCTGGTCGACGCGGCTCATCAGCATCGACGCGACGACCAGCCCCGCGACCTCCGTCGCCAAGGCGCGTACGCGGTCGTCGGGCAGCCCGGGAGCGGCCGCGGCGACCCCGCGCGCGACCGCAGCGAGCAGGTCGTGGTGGTAGCCCGCGATCACCGCGCGCACCGAATCGTCGTGGACCAGGTCGGCGCCTGCGGTGTTGACCAGCAGGCAGCCCAGCCGGGCGTCGTCGCCGGACCGGGAGGTCGCTATCGCGTCGTGGAGCCCGCCGAGGTAGTCGGTGAGCGCGCTGGGCGCGACCGGGTCGGCCAGCAGGCCGGCCAGCCGAGGCCTCACGACGTCGGCGAGGTAGCTGGTCACCGCAGCGTCGAAGAGCCCGCGCTTGGACCCGAAGGCGGCGTACAGGCTGGAGCGCCGGAGGCCGGTGACGCGCTCGAGATCGGGCACGGACGTCTCGGCGTACCCCTGGCGCCAGAAGACCTCGCGGGCGGCTCGGACCGCCCGGTCGGTGTCGAACGCGCGGGGTCGGGCCATGTCTCCTCCTCGGGGTCGAGTCGCCGGCGTGACCGGTCTCATGCCAGGCCCGCGGTGCGCGGGTTTGGCCCGGCCGTGCCGACGACTATTATGGAACGATCATTCCATAATCTACCAGCAGGAGGAGCGAGATGCGCGCCCTGACGCACGCCACCTTCGGCGACCCGGCCACCGTCCTGGAGGTCACCGAGGTCCCCACTCCCACCCCCGGCGCCGGTGAGGCGCTGGTGCGGGTGGTCCGCGCGACGATCCACAACCACGACCTGTGGACGATCCGCGGCAGCTACGGCTTCAAGCCGGAGCTGCCCGCCGGGTCGGGCACCGAGGCGCTCGGTGTCGTCGAGGAGCTCGGCGAGGGCGTGACGCACCTCGAGGTCGGCAAGCGCGTGGTCGTCGGCGGCGTCTTCGGCGCCTGGGCCGAGAAGGTCGCCGCCCCCGCGGCCGGCCTGCTGCCGGTGCCCGACGCGATCGGCGACGAGGCCGCCGCGCAGCTCGTGGCGATGCCCTTCAGCGCCGTCTCCCTCCTCGACTTCGCCGGCCTCGAGACCGGCGACTGGCTGATCCAGAACGCCTCCAACGGCGCGGTCGGCCGCCTCGTGGCGCAGTTCGCCAAGGCCCGCGGGATCCGGGTGGTCTCCCTCGTTCGTCGTACGGCGGGCGAGGCCGAGCTGGCCGAGGCCGGCATCGACGGCGTCGTCTCGACCGACCGCGACGACTGGCGCGAGCGGGTGGCCGCCCTCACCGGCGACGCCCCGATCCGCGTCGCGGTCGACTCGGTCGGCGGCAGCGCGAGCGCCGATCTGCTCTCGGTGATCGCCGAGGGCGGCACGCTCATCTCCTTCGGCGCGATGGACGACGGCACCATGCTCGTGCCCTCGGGCGCGGTGATCTTCAAGCAGGCCACCGTCAAGGGCTTCTGGGGCTCCGCGGTCTCCAAGGCGATGGCCCCGGAGCACCGCAACGCGCTCCTGCGCGAGGTCGTCGAGCGCGTGGCTTCCGGCGAGGTCGCGCTGCCCGTCGGCGGCACCTTCGGCTTCGACGAGGTCGGCGCCGCCCTCGAGGCGCAGGACCAGCCCGGCCGCGTCGGGAAGATCCAGCTCGTGCCCTGACCGATCCCCGGGCCTAGGTGCCACCTACCGCCGCATCATGGGGCGGGGCACGGGCATGCAGGGACGGTGCCCGCCAAGCCCTGCGATTCCACCGAATTCGGCGAGGACGCGACGCCTCGCCTCCGCTGGACTGGTGCCGGCGTCACGGTGGCGCCGACGACCAGGACAGGGGAGCTCGATGAGCGCTCGCAAGATGCCCCGACTCCGGCGCACGACGCTCGCCGCGGCGGCCGGTGTGGCGGCCGCGCTCCTCGCCACGAGCACGAGCCCAGGCAACGCCGCCGTCCTCGAGCCCGCCCCGACCGCGTTCGGCAACGTGGTCAAGCCGCAGGGGACGCAGACCTTCCCGCAGGCGCTGGCGATCTCGGAGTCGCGGTACGGCGGCCACCTCGGCGTGATCCGGTACTTCGACGGCAACGCCCCCGACTCCTGGACCACGTTCAACGCCAAGCTCACCGACCACGTGGGGATCATCTCGTTCCGGATCTCACCGACGACCGTGCTCAGCGGCAGCGCCGACAGCCAGCTGCTGAGCTGGTTCCGCAACGCGCCGACCGACCACGTCACCTACTGGTCCTACATGCACGAGCCCGAGGACGACATCCAGCGCGGCGCGTTCACCATGGCGTCGTACCGCGCCGCGTGGGCCCGGATCGCGGGCCTGGCCCGCCAGGCGAACAACCCGCAGCTGCGGGCCACGCTGATCCTGATGTGCTACACCGTCAACCCGGAGTCGGGCCGCACCTGGACCAACTACTACTCCCCCGGCGACATCGACGTGTTGGGCTGGGACTGCTACAACCACGGCGAGAAACGTGGGGTCTACGGCGAGCCGACCAACCTGTACTCCCGCGCCATCACCACCTCGCGCAACGCCGGGCTGCCCTGGGGCATGGCCGAGTTCGGCAGCCTGCTGGCCAGCGGCGACACGACCGGCGCCGGTCGGGCCGCGTGGCTGCTCAAGGTCTCGCGCTACTTCAAGGACGAGGGCGCCCTGTTCGCGAGCTACTTCGACACCAACGGGGACGGGAAGTCGGACTACCGGCTGCTCGACGAGCCGTCGCGCCAGGCGTGGCACGACGTGGTCTCCGACCAGACCCCCTGACCCTCGGCACTGCAGCAGCGTCGTACCACCGAACTACCTCCCGCGAGGCGACGTCGCCGCAGCCGATCCTCCACCACTGCCGGTGATCGCGACCGCATCTTCCTGCAACCAGCCTTGTGGTGGTGCCGTCGGGCTCTTAGCGTGCTCGCCAGTCTCGGGACCGGGCGCGATGGGCGCTGCGGGCCGGGACATTTTCTCGGAAGGCATGAACCCGCATGAAGACTCTTGCTCGCGTGACGACTGCAGCTGCCGCGCTCGCGGCGGTGACGGCGATGGCCGCACCGGCCCAGGCTGCCGAGGTCCACAAGATCTACGCCACGCACAACGGCGTCATCAAGGCCTGGGCCACGTGGGAGGGCGGCGGCATCGACCAGCTGTGCGCCAACCTCGTCGCCGGCTACAGCGCCACCGCCACCATCAACGGCAACTCGGTGACCGACTACAGCGACGACGGCTCGAAGAAGTGCATCTGGGTCAACAACACGACCAATGGCAACTGGTACACCGCCAAGATCATCTGGCAGGGCACCGGCGGCGCTACGGAGACCGGTTCGACGCTCGTCCAGAGCTGATCGTCCCGCCGCTGCTGTAACGCGGTGTCCACGTCGCTGGTGCGGTGCTGCAACACCGCACTGGACGCGTGGACACCGCGTTACATGGGGCGGGCGGCCCGGGGCTGCTCGGACCGCATTTCGAGCGGATCCTTGAGCATCAGGAGGGGGCCGTCCGCGCGCCTCAACGAGGGAGCTCGACGAACTCCGGGCGACCGACCTGCGGGTGCTGGAACAGTCGCTCGAGGTCGGTGGTGTTGCGCGAGATGGACACCAGCAACCGTCCCGACCGCAGCGGGATCTCGGGGTGCGCGAGCGGGGCGTACTCGAGGTTCCCGGTGTCGAACCCGCCCGGTGCCTTCAGCTCCTCGACCGGCGTCCACGGTCCCCACGCATGCGGCGCGGTCCACTTGTAGACGAAGTCGCTGATGTCCCCGTCGCGCTTGGAGACCGCCACGAAGTGGTCGCCGACGCTGTCGACCGAGAGGGTCTGCGAGACACCGCCCCGGCTCGGCAGCACCGCAGCAGCGTGCTGCCGACGGGGCTGCCACCGGCGCCCGTCCCAGAACTCCCACCGGCTCCGGTCCCCGGGGTCGTCGGCCGGGGCGCGGGCGGCGTACAGCTCCCGGCCGAAGTCGTACGGCCGGCCCGTCAGCCGGGTGCCGTAGACGTAGTACCAGCCACCGTGCACGTCCGCCGCCGCTCCCCAGTTGACCTGCTGCTCGTCGCGCGAGTCCGGCGTGATCCGGACGACCTTCCGCAGGGTCGGGACGCCGCCGTCCTCGACGGTGAAGACCGCCGCGTCCGTCCCCAGGAACGTGAACCCGAAGGAGCCGCTGTGCCCGCGGTCGATGCGCGAGCACAGGACCACCACGACGTCGTGACCGTCCCGGCGGGCGACCGCCACCGACATCGGCCAGCGCACGACGTCCGGCGCCACATCGGGGATGACCGGTCCCCGCTGCGCGTCGAGCAGCTGGGAGACGCAGCGTCCCGACGTGACCAGCATGGAGTTGGCCACGATCGGGGGCTCCAGCGGGTCGGCGCGCACGGTGTCGCCGAAGAGCCACACGAGACGGCGGTCGTGCAGCATGCCCGTGGCACCGATGTCCCCGGCCTGCCAGGCCGGCAGGTCCAGCCTCCTGCCGAGCTTGTTGAGCTCGTCCACGGTCGGCTCGTGCACCTGCGCGGGAGGCGCGGGGCAGGCCGGTGCGAGACGGACGGCGGCGGCACTCCCGGACGGCGGCGGCCGGTCGCCGCCGGAGCCCGTGCACGCGGCCACCAGCACCAGGCCGGCGACCGCCCCGAGAGCCCGACGCCCGTGCCTGCTCACGGGCGCCGGGACGGCACCGCCGGCTCGGGCGCGGCGACGACGGGCTCGACGCTGCCCTCGAGCTGGAGGTCGGGGATGACCCGGTCCAGCCAGCGCGGCAGCCACCACGCGCGCGCGCCCAGGATCGACATCAGCGCCGGCACGAGCACCATCCGCACCACGCTGGCGTCGATGAGCACCGCGACCGCCATGCCGACCGCCAGCATCTTGATCGTCGGGTCGGTGTCGAGGACGAAGCTGCTGAACACCACGACCATGATGGCCGCGGCCGTCGTGATCACCCGGGCCGTGCTGCCGATGCCGATCGCCACGGCCCGGTGCGCGTCGCCGGTCTGGTGCCAGGCCTCCCGCACCCGGGAGAGCAGGAACACCTCGTAGTCCATCGAGAGGCCGAACACGATCGCGAACATCAGCATCGGCACGAACGCCGGGATCGGCAGGTCCTGGTCGATCCCGAGCAGCTGGGAGCCCCAGCCCCACTGGAACACCGCGACCACGACGCCGTACGCCGCACCGACCGAGAGCAGGTTCAGGATCGCCGCCTTCACCGAGATCACCAGGGACCGGAAGGCGATCGTGAGCAGCACCAGCGAGAGCAGCACCACGGCGAGGATCAGCCAGATCATCCGCTGCCCGACCTTCTCGGTGAAGTCGACGTAGCCCGCGGTGGTGCCCACGACGTACGACGCGTCCGCGCCGAGCCCCGGCAGCACGGTGTCCTTGAGGTCGTCGACCAGGTCGCTGGTCTTCGCGTCGTCGGGGGCGGTCGTCGGCACCAGGTTGATGACCGCCACCGTGCCGGCGGGGTTGGTGGTGGGTGCACCGGCGGAGGCGACGCCGGAGGTCTTGGCGAGCTTCTTCTGCGCCGAGCTCAGGAAGTCCTGCGTCTGCTGCTGCGAGCCCTGGGGCAGCTTCAGCACGACCGTGAGCGGGCCGTTGGCGCCGTCCCCGAAACCCTGCGAGATCAGGTCGTAGGCGCGCCGGTCGCTCTGCGACGTCGGGTCGGAGCCGGCGTCGAGCTGGCCGAGGCGCAGCGAGAGCACCGGGATCGCGAGCACCAGCAGGAGCAGCACGCTGCCCACCGCCCACGGCCACGGCTTGTCGCTGACCTTGCGGCCCCAACGGGCGAAGGCGCTGTTCTCGTGGGTGTGGTCGGCGTTGGCCACGTGGGCCCGGAGATCGGCGCGGTCGCTGCGCGAGCGGACCCGGTTGCGGGCCAGCGCCAGGAACGCGGGCACCAGCGTCAGCGCGGAGAGCATGGTGACCGCCACGACGATGGCCGAGGCCAGGCCCAGCGCCCCCACGAACGGGACCGAGGAGACGTAGAGCCCGAGGATGGCGACCACCACGGTGCTGCCGGCGACGACCACGGCGGCGCCGGACGTGGCGGTCGTCCGGCCGATCGATTCGTCGAGGTCCATGCCGTGGTCGAGCTGCTCGCGGTGCCGGGCCACCAGGAACAGCCCGTAGTCGACGGCGACGCCGAGGCCGAGCAGCGTCGCGACGGTCGGAGCCGTCGTCGGCAAGTTGATGGCGGCCGCCACCAGCCCGACCAGGGCCAGCCCGGTGCCGACGCTGAAGACGGCTCCCACCAGGGGGATCAGCGCGGCGACGATCGAGCCGAACATGATCAGCAGCAGCACCAGCGCCGAGCCCAGGCCGATCAGCTCGGAGACCGCGTCGTCGGGCGCCTGCCCAATCTGTCCGGCGCCGCCGCCGTAGTCCACGACCAGCCCCGCCGAGCGCGCCGGCTCGACGGCCTTGTCCAGCTCGTCGAGGTAGTCCTGGTCGAGCGAGGCCGGGACGACGTCCCACGAGGCGGTGCCGTAGGCGATGGTGCCGTCCTTGGACACCGCGGGGGTGCCCTGCGCCGTCAACGGGTCGGTCGCGCTGATCACGTGGTCGAGCCCGCCGACGTTCTTCATCGTCGTCGAGACCGCCTTCGACTGGTCCTCGACCGTCCCCTGCTCGGCGTGGAACACGATCTGGCCGGAGTACCCGCTGGCCGACGAGAAGTCCTTCCTCAGCACGTCGAGGCCGTTGGACGACTGGCTCCCCGGGACCGTGTAGTCGTTGACGAAGTTGCCGGCCGCCGCCCGGTTGGCGAGGGTCAGCCCCACCAGCAGGAGCAGCCACACCCCCACGACCCACCACCGGTGCCTGCTCGCGAACCTGCCCAGCCGCTCCAGGAGCGCGTTCATGTCGAGGTCCCTCCGGGTCATCCCCCGACCGGCATCGCTTCTCACCGTAGGTCGGCCCGGGCGACGGGTGCATGCCCAAATTCGAGGGCCGCCCGCACCGGCCCGGGTGCACCCTCCGACCCTCGACGGACTCCCCCGAGTTCGGGACGCTGGGTGCGTGGCCCTCGCCGTCTGCCTGCTCCTCGACCGCCGCTCGGACCGGCTGGTGCGCGACCTGTGGGCACGCCTGGAGGAGCAGGGCGTCCGCACCCTGGCCTCGCACACGCACGGCCGGCACCTGCCGCACCTCTCGTACGCCGTGCTCCGCTCCTGGGACCTCGCGAGCGTGCAGACGGCGCTGGCCGGCCTACCGGACGGCGGGCCGGTGACGCTGCACTGCCACGGGACGCTGACCTTCCCGCGCGGCCGGGCCGCCCTGGCGCCGGCGGTCACCGCCGGCCTCGCCGCCCGCCAGCAGGCGGTGGTGGAGCGGGTCGCCGGCTGCGGCGACCTGCACCACAACTACCGGCCCGGCTGGTGGGTCCCGCACGTCTCGGTCGCGACCCGGGCGCAGGGCGCCGCGATGGCGACGGTGGTGCGGATGATCGCCGACACCCTGCCCCTGGCGCTGCACGCCGACCGCGCCGCGCTCGTCGACAGCGCGACCGGGCGGACCTGGCCCCTCGACGCGATGCCCTAGCGGGGGCCGTCCGGCGTCACCGGTCGTGGGCCAGCAGCACCGGTGGTGCCACGTAGTAGGGCGGCCACCCGGTCCAGCCGGTGTCCCACAGCCGGGTGGCCCGCTCGCACCTGCCGTGGACGTTGCAGCGGACGACCGCCGCCATGCCGTCCTCGCCCATCGCCGAGGTCAGGAAGTGGCGGTTGTCCTCCCACGCGGCGTTCCAGTCCAGGCGGCCGGTCACCCGGGCGACCCGTCGGCCGGTGGTGCCGTTCACCACGGCCCAGAAGTCCGTGCCGGTGTCGTCGAAGTAGGTGCGCGTCGCGATCGCCCGGCGGCCGTTCGGCGACCACGCCTTCACGATGGACCGGCAGCTGTGCCACAGGGTCCGGCGCGGGTGGGAGAGCGGCGCGACCCGGTTGCAGAAGGCGTCGGGGTCGCCCACGGAGAACACGGCCCGGTCGTGCCGCACGTCGGCGCCCAGCGAGGCCTGGCCGACCAGGCGGGAGAGCCGGTCGCCCCGGAGGTGCCACCACCAGGTCGCCGCCCGCGGTGCGGCCCACGAGGTCGCGAGCAGGGCCCGGCCCTGCGTCACGGCGCCGACGTACAGGACGCGGTGGAAGGTACGCCGGGCGACGACGTGGCGGTGGTCCGGGTCGGCGACCGTGATGTGCACCGGAGGACCGAAGTCGGGGTCCTCGTAGGTCCCCCACGCGACCCGGCGACCGTCCGCGGAGACCGCGACGGTGTGGACGTGCCGCGCCAGCCGCCGGACGTCACCGCCGTGGCTGATGTGCACCAGCCGGCGGGCAGCGTCCTCCAGCAGGTAGCCCCTCGCCGTGGCCCACAGGTCGGTGTAGTGCCGACGGGGCACCTCGACCCGGACGTCGCCGTCGTGGATGACGTGGTGCCGGACGTAGGGGATGCCGATGTCGGCCCCACGGGCGAGCGAGGACGGGTCGACCGGCGCACGCACGGCCTGGGCCGGGACCTGGCTCGCGATCGCGGCCAGCCCGACGAGCGCGGCGACCACCACGACCGCCCGCGCCAGACGCTTCCTGGACACCCTTCGAGCCTGCGCCCGGGTCACGGTGCCTGACAGGGACCAAGGTCCCCGTCAGCCCTGCCTGCCCCCGGACCACCGGACGGCGCTCACTCCTGGGGGTCCTTCCCCACCAGCTGGACGAGGTCGGCGATCGAGTCGACGACGCGGGTCGGCCGGTAGGGGAAGGTCTCCACCTGGTCGGGCCGGGTCGAGCCCGTGGTGACCAGCACGGTCCGCAGTCCCGCCTCGAGGCCGCTGATGATGTCGGTGTCCATCCGGTCGCCGACCATCACGGTGGTCTCCGAGTGGGCGTCGAGCTGGTTGAGGGCGCTGCGCATCATCAGTGGGTTCGGCTTGCCGATGAAGTAGGGCTTGCGCCCGGTGGCGGTGGAGATCAGCGCCGCCACCGAGCCGGTCGCCGGCAGCGTGCCCTGGATGCTGGGACCGCTCGGGTCCGGGTTGGTCGCGATGAAGCGCGCCCCGCCCTCGATCAGCCGGATCGCCCGGGTGATCGCCTCGAAGGAGTAGGTCCGGGTCTCCCCGAGCACCACGTAGTCGGGCTCGCGGTCGGTCATCACGTAGCCGATGTCGTGCAGCGCGGTCGTGAGCCCCGCCTCCCCCACGACGTACGCCGTGCCGTGCGGCCGCTGCTCGGCCAGGAACTGGGCGGTGGCCAGGGCCGAGGTCCAGATCGCCTCCTCGGGCACGTCGATGCCGCTCCCGAGCAGCCGCGCGCGCAGGTCCCGCGGGGTGAAGATCGAGTTGTTGGTGAGGACCAGGAAGCGCAGCCCGGACTCCTTCAGCGCCTCGATGAACTCCTGGGCGCCCGGGATCGGCACGTCCTCGTGCACGAGCACGCCGTCCATGTCGGTGAGCCAGGTGTGGACCTCGCGGGTCGTCGTCATGGCCCCATTGTGGTGGAGCCGCCGCCGGGGCGTCCGGTCAGCCTGGATCGGTGGTCAGGCGCCGTGGCGGACGCGGGTCACGTCCTTCGCCCGCCGGTAGGCCGCCACGGCCGCCAGCTGGGAGTTGACCTCGAGCTTGCGCAGCACCGCCTTGACCTGGCTGCGCACCGTCGCCTCGGACACGCCCGCGAGCTCGGCGATGCCGCGCACCGACCGCCCGTCGTACAGCAGGGAGAGCACGTTCATCTCCCGGGCCGTCAGGGACTCCATCCGCGCCACGAGGCGGCGTTCCTCGTCCTCGACCAGGCGCCACTCCCGCACCAGCCGGCGCCGCACGGTCTCGTCCATCACCGAGCCGCCCGCGGCAGCGGCGGTGACGGCGACGACGAGGTCGTCGAGCCCCGTCGAGGTCGGCATCACCGCGATGATGCCGCGGGTCAGCACCGCGCCCCAGCGCGGGCTCTCGGGGGCGTTGGTGAGCAGCAGCCACCGGACCGAGGGCGCCGAGCTGACCAGGGCGCCGACCTCGACCAGCCGCTCGGGACGGTCGAGGTCGCAGAGCAGGACGCCGACGACCGCCTCGATCTGGAGCATGTGGTGGGCGGCCTCGCGGACCTGCCGCGGGCCGGCCGGCCAGCGGTAGTTGGCGACGGGGAACCCCCGGGTGGAGAGCGCGGTGCGGACGGCCTGACCGACGAGGTACTGGTCTGCGAAGAGCCCGACCGGGGTCCGCCGCGGCTCAGGCCCGGGACTCGGCACGGCCATCATGAGAGGCCCCTGAGGTTCGGTCTCCCGACCTTGGCCACGTGTGAGGGTGAGCACGTGGTGTTGGTGCTGGCACAAGCTGTCCCCTTGTCCGAAACGAATACCTCATGCTGGCGCGCCGCCCCGGCGCCCTGACGGCTCGCTCGGGGTAGTCCCCCACATTTGGGGATGGTTGAATTCGAGCCCCGGGCGGACAGTAGAGAGGTCGAGTCCCCCCACTCGATCGAGTGGCTCACCAGCGGTGCTTCTCGGATCGGTCGCGACGGTCACGGAGTCGTCGAGACGTCCCTCGTCGGAGTCGCCCAGCGGCCCCAGGAGGGCGACACCGCGGAACGGCTGGTGGGCCGCTCACAAGGAGGACTTTCTGCAGGTTCTTCAAGGGACACGCAACACTTCATCAATTCGCGGTATCCGTCGCCAAAACGAGGGACGGGTACCGAATTCGCATCGTAGCGTGATGCACATGGCGGGAATCACGTTTGAAACGCGACCGCCGCAGGTGGGATTCGTCGCTCGGGAGGCGGCAAGCGTGCGGGCGGGGGGGACCGAGCAGCGACCTTTGACACGCATCACGACCAAGCTCTCCCAGGTGCCCTGGGGCCTGCCCGCGTCCGGCGGCTGGACCTGGCGCAGCTCGGCGCTGCTCACGGCCGTGCTGCTGCAGCCCTACCTCCTGGTGCTGGCCATGGAGGGCTCGGCCACCTTGAGGCTGCGGACCGCCAGCGTGATGAGCCTGCTGCTCATGCAGCTCGCGATCCTCGCCAGCGCGGTCGTCCTGCAGTACGACTGGCGGATCAGCCGGCGCACGGCCACCGGCTGGATGGCGATGGCGCTCTCGTACGTCGCCGCCCAGCACCTGCCGTTCGCGCTCCTCGCCGTCGCGGGGTCGGACGTGGGGCACTACGGGTACGTGGTGGGCGTGACACAGCTGCCGTCCGCGCTCGTGCTGCTGACCCTGGCCGTCCTGGCGGCCCGGGGCGCACCGCTCCCGGCCTGGAACCCGCTCGTGGTGGGCCTGCTGCTCGGCGGCCTCGCCGCCACCGCACGCCTGGTCCTCGTCGACACCGGGGCCGACCCGACCCTCACCCTCTCCGCACCGGCCACGGCCGCCATCGTCTCCGTGGGCGTGGTGCTCACGGTGGCCGTCGCGGCCGTCCTGGCCCGCACCGAGACGCTGCCCGGCTGGGTCCGCACCCGGGTCGTCGCCGGCCTGCTGTGCCTGCTGGCCAGCCGGGTGGTCGCGACCGGGCAGGAGCACGGCTCGCCGTCGCCGCTGGCCGTCGCGTGGGCACTCTTCGGCACGGTGCTGCTGTGCGGCGCCGCCGCCGCGATGCTGCGCCAGACGATCGGCGACAACTCGCGTCGGCTGGTCAGCCTCGCCCATCGCGCCGCGACCGCCGAGGTCAGCGTGCGCCACGGCCAGGAGAAGCTGCACGAGCTGCACGCCACCGTCGCCGGGGTCGCCATGGCCTCGCGGCTGCTCATCCAGAACGGCGGGCCCACGGGCAGCCAGCGGCAGCGCCTGGAGTCACTGCTGGACTCGGAGATGACCCGGCTGGAGCGGATGCTCACCAAGCGTGGCCAGCAGCCCGTCGAGGACATCTGCCTGGACGAGCTGCTCCTGCCGCTGGTGGAGACCCAGCAGACGCTCGGTGTCGACGTGGTCCTGCGGCCGTCGGCCCAGCAGGTGCTCGGCCGGCCCGACGACCTCGCCGAGGTCATCCACATCCTGCTCAGCAACGCCGCCCGGCACGCGCCGGAGTCGCACGTCGAGGTGACCTCCGCCCGCCGCGGCGGCGCGGTCGAGATCTCGGTGTCCGACGACGGGCCGGGGGTCCCGGAGACGCTGCGAGCCTCGCTCTTCGCCTGGGGTGCACGCAGCGCGAGCTCGCCCGGTCAGGGCATCGGGCTGCAGCTCGCCAAGCGTCTGATGCTGGAGCAGGGCGGCAACCTGAGACTTGAGAACGAGGGCCGCCTGGGGGGCGCGACCTTCGTCCTCACCATTCCGACGAGCTCCCCGGGAATGCCATGAGAAATCCCCGAGGCACCACCCGCGTGGCCCTGGTCGAGGACCACCTGCTGTTCGCGGAGTCGCTGGAGATCGCACTGGGCATGGAGGGCTACCAGGTCCGCCGGGTCCCGCTGCCCGACCGCCCCAGCTCGCTGGGGGCCGTGCTCGCGGCCGTGCTCCGGGCACAGCCGCGGATCGTGCTGCTGGACCTCGACCTCGGTCCGCACGGCAACGGCGTCCGGCTCATCGAGCCGCTCGCCAAGGCCGGCATCGCGGTCGTGGTCGTGACCGGTTCGGTGGAGCGCACCCGCTGGGGCGAGTGCCTGCGCTACGGCGCCCGCACGGTGCTGACCAAGACCTCGCCGCTCAACGACATCCTCGCCACGGTTCGCCGCCTCAACGACGGCTTCCCGGTGATGGACCGGCTCGAGCGCGAGGAGCTGATCGCGGAGTGGCACCAGAACCGGGTGGAGAACCACGAGGCGCGCCGCCGCCTCGAGGACCTCACGCCGCGGGAGCGCGAGGTGCTGCGGCAGCTGATGCAGGGCCACCAGGTGCGCGAGATCGCCCGCCTCAACGTGGTCTCCGAGGCGACCGTGCGCACCCAGGTGAAGTCGATCCTGGCCAAGCTCGAGGTCTCGTCGCAGCTGGCCGCGGTCGGCCTGGCCCACGAGGCGGGTTGGCGGCCCTCCGACTCCTGAGCCCGCCCGCCGCTGCCCGTCCTTCGGTCAGCGGCGGGGCAGCAGCACCTCGAGGCCCGCTGCCGGGTCGTCACCGCTGAGCCGCCCGCCCAGCGCCTCGACCACGGCGCGGGCCTGGTCGCGCCGCGGGCCCGCGGCCCCGGCCTCGGGGTCCGCCACCCGGCCCTCGGAGCAGACCTTGACCCGGAGGTGTCCGCCCTCCAGGCCCCAGAACACGATGCGGACGGCGCCGGTGCCGCGGCGTACGACGTCGGTGAGAACCAGGTCGAGGACGTGCTCGACGGGACCGGGCGTGTAGGTGAGCGACAGGTCGCCGTCCGCCGAGGCCGTCAGCACCCGGTCCCGCGCTGCGAGCCGGTCGGCCCAGCGCTGCGCGAGCTGGGTGGCCAGGTCGACCAGTGGCATCTCGGCACCCGCGACCAGGCTGCCGCTGCGCGAGAGCTCCACCAGCTCGCCGGCCACGGCGTTCATCTCGTCGACCCCGGCGAGCCCCCGCACCGCGGAGGCGCGTACGTCGTCGGGCACGTCGTCGCGGAGGCTGAGCTCCTCGAGCTCCAGGCGCAGCCCGGTCAGCGGCGTGCGCAGCACGTGGGAGGCGTGCTCGGCGAAGTCGCGCTCCCGGCGCAGCCGGTCCTCCAGCTGGGCGGCACTGGTGCGCAGCGCCTGACCGATGGCCCGCGCCTCGGGGATCCTGGTGCGGGGCACGTCGACGTCGAAGCGGCCCCGACCCAGCGCGGCCGCCGCCGCGGCGAGCTGCTGGAAGGGCGCCGAGACGACGCGGGAGACGACGTACCCGATCGCCCCCGCCACCACCGCGATCATCAGGAAGAGCACGAGCACCGACCCGAGGTCGCGGCCCAGGACGTCCCGGACGACCTCGGCGGACTGCCGGATGGTCACCGTGCCCTGGTCGAGGGTGGTGCTGGCGGCGAGGTCGCCGTCGGTGCCATCGGAGCCGTCGTAGCGCTCCCCCTGCACCACCACCGACCTCCCGTAGGCAGGGACG
This sequence comes from Nocardioides sp. GCM10023255, assembly GCF_042653125.1. Taxonomy (NCBI): domain Bacteria; kingdom Bacillati; phylum Actinomycetota; class Actinomycetes; order Propionibacteriales; family Nocardioidaceae; genus Nocardioides; species Nocardioides sp. GCM10023255. The sequence goes on from NZ_JBHSHU010000007.1 coordinate 164,047, forward strand.
TACTCCAGCCGCCCGTCGGGCGCGACCAGGCTGGACAGGAAGTCCCGGTCGATCGTGCCGCCACTGGTCTGCCGGGCCTCGAGGACCCGTGAGACCAGCACCGACTGCTGCTGCAGGTGGGCGCTCTCCTGCTCCCGGATCAGGTCGCGGAGCACGAAGGCGCGCACCACGCCCGCGCCGAGCAGCAGCAGGATGGAGAGGACGATGAACGAGACGGTGAGGCGGTTACGCATCGGAGGGGCCGCCCTCGAGGCGGAATCCCACGCCCCGAACAGCCACCACCCGCTCCGTCACCCCGACGCCCTCGAGCTTCTGGCGCAGCCGACCGATCGTCACGTCGAGCGTCTTCGTCGAGCCGTACCAGTTCTCGTCCCACACGTCGGCCATCAGCCGGCCGCGGGAGACCACCTTGTCGCGGTTGGCGGCGAGGATGTTGAGGACCTCGAACTCCTTGCCGGTCAGCGAGACCTCGTCCTCGCCGGCGTAGACGCGGCGGCCGGCCACGTCGATGCGCAGGCCGCTGTCCCGCGGGCCGACCGCGGACGCGACGCCGGGGTTCGAGGCGGTGCGACGCAGCAGCGCACGCACCCGCGCCTGCAGCTCGGCCAGGCCGAACGGCTTGGCCAGGTAGTCGTCGGCGCCGTAGTCGAGGCCCACGACGCGGTCCAGCTCGCCGGCCCGCGCGGTCACGATCATGATCGCCCCGCCGTAGCCGGCGTCCCGGGCGCGGCGGCAGACCTCCAGCCCGTCGATGTCGGGCAGCCCGAGATCGAGGATCATCACGTCGGTCGAGGACGACAACAGGTCGTCCAGCGCTCTCTGGCCGCTGTCGACCCAGGTGACGTCGTACCCCTCCCGCTCCAGCGTGCGGACGAGGGGGAAGGCGATGTCCTCCTCGTCCTCCACGACCAGAACCCGTTGCGCCATGGGCAGGAGCATAGGGCCAGCGACGCCCGGATCGAGGGCAATACCCGTCCCCGACGTCATGGTCGCGCCGCCCGGCGCCGCCGGCCGAGCACCGTGGCCACCGCGAGCCCGCCGGCGCCGAGCAGCGTCGCCACCGCCACGGCGACCGGGCCGGGCGTCACGAGCGCCAGGTAGACATAGCCGACGTACGGCACCGCGACCACGACGCGCTGCTGCGTCGGGCGGTCCAGCGACACCGTCCAGGGGTCCGTCGCGGGGTGCGAGTCCGCCCGGGTGAGCGCCCGGCCGGCCTCGATCCTGACGATCCTGCGGGTCACCGGCCCCTCGAGCCCCGCGTGGCCGGGCGGGTGGAAGGTGATCACGTCCCCCGCCCGCAGGTCGCTGACGGGCACGTCGCGCTCGATCAGGACGGCACCCCGCTGGATCGTCGGGGCCATCTCGTCACCGGAGACGACGTACCGCTCCAGGCCCAGGCCGATCGGGAGCAGCGCGAGCAGCGTGACCGGCGCGAAGATGCCGAGCACGACCAGGAGCCGGCTCCACCGTGAGGGGGCCGGCTGCCACGGAGAGGTGACGATCTCCATCCGAGCCTCTTTCCCGAGAACGCTTGCTGGGCGGGGCGGCCCGCCCGACGCTCCCCCCGGGCGCCGGACGGGCTCGACCTCCCCGTCGGGAACGAACCGGAGGCACTCCCTCCCTGCTGCCTCCGGTGTCGTCCATTCCCCCCATGCAGATCCCCCGTGCCCCCCGGGGTGTTCGTACAGCGCGTGCCGTTGCGGTGCGGACCCCGCCCCGGTCCCCGCCTGACCAGGACCGTGGCCCTCCACCACGGTAGGAGTCGCCGTCCCACGCGCGATCAACGCGACATCCACGGGACGTCCACCTTTTGGTAACACCCACCCCCGATCGGCAGGCTCAGGCCCCGCTGAAGAGATCTCCCAGATCCTGTACGCGGTCGAGCACCTCGTCGTACCGGAACTGCTCGATGCCCAGCGGGTCGTCGGCCCCGGCCTCGACCTCCGCCCACGACACGGGGGTCGCGACGAACGGCCGCTCCCGGCCGCGCAGGGAGTACGGCGCGATCGTCGTCTTGGAGCCGGCGTTCTGCGACCAGTCGAGGAAGACCTTCCCGGACCGGCGGGCCTTGGTCATGGTGGCGGTGACCAGGCGCGGCTGCTCCCCCTGCAGCTCCTCGGCGACCTCCTTCGCCAGCGCCGTCGACTCGTCCGGCGGCAGCCGTCGCGGCAGGTCGGCGTACAGGTGCAGGCCCTTGCTGCCGCTGGTGACCGGGCGGGCGTGGAGGTCGCGCTCGGCGAGCTTGTCGCGCACCAGCAGGGCCACGGTGCAGCACTCGTGCAGCCCCGCGGGCTCACCCGGGTCGAGGTCGATCACGAGCCGGTCCGCGTTGCGGGGGCGGCCGTTGCGGCCCACCGTCCACTGGTGCACGTGCAGCTCGAGCGCGGCCAGGTTGACCAGCCAGGTCAGGGTGGCGAGGTCGTCGACGATCGGGAAGGTGAGGGTGTCCTCACCGCCCGAGCGGCTGCCCGAGCGGCTGCCCGACGAGGCGCGCCGCGACCCCGTGGTGGGCACGGTGGCCGTGCGCACCCACGACGGCGTGCCGGCCGGCGCGTTCTTCTCGAAGAAGCTCGGCCCCTCGACGCCGTGCGGCCAGCGGATCCGGGTCACCGCCCGGTCGCGCAGATGCGGCAGGAGCGTCGGCGCGATCCGGGCGTAGTAGTCGAGCACCTCGCCCTTGGTGGTGCCGGTGCGGGGGTAGAGCACCTTGTCGAGGTTGCTGATCCTCAGCGTGCGTCCTTCGACGTCGACGAGGACCTCACCCGGCATGGGCACAACCTAGCCGCCGGAGCCGGGACGCGTCGGGGAAGGCAGCGGGAAGGCCGGGGGAAGGCGGGCCCCGCATGGTCGTACCGAACCGGCGCCGGACAGTCCGGCGCCACGACCGAGGAGATCCCCATGACCGTCACCACCTCGCCCCAGTCCCGCAACGGAGTCGACGTCGCCACCCTGTTCGCGACGCTCGACGCGGTGAAGGAGAACCCGGCCATCGCCCGGTTCCAGTTCCGGGCCCGCAACAGCTGGCAGGGCGGCACGCACAGCCGGTCGGAGTACTCCGACTTCTTCGGCGCCATGCAGGAGATGGAGCACCGGCAGGTCACGGTCGTCGAGAGCGACCACCCGCAGGTGCTCGTCGGCGCCGACCACGCCCCCACCCCCGTGGAGTACCTGCTGCACGCGATCGCCGGCTGCCTCACCTCCGGCATCGCCAACGTGGCCGCGGCCCGGGGCGTGACCCTGACCCACGTGAGCTCCCGCGTCGAGGGCGACATCGACCTGCTCGGGATCCTCGGGCTGTCGGACTCGGTGCGCAACGGCTACGAGCAGATCAAGGTCACCTTCCACGTCGAGGGTGACGCCGACGACGCGACGCTGCGCGAGATCGTCGAGCAGTCGCGCCGCCGCTCGGCCGTCTACGACGCGCTGACCAACCCCACGCCCGTCCACGTCGAGGTCGTCACCGGCTGAACGCCCGTCGGCCCGGCGCGCACCGTGCGCCGGGCCGACTCCCCGGAAGGAAGAACCATGAGCACCCGAAACGTCGACACCGTCGTCATCGGCGCCGGCCACGCCGGCCTGGCGGTGAGCCACCTGCTCGGCCGCGCCGGCCGCGACCACGTGGTCGTGGACCGCGGCCGTGTCGCGGAGGCCTGGCGCAGCGAGCGCTGGGACTCGTTGCACCTGCTGACGCCGCGGTGGATGACCCGCCTCCCCGGGTGGAGCTACCGCGGGCCCGGCCAGGAGGGCTTCATGCCGGTCTCCGAGCTGGTCGGCCACCTCGAGCGGTACGCCGCGGAGTCGGCCGCCCCGCTCGAGCTCGGCCGCGAGGTGCTCGAGGTCTCGGCGCACGACGACGGCTACCGCGTCGTCGCCGACGGCGCGACCTGGCTGGCGCGTCACGTCGTGGTGGCCACCGGGCCGACCGGGCGCCCCCAGCTCCCGGCCGCGGCCCACGCCCTCCCCCGGGACCTGGAGGTCCTGAGCCCGCTGCGCTACCGCAGCCCCGGGCTCCTCCCCGACGGCGGCGTCCTGGTCGTCGGCGCCTCCGCGTCCGGCACCCAGATCGCCGACGAGCTGGCCCGGGCCGGGCGCCGGGTGGTGCTGGCCGTCGGTCGGCACACCCGGATGCCGCGCCGCTACCGCGGGATGGACGTCCACTGGTGGCTGGAACGGACCGGGCGCCTCGCGCGCACCGTCGACACGCTGCCCGGTCCCGCCCGGCACGAGCCGTCGTTCCAGCTCGCGGGGCGCGAGCCCCGGGACCCGCGCGGCGCCGACGTCTCCCTGGACACGCTGCAGCACGTCGGGGTCGAGGTGACCGGCCGGCTGCTGGGGGTCGAGGGCTCGCGGGTCACCTTCGCCGACGACCTCGGTGCCAGCGCCAGGGACTCGGACGCGCGGCTGACGCGGTTCCTCGACCTGGTGGACCACCACGCCTCGCTGCACCACCTGACGGCGGAGATCGACGCCCCGGACCGGCCCGGGCAGACCCGCGTCGCCGACGCCCGGACCGCGCTCGACCTGCGCGCGGAGGGCATCGGCAGCGTGGTGCTGGCCACCGGCTACGCGCCCCACCACCCCTGGCTGCGGGTGCCGGTGACCGGGCCCGGGGGCAGGATCCGTCAGGTGCGCGGCGTCACGCCGGCGCCGGGGCTCTACGTGGTCGGCCAGCGCTTCCAGCACCGCCGCGACTCGGCCACCGTCGACGGCGCCCGCCACGACGCGCGTGACGTGGTCGCCCATCTGTGCGCCGACGACACGGCCGCCCTGCGGGCCCTGGAGCTCCGGTGAGCACCCCGGGGCGCGGCCGGGCGTACGACGCGGCGTACGACGCGGCGTACGACGTGGTCGTGGTCGGCGCCCGGGTGGCCGGCGCCTCGACGGCGATGCTGCTGGCCCGCGCCGGCGCGCGGGTGCTGGTGCTCGACCGGTCGGCGTACGGCTCCGACACGCTCTCGACCCACGGCCTGATGCGGGCCGGGGTGCTGCAGCTGTCCCGCTGGGGGCTGCTGGACCGGATCGTCGAGGCGGGCACCCCCGCGGTGCGGAGCACCACCTTCCGCTCCGTCGGGCTCGAGCCGGTGCACGTCACGATCCGCCCGAGCGAGGGGGTCGAGGCGTTGTACGCCCCGCGGCGCCACCTGCTCGACCGCGTGCTGGTCGACGCCGCCCTCGAGAGCGGCGCCGAGGTCCGTCACGGCGTGCGGGTGACGGGGCTGCTGCGGGACGGGTCCGGCCGGGTGGCCGGTGTCCGTGCGGTCGACCGCAGCGGCCGGGAGTCGGCGGTGCGTGCGCGGCACGTGGTCGGCGCCGACGGCATCCGCTCGGTCGTCGCGGACGCGGCCGGCTCGGCCGTGCTGCGGCGGGGCCGGCACGCGAGCGCGGTCCGCTACGCCTACGTCGAGGGTCTCGACGCGGCGGGCTACGAGTGGGCCTACGGGGACGGCGCCGGGGCCGGCTTCATCCCCACCGGCGACGGGCTGCACTGCGTCTTCGCCGCCACCACCCCCGAGCGCCTGCGGACGCTGCGCCTGGGCGAGCGCGACGACGCCGGCTTCCTGGCGACGTTCCGCCTGGCCGCGCCGGACCAGGTCGAGCGGCTCGGCGACGCCCGTCGCGTGGGCCGGCTCCACGGCTGGGCGGGCGCGCCCGGCCACCTGCGGCAGCCGTGGGGGCCGGGCTGGGCGCTGGTGGGCGACGCGGGGTACTTCAAGGACCCGATCAGCACGCACGGGATGACCGACGCGCTGCGCGACGCCGAGCTCGCGGCCCGCGCGCTCCTCGAGGTCCTCGGCGGCGGCCGTTCGGAGCGGGCGGCTCTCGGGGAGTACCACCGCCGCCGCGACGCGGTCTCCCACCGGCTCTTCGAGGTCGCCGACGAGATCTCCTCCTACCACTGGGACGGCGCGGGCGTGCAGCCGCTGCTTCGCCGGATGAGCGCGGCGATGACCGACGAGGTCGAGCTGCTCGCGTCCCTGCCGACGGCTCCGCGACGCGAGGTCGCGGGCGGCCTCGTCGGCTAGCCTTGGGACCGACCCGGACGGACCAAGGTCAGTCGAGGCGCGGACATGCAGGTCGAGATCGCGATGCTCGGGGGGTTCTCGGTCGCTGTCGCGCGCTCCCCCGTCCCGGCCGGCGCGTGGTCGCGACGGGGCGCCGCCTCCGTGGTCAAGCTGCTGGCGCTCGCCGAGGGCCGCGCGCTCCACCGCGAGCAGGTCATCGACGCCCTCTGGCCCACGGTGCCGGTGGAGGCCGCGCTGCCGCGCCTGCACAAGGCCGCCCACTACGCGCGGCGTGCCCTCGCCGATGCCGCGGGCGGACCGGGCACGGAGCCACCGGCCGTGGTGCTGCGCAACGACCAGGTGCTGCTGCTGCCGGACGCCGAGGTCGACATCGACGCGGTCGAGTTCCGGCGCCGGGCGCAGGAGGCGTTGGCCGCCGGGTCCGTCCCGGCCGCCGAGGCCGCGCTGACGGCGTACGGCGGGGTGCTGCTCCCCGAGGACCTCTACGAACCCTGGGCCGCAGACTGGCGCGACGCCCTGGGCGTCCTGCACCGGGACCTGCTCCGGCTCGCCCGGCGCTGGTCGGACCTGGTCCGCGAGGACCCGACCGACGAGGCCGCCCACGTGGCCCTGGCGCGTGAGCTGGCGGAGCGCGGTGACCTGCGCGCCGCGGAGCGCCAGCTGGAGCGGATGGAGCAGGCCCTGCGCCGCGAGCTGGGCACGGTGCCCAGCGGCGAGGCGCAGCGGCTGCGGGCCGAGGTCGCCGCCCGGGCGGGCGCCACGCCCCCGCCGGTCGAGCCCGCCACGGAGCAGGCCGTGCGGCTGGTGGGGCGCAAGACCACCGGCGACCTGGTGCGGGACCGGCTCGAGCGCGCCGACCTGGGCCGCGGCAGCACGGTGCTGCTCACCGGGCCCCCGGGCGTCGGGAAGTCCGCGGTGCTCGACCTGGCCACGGCCCTCGCGAAGCGCCGCGGGTGGCGCACGGCCCGCGGCGCGGCGTCCCTCATGGAGGGGGCCTGGCCGTACGCGCCGGTGCTCGAGGCGTTCGGCGACCTCTGCCGGCAGCACCCCTCGCTGCTCGACGGGCTGGACGACAGCTTCCGGCTCGAGCTCGACCGCGCGCTGGCCGGCGAGCAGGCGGGGTGGAGCGGGGAGAGCGCCCACCAGCGGCTGTTCGTCGCGGCGGCCGAGCTGCTCCGGCTGGCCGCGAGCGACCGGGGCCTGCTCCTCGTCGTCGACGACGTGCACGAGGCCGACGAGGCCTCCCTGCGCCTGCTGCACTACCTCGCCCGGACCGCCGTCACCGAGCGGATGCTGATCGCGCTCGCCACCCGGCCGCACGAGACGCTGCGGGAGCTGGAGACGAGCCTGGTCGCCCGGGGCGTCGGGTCGGTCGTCGACCTGCAGCCGCTCGACCCGGCCGCGAGCCGCCGTCTGGTCGCGCTGCGCCACCCGGACCTCGACGAGGCCACCGTGGCCGAGGTCTGTGCGGTCTCGGGCGGCCTGCCGTTCCGGCTGCTCGAGACCGCGCGCGCCGCGGCGGACGGCAGCGGTGACCTCGCCGTGTCCGGTCTGGGCGAGCCGGCGCTCGCCGTGCTCCGCCGCGTCGCCCTGCTGGGGACGGCGTTCACGACCGACGAGCTGCTCGCGGTCAGCGGGGTCGGCGAGGACGCGACGTACGCCGCCCTCGCGGCCGGGCTGGACACCTCCGTGGTGGAGCCGACGGACACCGGCTACCGGTTCCGGCACGCGCTGGTGCGGGACTCGGTGCTCGCGACCTTCCCGGCGCACGAGCGGTCCCGCGCGGGCGGTGACGTCGCCGAGCGGCTGGCCGCCGGCGGCGCCCCGGCCACCCGGGTCGCCCGCCTCTTCGTCGCCTCGGGGCACCCGGTCCAGGCGATCCCGTACGCCCGCCGGGCGGTCGAGACCGCCGGGGCCCTGGGGGCCTACCGGGACGGCCTGGCCCTGGTCGACGCGGTGATCGACCACGCGTCCGGAGCCGACCGGGCGCACCTGCTGGCGCGGCGCGGCGACCTGCTGCTGGCGCTCGCGGACCCGGCGGCGGTCCCGGCCTACCGGGCCGCCCTGGCGATGACCACCGGGACCGAGCACCGGCTGGTCCGGGTCCGGCTGGCCCGGGCGCTCACCTTCCAGGGCGACCTCGACACCGCCGCCGCCCTGGTGGCCGGGCTCGAGCTCGAGGGCGACTCCGCCGACGGGCCGCTCCTGCTCGCGCGCGGCAACCTCGCCTACTTCACCGGTGACCTCGAGGCCGCACGCGCGGCCGCCGACGCGGCGCGGGCGGTGCTGCGGCCCGACGACACGTGGCAGCTGCTGGACCTGGTCGGTCTCCAGGGCTTCATCGCGCACCAGCGCGGCGAGCTCTTCGAGCGGTTCCGGCTCGAGCTGCGCCGCACCCTCGACGACCCGGGTCTGGCGACCGCGGTGTTCGACGCCCACCTCTGCGTGGCCGAGTCGATGCTCTACGGACCGATCCCCTTCGCCGAGGTGATCGGGCTCGCCGAGCAGCTGCGGCGGCGCGCGGAGCAGCACGGGGCGCTGCGCGGGGCAGCCTTCGCCACCGGCCTGATCGGGGAGGCGGCGCTGCTGATGGGCGACGTCGACCGCGCCGAGCGGGAGCTCACCGAGGCCGTCGAGCTGCACCGCGACGTGGACGCCACCGCCGGGCAGGCCCACTCCCTGCAGCGCCTCGCCGACGTGCACGTGGCCAGGGGCGACCGCCCCGGGGCCACCGGCCTGCTCCGGCGCGCACTCCCGCTGGCCCGCTGGTCGGTGATCAGCTCACACCTGGTCCAGCGGGTCTACGGCTCGATGATCGCGGCGGCGCCGGACCCGGTGGCCGCCGTGGCGATCGCGGAGCAGGGTGACCTCACCATCGGCCAGACCGACCGCTGCGGGTTCTGCGACCTGCTGTTCGAGGCCCCGGCGGCGATCGCCTGCGCCGACGCCGGGCTGCTCGACGACGCGGAGCGGCACCTGGCGCTGGCCCGGCAGTCCGCAGCGTTCCTGGTCAGCACCGCCAGGGACGCGGTGGTCGCCGAGGCGTCGGCGCACCTCGCGGCGGCACGGCAGGACAACGAGGCGTTCGAGCGGCTCGCCGCCGAGGCGGTGGAGCTGTTCACCCTGGCCGGGCAGCCGCTCGACGCCGCCCGCTGCGCCGCCCTCGGCGTGCCGGTGTGACGGCGCGCCGCCGGTCCGGCGCCGACCGGGGCGGTGAGGTCACCGACCGATCGCGACGACCGGGTTCCGGTCGGGGTCGAGCCGGCGCACCAGCGCGCGGATGAACGGGCGCGGCGCGCTGACGCACCCCGCCGTCGCGCCGTCCCCGTTGACGTGCAGGAAGATGCCTGCACCCCGGTGGCGGACCTGCCGGGCGTTGAACGAGGTGACGATCGACCACTCGTACTGGACGGGGTAGTCCCTCAGGCGCTCCGAGCTGTTCTCGTCGCTGGCCGGGAGCCGCCAGCGGAACCCGCCCTGGCTCCTGTTGCGGTAGCGGTTGTAGTAGCGCGAGGCGTTGTCCTGCACCCAGTAGTCACCGCGCCGGATCCGCCGGTAGTCGAGGTCCCACGAGTCCTGCCGACGGTGGGTACCGAACACCCACGGCAGCCGGAACGTGCCGAGCGGGGTGGTGCCGGTCCCCTGGCGCCGCCGGTCGGCGACCACGAGGCCGCCGTACCCGATCCGTCCGTCGCGGGCCCGGAGCCGCTGCACCCAGTCGCCGCCCTTCCGCACCCAGTACGTCACCCGGGCGTGGTGGCCGCGGGTGTGGTTGACCGTGACGACCTGGCGGGTGCCGGGCCGCAGGTGCACGGTCACGCCGTCGAGGCGCACGTCATCGGCGGCGGAGGCGGGAGCGACCGCGAGCGGTCCGGGCGCGACCACCAGGGTCGCGGCGAGCAGCAGGACGGCGAGGACGGTGCGCACGGGCGTCACTGTTCCAGATCGGCCGGGCCGAGGTCGGTGCGCACTCCCTGGTACGACGGCTGCCGCAGCCGCTGGCGCCGCGACACGTGGTGGGTGTCGACGTCGACCACGACGACCGGCTCGACCCAGTGGGTGCCGCGCGCGTCCTCGCGCGGCACCTCGTCGGCGAACGGGCTCGCGGCGCTGGCCAACGGGGCCAGCAGCTCGCCGAGCATGCGGCCGGCCCGCGGGCCGATGCCGCTGCCGACCCGGCCCCGGTAGGCCAGTCCCTCGGGGGTCGGCTCACCGACCAGCAGCGCCGCCAGCCGGTCCGTGCTCCCCTCCTGCGGGCGCCAGCCACCCACGACGTAGGAGTGGCGGTGCCGGTGGGCGAACTTGAGCCAGCTCGGGCTGCGCTCGTCGAACTCGTAGCGGGAGGAGAGCCGCTTGCTGACGATGCCCTCCAGCCCCTGCTGCAGGGTGGCGTCGAACAGCATCGGCCCGTCGTCGTACGCCGCGGGCACCTGCCAGGTCGACTCGGCCAGCTCCAGGCCGCGCAACAGCTCCCGGCGCCGCTCCAGCGGCTGGTCGGCCAGGTCCCGGCCGTCGAGCCGGAGCAGGTCGAAGACCATGTAGACCGCCGGGACCTCGCGGGCGAGCCGGGCCGCGGTCGTGGCCCTGCGCACGTGCATCCGGTCCTGCAGCACGCGGAAGTCCGGCAGCCCCTCGTCGTTGAGGCCGATGACCTCGCCGTCGACGAGGAGGTCGCGGTCTCCCAGCGGCGCGGCGCTGACCTCGGGCCAGGCGATCGTGGCGTCGTTGCCGTTGCGGCTGTAGAGCCGGGTGCCGGCGTCGGTGGTGTCCGCGAGGATCCGGACGCCGTCCCACTTGACCTCGTGCGTCCATCCCTCACCGGTGGGTACGTGTCGGCCACGGGTGGCGAGCATGGGACGCATGGGGCCATCCTGACCGATACTGGAGCGAGTCGGTGGTCGGGTGGGACTCGACCCAACGGGGAAGGGACGTGGGAGATGCGTGCGATCTGGAAGGGCGCGGTGTCCTTCGGGCTGGTCAGCGTGCCCGTGAAGCTCTACTCCGCGACCGAGTCGCACGACGTGTCCTTCCGCCAGGTGCACGCCAAGGACGGCGGCCGGATCAAGTACCAACGCGTCTGCTCGATCGACGGCGAGGAGGTGGCCTACGCCGACATCGCCAAGGGGTACGAGACCGAGGACGGCGAGATGGTGATCCTCACCGACGACGACATGGCCGAGCTGCCGTCGACGTCGTCGCGGGAGATCGCGGTCGAGAAGTTCGTCCCGAGCGACCAGATCGACCCGATGCTCTTCGAGAAGTCCTACTACCTCGAGCCGGAGAAGTCCGGCGCCAAGCCCTACGCCCTGCTGCGGCAGGCACTCAAGGACGCCGACCGGATGGCCGTGGTGACCGTGGCGCTGCGCCAGCGCACCACCGTGGCGGTGCTGCGGGTGCGCGACGACGTCATCGTGCTGCAGACGATGATGTGGCCCGACGAGATCCGGACGCCGGACTTCTCGGTCGAGACCGGCGAGGTCAAGGACGCCGAGGTGAAGATGGCCAACATGCTCGTCGAGACGCTGGCCGGCGACTTCGACGCCAGTGAGTTCGAGGACGACTACGCCGAGGCGGTCGAGTCGCTGGTCAAGGCCAAGATCGAGGGCGGTGAGGTCAAGCGGACCGCCACCTCGACCAAGTCGTCCGGCGAGGTGGTCGACCTGCTCGCGGCCCTGCAGCGCTCGGTGGACGCGGCGAAGACGGCGCGGGGCGAGGCCACCGACGAGGAGCCGGCCGCGGCGAGGAAGTCGGCCAGCGACAGGTCGGCCAGCAGCAGATCGACCGGCAAGAAGGCACCGGCCAAGAAGGCGGCTGCGAAGAAGGCGCCCGCCAAGAAGACCGCCAAGAAGACGCCCGCGAAGAAGGCGGCCAAGAAGGCCAGCTGACCCGTCACTGGTGGACGACCCGCAGCACGTCCGGGTCGGACGTGGCGGCGAGCTCGACGCCCGAGCCGGCCAGGAGCACGGCCGCGGTCCCGGTGACGAGGACCGTCGCGGGTCGCGCCGCCGCCCCGAGGTGCACGGCGCTCTCGACCTGGGCCCCGGTCACCGGGCCGCCGTCGATCGCGACCTCGGCGACCGACAGGCCGATCCCGGCGTCCGGGTGCGCGCCGAGGACCTGCAGTGCGGCGCGTACGGCGGTCGCCGGTCCGTCGAAGAGGACCAGGCGGTCGCCCGACCGCGAGAGGCGGGCGCGCCCGCCGGCCGCCACCAGCGCTTCGCACACCGCCGGGTTGGCGGGACCTGTGGGTGCCGCGACGGCGGCGAGGGCCCGGTGCTGCGGTGCCGCGGTGGAGGCCGCGATGAACGGCTCGATCGCGTCGAGGATCTGGTCCGGGTCACCGGCCACGAGGTGGTCCGACCCCTCGAGCAGGCGCAGCGTCGCACCCGGAACCCGCTCGGCGATGTAGGCCGCCTCCTCCGGGTGGCACAGCGCGTCACCGACGCGGTTGACGACCAGGGTGGGCACCGTGACGCGGGGCAGGAGCGACCGCACGTCGACCAGGGTGTTCATCTGCATCAGGGCCCGCACCGTGCCCGGGGTCGCGGCGGCGCGCATCCGCCGGGACCACCACTCCTGCATGGCCCGGTCGGCGGACGGGCACCGCATCAGCAGGTCGGCCTCCCAGTCCCAGGTGGTGACGAGCCGCTCGATGCGTTCCGCGCGGGCCTCCGCCGTCCAGCCCCACGGGTAGTCCGCGGCCCAGGTGCGCCGGGCGTAGGAGCCGTAGAGGACCAGTGACGAGACCCGCTCGGGGTGCATCGCCGCCAGCAGCACCGCCATCGGCCCTCCCTCGGAGTAGCCGCAGAGCACCGCACGCTCCGAGTCGACGGCGTCCATCACGGCGAGGACGTCGTGCATCCGCGTCTCGAGGTCAGGGACGCCGATCGGCCGGTCCGACATGCCCGTGCCGCGCTTGTCGAAGCGGACCAGCCGGCCCATCGTCCCGAGCCGGTCCAGGAAGTGCGCGTGCCGGGGGTCGTCCCAGTCGAGGTCGAGGTGGGACACGAACCCCGGGATCAGCACGATGTCCCGGTCGCCGCCCCCGGTGACCTGGTAGGCGATGTGCAGGCCGTCGCTGACCGTGTAGCGCACCGGAGGTCGCTCCACCGGCAGCGGCGCCGCGGGGGCCTCGGCCCGCGACACGTCGCCGACGAACCGGTAGCCCCGGCCGTGCACCGTGCGCACCATCCGCTGGGCCTGCCCGTCGTCGCCGAGCGCGCGGCGTACTTGCTTGATGCGGCTGGTGACGGCCGTCTCGGTGACGAAACGGCCGCGCCAGACCACGTCCATCAGCTCCTCCTTGGCGACCACGCGGTCGTGGTGACGCACCAGGTGGACCAGGACGTCGAACGCCTGCGGCTCCAGGGCCACGGCGCGGCCGTCCCGGCGGAGCTCGAAGAGCGTCTCGTCGAGCTCCAGGCTGCCGGCCAGGATCAGGACCACTCCCCCATGGTCGCACCGGCGGCGACGTCGACGGCGACGGGAACTCCGTGGGTCATCACGTCGTAGACCGCGGAGCGGGCGCGGGCCTGCTGCACGAGCTCACGCAGCCGCTCGGCCTCCGCGTCCCCGCTGACGTGGAAGGTGACCCGCACCTGCTCGAACCCGTTGCGGACCCCCTCGTCCAGCCCGAGGATGCCCAGCAGGTCGATGTCCCCCTCGACCCGGGCGGTGACCTCGCCCAGCTCGATGCCTCGGGCCGCGGCGATGTTGGCCAGGCCGCTCATCAGGCAGGCGCCGAGGGCCTGCAGCAGGTGCTCGGCCGGCGTGGGCGCCCGGTCCTGCCCGACGAGCACGGCCGGGTGGTCGGCGTCGACGGTGAAGGGCTCGGCCCGACGGTGCTCGGTGCCGGCGCCGTGGAAGTCGTCGATGGTGGTGCGGTTGCAGGTGCCGTCCACCCACTGCGTCGTGGCGCGGAACTGGAACCGGGCCAGCTCGGGGTGCTCCCGGACCGCGCCGATGGTGGCGAACAGGCCGGTGGTGTCGACGCCGTTGAGGTGGTGGCTGTCGGTGATGGTCATGGTGTCTCTCCAGGTGGTGGTGAAGGGGATGTCTCAGGCGGCCGGGGCCGCCTGCAGCCCGGCGGGTGCCGGGCGCGAGGCGAGCACGCTCGCCTCACGTTCGAGGGCGTCGCTCAGCTGCTTCTGCAGCGCCACGAAGCGGGTGGGGTGGGGGTAGGCCTTGAGCGCGCGGGTCAGCCGGAAGGTCTCGGCCAGGGCGGCGTCGCGGGCGCAGGCGTAGGCGCCCATCGCCTCCGCCTCGGGCAGGTTCCCGGCCAGGACCGCGTGGGCAGCGTCCGCGAGCAGCTCGGCGTCGCGGAAGGCGTCGGTGATGCCGTGCCCGGTGATCGGGTCGCGGTGGTAGCCGGCGTCCCCCACCAGCGCCCAGCCCGGACCGTGCGGCACCCGCACCAGGTCGGGAAGGTCCACGCCGCCTCGGACCGGGCCGTCCACGCGTCCGTCGCGCACCCGCTCCGCGATCGTGGGAGCGACCTCCTGCAACGCGTCGACGAGGGCGCGCTCCCGTCCGGGCCCCGCGGCCCGCACGGTCCCGAGGAGCGGGCTGGGCCGCGACAGCCAGACGCAGGCCCGGTCGTCGTGGGTCGGGAAGACACCGGCGAACGCCCGGGGCGCGACGTGGAACTCGAAGCCGTCCCACCCCACCCCGCCGACGTGGGCGTACCAGGTCGAGGTCCGCGGCTCGACGTACCGCTGCGTCGGCGCGTCCGCCCACCGGGCGGTGGCTGAGCGCAACCCGTCCGCGCCCACGACCAGTCGGGCGCGGTGGACGTGCTGGGCACCGGTCCTGTCGCGGGTGAGCACCCCGCTGACCCGGCCGTGGTCGTCGCGGAGCAACCCGGTGGCCACCGTGCCCGTGTGCAGCGCCGCCCCGGCAGCCACCGCCTCCTCGGCGAGCAGCGCGTCGAGCACCGTGCGTCGGGGTGCGAGCAGCAGGTCGACCCCGGCGCGGTCCTTGACCTGCACCCGCCGTTCCTGTCCCCCGGAGGAGAAGGTCACGGCGCGGACGGGGGGTGCGCCGCCGGCGAGGAGCTTGTCCAGCAGCCCCCAGCGGGCCAGCTGGACCACGCCGCCGCGGGCGATGGCGTGCGTGGACAGGGTGTCGCTGGGCAGGGTCGCCCGCTCGAGGACGACGACGTCGTACCCCCTCGCGGCCAGCAGCCGGGCGGTGCTCGACCCGGCGCAGCGGGCGCCGATGACGACGACGTCGTGGTGGGTGGTGTGGAGGGCCATGGCTCCGACGATCCGGCGTCGGCCGCCGCCGGACTTGGAGACCGGGTGGAGGAGCCGTGGCGGTTCCGGGCGCCGGGCGCGGGTGCCACGCCCGCTGTCGTCGCGGGAGCCGACTCGTGGCTCAGCCCTGCGGGGTCGGTCCCATCAGGCAGAACTGGACCCCGGCGGGGTCGCGCAGCACCGCGAGCCGGCCGTACGGCGTGTCCTCGGCCGGCACCACGACCGTGGCCCCGCCGGCCTCGGCCCGCTCGACGGTCGCGTCGGTGTCGGCGACCTGCAGGTAGAACTGCCAGCGGGAGGGGTCCTCGCCGAGCATCGCGGTCGCGTCCATGATGCCGGCCCGCGCCTGCTCGTCCGTGCCCAGCGTCGTGTACCGGAACTCGGGGGTGTCGCTCATGGTGTGCGTGTCCCAGCCGAAGACGTCGGCGTAGAAGCGGACCGCTGCGTCGTAGTCCTTGGTCAGCGTCTCGAACCAGGCCGGCGCGCCGTCCTGGGCCCGGACGCCGGTGCCCGGGAACGACTGCGCCTGCCAGACGCCGACCGCCGCGCCCGCCGGATCGACCAGGACCCCCATGGTGCCGAGGTCACCGACCTGCATCGGGCCGGCGATCACCTCCGCGCCGGCCGCCCGGGCCCGGTCCAGCAGCGCGGTCGCGTCGGTCGAGGCCAGGTAGACCGTCCAGGTGCTGGGGCCGCCCATCGACCCGTCGTTGCGCATCAGCCCGGCCACCGGGACGCCGTCGCGCTCGAAGATGCGGTAGCCGCCGAGCTCCTCGTCGGGCTCGGTGGCCGTCCAGCCGAAGAGGCCGCCGTAGAAGTCGGCCGCGGCATCGGTGTCGGGGGTGAACAGCTCGATCCAGCAGGGCTCGCCGGGAAGCGTGGTCATGGTGTTCTCCTCTCGTGGCTCCTGGAGGTGTGGACCCCGCCGGCCACCCGGACTCATCGGTGCCGGGTCGCCACCTCACCAGCCCGGCAGCACCAGGGCCGCCCAGGCGAGGAGCGGCCCGACGGCCACGATGCTGGCCTGACCCCTGGCGCAGGTGGCCGCCGGCGGGGTCCGGCACCGGCTCGTCGGTGTCGATCAGCGAGGGCGGCCCGACCGCGAGCCGGCGATGACCAGCCAGCCGGCCGCGCCCCAGTTCATCGCGAGGAAGGCGTAGACCGCCGGGGCCCACACCTTGCCCAGGGTGCTGCTCAGCTCGGCCGCGCCCTGGTAGGTCCCGCGCTGGCGCGGGTCCATCAGCTCGGACTCGAACGACCAGCTGGCGGCCGAGAGGTAGAGCTCGGCGCCGGTCACCGTCACGTGGCCCAGCCAGACCAGCGCGATCGTGACCCACCCGACGGTGTCGTGGGTGGCCAGCGTGATCAGGCACGAGACCACGAAGAAGACCGACGAGACCCGCACCGCCCGCAGCGCCGTGGGCACGTTCTCGACCCCGCGCGCCGCCGCCATCGGCAGGAAGATGCACATCACGGTGTTGGTGCCGAAGAGGAAGGCCAGCAGCACGCGGGGCGCGTCGGTCTCCTCGACCAGCCACAGCGGGATTACCACGTTGAGCAGCACCTGGTTGGTCCAGAACACCCCCACGAAGAAGGTCGTGAGGAGCCAGCCGGGGTTGCGCAGCGGCCCCGGCCCCGGGACCCGCGCCCGGCGGTCCTCCGGGGTGCGCTCGTCGTGCGAGGCCCGCGGCAACCGGCCGATCGCGACGGCGTTGACGAGGAACACGACGGCGGTGAACCACGGCAGCACCCGGAGCGCGTCGTCGGAGTCGAACGCCAGCGCGAGGCCACCCAGACCCGCGCCGAGCGTGATTTCCCGTTCCTGCGGGGCGCGTAAGTCGGGGGCGCCGCGCGCCGCCCGGGAGTCCGGCCAGGCCCGGTCGAACCTGCTGAAGAGTGCGTCGCTGAGCCGCGGGGCGACCAGGTTGAGGACCTCGCCGACGTTGCCGGCGGCCGTGTTCACGGTGACCGGGCGGTCCTCCAGGGCCCGCACGACCTTCGCCGCCGCCTGCTCGGGCGTGAGCGCCCGACGGCCGGCGTACGCCTCGGTCGGCGCCACCATCGGGGTGCGCACCAGCGCGAACCGCATGTTCGTGAACGTGACCTCGTCACGGTAGGTCTCACGCGACGCGACCCGGCTCCAGGTGTCGAGCGCGGCCTTGGAGGCGATGTACGCCGCGAACTTGGGCGCCTTCATCTGCACGCCCCAGGTGACGACGTTGACGACGTGGCCGAAGCGCTGCGCACGCATCGCCGGCAGCAGGCCCATGGTGAGCCGCACCGGGGCGAAGTAGTTCACCGCCATCGTGCGCTCGAAGTCGTGGAACCGGTCGTGGGTCAGGTGCAACGAGCGCCGGATGGAGCGGCCGGCGTTGTTCACGAGGTAGTCGACCGCACCGTGCTCGGCCAGCACCTGCTGGACCAGCGCGTCGACGGCGGCGCCGTCGGTCAGGTCGCAGGGGTACGTCGCGGCGCGGCCGCCGCCGGACTCCACCGCGGCCCGGACCCGGTCCAGCTCGTCGGCCCGGCGGGCCACCAGCAGCACCGTGGCCCCGCGTGCCGCCACCGCACGGGCGGTGGCCTCGCCGATGCCGGAGGAGGCTCCGGTGACGAGCACGGTCCGGCCCGAGAGCGGGCTGCTCGTGTCGCCGGTGACCCGCCGCAGCAGGCGGCGCACGCGGGCGCGCGGTGTCTGGAGCAGCAGGCCCACTACGCGGTGTCCCACCGGAACAGTCGCGCGGCCACACCGGTGACCACGACCGCGAACCCGGCCAGGATCGACATCGGCACCAGCGCCGCGACGGGACTCTCACCTCGCACCATGACGTCCAGCATGCCGTCGTTGAGGTGACGCAGGGGCATCAGCTGCGAGACGGTCTGCAGCCAGCCGGGCGCTCCGTCGAGGGGGAAGAAGGACCCGCTCAGGAACGCCATCGGCAGGACCAGGAAGTTGGCCATGTTGACCGCGCCCTCCTGGGTCTTGGTGAGCGCCCCGGCGAGCAGCCCGACCGACATGAAGCACAGGGTGCCGACCACCAGCAGCGGCAGCGCCATCCACCAGGCCCCGGTGAGCCGGAGCCCGAACGCGACGGTGCCCAGGCCCAGGAAGATCGCCATCTGGACGAGTGCGATCGCCACCGTCACCGCGATCCGGGCACCCACCACCGTGCGGGTGGGCACCGGCGCCAGCTGCAGCCGACGCAGCAGCTTGCTCTGCCGCCAGCCCTGCAGGGTCGCGGCCGCACCGAAGCTCGCGCTCATCGCGATCGCCCAGCCGAGCAGCCCCGGGGTCACGAACTGGATGGTGTCGAGCGAGTCGTCCTCGACCGGCTCGGTCTCCAGGGCGTACGTCGGCGGGTTGCCGCTGAGGGCGACGTTGGTCCCGTCGACGAAGGCCCGCAGCGCGCCCTGGGTGATGGCCGCCTTCACCTGGTCGGTCTGCGTGTAGTGCGCGACCAGCGTGTCGCCCTGCATCTCGATCGCGACGTCGGCGTCCCCCTTGCGGACCTCGCGGATCGCGGCGGCGGCGTCGTCGGTGCGGGTCACCTCGAAGGTGTCGTCCCACGCCTGCTTCGCGCCGTCGGAGAGCTGGTCGACGAGGGCGACGTCCCCGACCTGGACGAGGTCGACCTCGGACTGCGTCTGGTTGGCGAAGATGCCGCCGAAGAGGACCAGGAACATCAGCGGGAAGATCAGCGCGAAGAAGACCGACGCCTTGTCGCGGTAGAAGCCGCGCAGGATCGCCGCCGACAGTGCGAAGAACGGCCGGGCGAAGAAGGGCCGGTCGGTCGGGACGATGCTCATGCGCGGTACTCCCGGCCGGTCAGGTCGAGGAAGACGTCCTCGAGCGTGCCGGTGTGCACCTGCACACCGTCGAGGTGGTCGAGCTCGGCCAGCCGCGACACGACGGCGGCCGGCTCGCGCGTGGTGAGCACCAGGCCGTCGGGCGTGGACTGGGCGTCGCTGACGCAGCGCATCGCCCTGCCCTCGTGCTCGTCGAGCTGGCCCCCGGCCACGGTGATCCGGACGGGGGCGTCGAGGCCCCGGACCAGCGCCGCGGGGGTGTCGAAGCGCAGCACCCTCCCGTGGTCCATGATCGCGACCCGGTCGCAGAGCACCTCGGCCTCGTCCATGTAGTGCGTGGTGAGCACGACGGTGCGGCCCGAGTCGTTGAGCCCCGAGAGCAGGTCCCACAGGTTGCGGCGAGCCTGCGGGTCCAGGGCCGCGGTCGGCTCGTCGAGGAACACGACCTCGGGGTCGTGCACCAACGCGCAGGCGATGGACAGGCGCTGGGCCTGCCCGCCCGAGAGGGCCTCCACGCGGGTGTCGGCCTTGTCGACCAGGCCCACCCGCTCGAGCCAGCCGTCCGCGCGCCGCGCGTCCACGCCGTACAACGCCGCGAAGGTGTGCAGCTGCTCGCGCGCGGTGAGCCGTTCGAAGAACGACGACGCCTGCAGCTGGACGCCGATCCGCGGCAGCAGGGCGGGGTTGCGCGGCCAGGGGCTCAGCCCCAGCACCCGCACCGACCCCGAGTCCGGCCGGCGCAGACCCTCGATCATCTCCAGCGTGGTCGTCTTGCCGGCACCGTTCGGCCCCAGGATGCCGACGAACTCGCCCTCGCCCACGTCGAGGCTCACCCCGTCGACGGCCTTCAGCTCGCCGTACGACAGCGCGAGCTCGACCACCTCGATCGCTCCCACCTGCGGGACCCTAGGGGAGCCGTCCCCCGGGTCTCGACAGACTTTCCGGTGCCGCGACCCCCGCCTTTGGTAGGGGTCCGGTCGCCAGCGGTGCTACCGATCCCCCGCCAGCAGCGGCCAGGGCCGGGCCGCCTCGATCTGCGCGGAGACCGAGAACAGCGTGGCCTCGTCGTCGGTGCGGCCCACCAGCTGCACCGAGGTCGGCAGCCCGTCCGGCCCGGTGCCGCACGGCACGGCCGCGGCCGGGTTGCCCGCGACGTTCCAGAGCGCCGCGTAGGCGATCGCGGGCATCGCCCGCAGCGAGGCACGCACAGTCCCGACACCGTCGAGTCGCCCCACGCGCGGCGGCCGGTGCGCGATGGTGGGGGTGAGCAGGACGTCGACGTCGTCGAAGACCCGGTTGGCCTTCGCCGACACCTTGTCGGTCTCCGTCAGCGCCCAGTCGCGGACCCTGGGCGTCACCCAGGCGCCGAGGCGGCAGGTCTCCCGGGTCCGGCGCTCGAGCCGGTCGCGGTGCTCGACGAGCTCGGCCTCGGACCGGATCCCGGCGAAGAACTGCGGGACGAACGCCGCGGTCGGGTCGGGGTAGCGGGGGTCGACCTCGCGCACGTGGTGTCCGAGGTCGGTGAGGAGGCGCGCGGTCTCCTCGACCGCCCGGACGTGGACCGGGTCCGGACGGACCCCGACCGTGACCGGCCGGGTGGTCCAGCCGATCCGCAGCCGCCCCGGTTCGCGGCCGGCCGCCTCGACGAACGACGCGTCCCCGCCCGCCCGGTAGAGGTCGCCCTCGACGTTGCCGCGGATCACGTCGTACACCAGCGCGCTGTCGCGCACCGTGCGGGTGAGCGGCCCCGCGGTGCCCAGCGCCCACCACAGGTGCGGGTGCGGCGCCGTCGTCACCCGGCCACGCTGGGGCTTGAGGCCGAAGAGGCCGCAGCAGGCGCTGGGGATCCGGATGGACCCGCCCCCGTCACCGCCGATGCCGACGGGGACCATGCCGGCCGAGACGGCGACGGCGGTGCCGCCGCTGGAGCCGCCCGGGGTCCGGGTGCTGTCCCACGGGTTGCGGGTGACGCCCCGTGAGGCGGACTCGGTGTAGGGGAAGGCCCCGAACTCCGGCATCGTCGTCTTGCCCACGACGACGGCGCCGGCGGCGCGCAGCCGGCGCACGATCTCGGCGTCCGCAGCGACGGGGGTCTCGTTCGCCTCGCCCCCGAACGTCGTCACCGTGCCGGCGACGTCGACCTCCTCCTTGATGGCGATCGGCACGCCGTGCAGCGGCCCCGGCGTGCCGCCCTCGGCGAGCATCGCGTCGCGCCCGTCGGCCTCCGCACGGGCCCGGTCGGCCAGCACCACCGAGAAGGCGTTCAGGGGCGGGTCCAGCTCGGCGATCCGCGCGAGCGCCTCGTCGACCACGCCTCGGGCGGTGAGCTCCCCCGCGGTCGTACGGCGCACGGTCTCGGTCACGTCGGTGCTGCTCAGGTCGGTCACGAGTGCACCCTAGGGGCGCGCGACCTCCTGCGGAACGGTGGCATTGGCCATGGTGACGTCCCCTGCTCCTCGGCCCGGCCCCGCGCCCTGCGCATGAGGTCGCCGACGCACTGGGGAGAGGGGCACACGCAGGCCCCTCTCCCCAGTGCTCGGCGAGGCACTGTCTGGCCACCCGGTCGGCCGCACATCGCGGTGCCGCCCGGGCGCGACGTCCCGACGGCGGGTCAGCGCTACATGTCCACGCCGATGAACATCGGGTCCCCGTGCAGGGTCGTCAGCGGGCCGAGCTCGACGCAGCGCCCCGAGGGCACCTCGCAGTCGTAGACGGTGCTCCTGGAACCACGGTCCGGGACCGCGGTCAGCACCGAGCCGTCGGTGTCGATCGCCCACCAGCCGTACGCCGGTCCCTTGCCCGTGTCCCCGCGGTCGAGCACGATCGGTCGGCCGCCGTCGGTGGGTGCCAGCCGGCTCGACCAGTACAGGACGTGCCGGCCGTCGTAGGTGAGCTGCGCGTCGATCGCGCCAGGGACCAGCCGGTAGTCCGCCGCCGCCTCGCCGTCGGGTG
Source organism: Nocardioides sp. GCM10023255 (assembly GCF_042653125.1). Classification (NCBI taxonomy): domain Bacteria; kingdom Bacillati; phylum Actinomycetota; class Actinomycetes; order Propionibacteriales; family Nocardioidaceae; genus Nocardioides; species Nocardioides sp. GCM10023255. The sequence goes on from NZ_JBHSHU010000007.1 coordinate 186,083, forward strand.
CCGGCCCCGTGTAGAGCAGCACCCCGTTGCGCACGTCGGCCACGCGCGTCCGCGGTCCCGCCAGCGTGCGGACCTCGTCGGTGCGCGTGTCCCACGCCGTCGTGCCGTCGGAGGTCCGGAGGAGCACCACACCGTCGTCGAGACCGTCGATGACCGTGTCGCTCCCGACGGCATGACGCGCGACCACCCGGTCGGTGGCGAGGTCGCGGACGGTCACGGTCCGCCGGCCGCCGATCACCGCGCCGTAGGCGACCAGCGGACCCTGGGCGTCCACCTTCGCGGTGGGGCGGAAGTTGCCGGTGTCCGCGTGCCGCTCGAGGTCGGTGACCTTCCCGGACTCGTCGAGCAGGCGGGGCACGCCGGCGTCGTAGAACACCACGCCGTAGGGCGTCGCCGTCGCGTCGGTGTCGAGGAAATGCAGCCGGGCGCCGGGGAACGTACGTCCGCCGAGGTGGATCTCGGCTCCCGGGGCGGCGTACGCCCGCAGGCCCTGGGAGAAGTCGAGCCGGCCGAGCGGGGCGACCGGCTGTGGGTCGCCCGGGTGTGGGCCGACCAGCGGCTGGCCGCCCGTCAGCTGCACCGTCAGGACCGCGACGGCCGCCACCGACGCGACTCCGCCCGCGACGGCGGTGGCCCGGCGGCGGCGACGGATCCGGCGGCCCTCACGGAGCGCGCGGGCCAGGTCCCCCGGGGGAGGTACGACGGCGGACAGGTCCGCGTCGAGGGCTCGGTGGAGGTCGGTGGTGCTCATGCGTCGGCTCCGTCCTGGAGGGCGCCGTGGCGCCGGAGGTTGGCGAGGGCGGCGGAGGCCTGGGACTTCACGGTCCCCTGGCTGCACCCGAGCACCGCCGCGATCTCCCGCTCGGAGAGGTCCTCGTAGTAGCGCAGCACGATCACCGCGCGCTGCCGGACGGGCAGCTGCCGGACCGCCGGCCACAGTGCCCCGTGGACCACCACGTCGTGCTCCGGCGAGGCCACGGGCGTCGCCGGCTCCACGGACTCCGAGGGTCGCTCCCGACGCCCCCACCCGTGCCGGCGGCCGGCCAGGATCTCGTTGACGACCATCCTGCGGACGTAGGCCTCGGGGTGGTCCGCAGCCGCGACCCGCCGCCAGGACGCGAACGCCTTGGCGTACGCCGACTGCAGCGCGTCCTCGGCGGCGGCTGCGTCAGCGGTGATGGCGACCGCGGTCCGGAACAGTCGCGGCCAGGTCGCGGTGAAGAACTCCGCGAACTCCTCCTCGGCGGCCACCCGGCCCTCCCCCGTCGGTTCCGCGGCGCTCGGCGACGACACGGTCAGTGCTCTCATGCCCTCCAGATGTGCCGACCAGGGCGACGGGTTGTGCCGGCGCCCTGCCTTTCTCCCTGCCGTTCCTCGGGCGCCCTGCCGTCTCGGGTGGGCGGGATCAGCCGGTCGCCAGTAGCCCGCGCACCACCCGCAGCCCCACCGAGAGCCGGGCCAGGTCCGCCGACTCGTCGGCGCAGATCTCCTCCAGCGTCGAGGCCGCGCGCGGCACCACCACGCTGTCGAGGTCCTCCCAGGTGGCGACCCGCGCCGGCGCGGAGTCGTCCGGAGAGGTCACCGACAGCACCTGGGCGGTGAGCTGGGCGTGGACGGCGTGCAGGTCGTCGCGGAGCGCCGCCCGGGCCATCGTCTGCCAGCGGTCCTCCCGCGGCAGGGACAGGATCCGCTGCACGAGGGCAGGGAGCCCGAGGCGCTCGCCGAGGGCGAAGTGCAGCCGCGCCACCTCGGCCGGGTCGAGGTCCTCGCGCACGGCGATCTCGACGATGCCCAGCAGCATGTACGCCGGCGGCAGCACCGCGACCCGCGCTGCCAGCTCCTGCGGGACGCCGGACTGCTCGAGCCGGTCGCGCCGATTCTGGTAGGCCGTCTGCTCGCGGCCGATCATCAGGTCGGGCAGCTGCTCCATCACCCGCTGCACCGGTCCGGCGAAGAACTCGACGGTGCCGTGGCTGTCCAGCGGCGGTCGACGGTTCGACACCAGCCAGCGCGAGGCGCGCTCGACCAGGGTGCGCATCTCCAGGCGCATCCGGGTCTGCACCCCGGCGTCGAGCACGTTGTCGTAGGTCGTGAGCTCCTGGCGCAGCGGCAGCGACGCGAAGATCTCGCGGGCCACGAAGTTCGCCCGGGTCAGCTCCGCCGCGGTCGCGCCGGTCTCGCCCTCCAGGCGCGGCCAGAAGGTCATGCCGGCGCCGTTGACCAGGTCGTTGACCACCTGGGTCACGATGATCTCGCGACGCAGCGGGTGCGCCTCGATCTGCGTCTCGAAGCGCTCGCGCATGAGCGTCGGGAAGTAGGCGCGCAGGTCGATGTCGAGGTAGGGGTCGTCGGGCAGGTCGGAGGCCACGAGCTCCTCGGCCAGCACGATCTTGGTCCAGGCGAGCAGCACCGAGAGCTCCGGGACCGTCAGGCCCTCGCCGCGCTCGAGGCGGCGTCGTACGGCGCGGGTGCTGGGCAGCCCCTCGAGCTCGCGGTTCAGCACACCGGCACGCTCCAGCCGGCGCATCCAGTCCTCGTGCACGTGCAGCAGCGAGGGGGCGTGCGCGGCCGCGTTGGCGAGCGCGAGGTTCTGCTCGTAGTTGTCGCGCAGCACCAGCTCGCCGACCTCGTCGGTCATGTCGGCCAGCAGCTTGTTGCGCTGCTTCTCGGTCAGGTCTCCGTCCTTGACCACCCGGTCGAGCAGGATCTTGATGTTCACCTCGTGGTCGGAGGTGTCCACGCCGGCCGAGTTGTCGATGAAGTCGGTGTTCATCCGCCCGCCCTGGCGCTCCGCGCCGAGCAGGGCGTACTCGATGCGGCCGAGCTGGGTGAAGCCGAGGTTGCCGCCCTCGCCGACGCACCGGGCTCGCAGCTCGCGGCCGTTGATGCGGATCGGGTCGTTCGCCTTGTCCCCCGCGTCGGCGTGAGACTCGTCGGCACCCTTGACGTAGGTGCCGATGCCGCCGTTCCACAGCAGGTCGACGGGCGCCTTGAGGATCGCCTGCATCAGCTCGGCCGGGGTCATCGCCGTGACGCCGTCGTCCAGGCCGAGCGCGGCGCGGATCTCCTTGCCGATCGGGATCGACTTCAGCGACCGCGGCCAGACGCCGCCTCCGGCGGAGATCAGGGACTTGTCGTAGTCCTGCCAGCTCGACCGGGGCAGGTCGAAGAGCCGCCGCCGCTCGGCGTACGACGTCGCCGCGTCCGGCGTCGGGTCGACGAAGATGTCGCGGTGGTCGAACGCCGCGACCAGGCGCGTGTGCTCCGAGCAGAGCATGCCGTTGCCGAACACGTCGCCGGACATGTCACCGATGCCGACCGCGGTGAAGTCCTCGGCCTGGCAGTCGATGCCCCGCTCACGGAAGTGGCGCTGGACCGAGACCCAGGCGCCGCGGGCGGTGATGCCCATCGCCTTGTGGTCGTAGCCGACCGAGCCGCCGCTGGCGAACGCGTCGCCGAGCCAGAAGCCGTAGTCCTTGGCCACCCCGTTGGCGATGTCGGAGAAGGTCGCCGTGCCCTTGTCGGCCGCGACCACGAGGTAGGTGTCGTCGCTGTCGTGGCGCACCACCGCACGCGGCGGCACGGTCTCGCCGTCGACGAGGTTGTCGGTGATGTCGAGCAGCCCGCAGATGAACGTCTTGTAGCAGGCGATGCCCTCGGCCAGCCACGCGTCACGGTCGCTGGAGTCGGGCAGCTGCTTGCAGAAGAAGCCACCCTTGGCGCCCACCGGCACGATCACGGTGTTCTTCACCATCTGCGCCTTGACCAGCCCCAGCACCTCGGTGCGGAAGTCGTCGCGACGGTCGGACCAGCGCAGCCCGCCGCGCGCGACCGACCCGAAGCGCAGGTGCACGCCCTCGACCCTCGGCGAGTACACGAAGATCTCGAACCTCGGGCGCGGCTCGGGCAGGTCCGGGATCGCCGACGGCTCCAGCTTGAACGAGATGTAGGACCGCACGCCGCCGCCGTCGTGGTCGTCGAGCGGCTGGAAGTAGTTGGTGCGCAGCGTCGCCCGGACGTGGGTCAGGTAGGAGCGCAGGATCCGGTCGTGGTCGAGGCTGGCCACGTCGGTGAGGGCGCGGTTGATCTTCTCCTCGATCGCCTCGATCCGTGCGGTGCGCGCCTCGGCGTCGGCGCCCAGGCCGTTGTGGCCGGGCTCGAACCTCGCCTCGAACAGCTGCACCAGGAGCCGGGTGATGTCGACGTTGTTGCGCAGCGCGTCCTCGATGTAGTCGAGGGCGAAGGGCGAGTTGCCCTGGCGCATGTACTTCGCGTAGGCGCGCAGCACCGTGGCCTGGCGCCAGGTCAGGCCGGCGCCGAGGACCAGCGCGTTGAAGCCGTCGATCTCGTTGAAGCCGTCCCACACCGCGCGCAGCGCGTCCTGGAACAGCTCGCGGGAGTGCGCGGGCAAGGCCTTGCCGTAGCGCAGGCCGAACTCGTAGATGTACGTCGGCCGCTCGAGGCCCTCGAGCTCGTAGGGCCGCTCGTCGACGACCTCGACGCCCATCGAGGACAGCATCGGCAGGATCTGGGAGAGCGACAGGGCCGGCCCGATCCGGAACACCTTCAGCCGGGCCTCGCCGCGGCCGGCGTCGAGCTGCTCGTAGAGGGACAGGTCGATCCCGACGTCACCCTGGATCGCCTCGAGCCGGCCGAGGTCCACCGAGCCGGTGCGGGCCGCGAAGTCCTCCTTGTAGGCCTCGGGGAAGGAGTCGACGTAGCGGCGGCCGAGCACGGCGCCGACCTCCTCGCCGTACTCCGCGATCACCGCGCTGGTGAAGTCGTCGCGCCAGGAGCGCGACGCGTCGGTCAGCCGCTTCTCGAGGTCGTCGGTGTCGACATCGGTGATGGTGCCGCCCTTGGGCGGGTGCACCACGAAGTGGACCCGGGCGGTCGTCGACTCGTTGACGCTGACGTTGAACTCGACCGACTCGCCGCCGAGGCGGTCCTTGAGGATCTGGGAGAACTTCTCCCGGACGTTGGTGTTGTAGCGGTCGCGCGGCAGGTAGACCAGCACGGAGACGTAGCGGCCGTAGGTGTCGCGGCGGATGAACATCCGCACCTGGCGGCGCTCGCGCGCGTGCATGGCCGCCTCGGCCATCGGCGCCAGCTCGTCGACCGTCGTGTGGAAGAGCTCGTCGCGCGGATAGGTCTCGAGGGTGTCCATCAGCGCCTTGCCGGCGTGGCTGCGCGGGTCGAAGCCGATCCGCTTCAGCACCGCCGCGGCCTTCTCGCGCAGCAGCGGGATCCGGGTCAGCGACTCGGTGTAGGCCGCGCTGGAGTAGAGGCCGAGGAAACGGCGCTCGCCGACGACCTCGCCGTTGGCGTCGAACTTCTTGACGCCGACGTAGTCGAGGTACGCCGGCCGGTGCACGGTGGCCCGGGAGTTGGCCTTGGCCAGCACCAGCAGGGTCTTCTCGCGGGCCTTGGCCTTGACCATCGCCGGCAGCTTGCCGAACGACGCCGACATGTCCTGGTCGGCACGCAGGATGCCGTAGCCGGTGCCGGGGACGGCGCGCAGCAGCTCGTCCTCGCCTTCGCGCTCGAGCCTGTACTCGCGGTAGCCGAGGAAGGTGAAGTGGTCGGAGGCGAGCCACTGCAGCAGCTCGCGGCCCTGGCGGATCTCCTCGGGGTCCAGCGGCGGCGGGTCGTTGTCGAGCTCGTCGACGATCGCCATGACCTGGAGGTGCATCTTCTCCCAGTCCTCGACCGACTCACGGACGTCGCGCAGCACGCGCTGCACGTCGTCCTCGATCACGCTGGTGTCCTCGCCCTCGCGGATCCGGTCGATCTCGATGTGCATCCACGACTCACGGACCGCGCCGCTCGGTGGCTCGAGCGAACCGTCCGCGACCGGCATGACGCTCTGCAGCGCACCGGTGATGTCGCGCACCACGTCGAAGTGCGGGTGGATGACGACGTGCACGTCGCGCAGCTGGCGCGAGAGCTCCATGGTCAGGGAGTCGACGAGGAACGGCATGTCGTCGATGACGACCTCGACGACCGAGTGACCGCCGGACGACCAGCCGTGCTCGCCGAGGGTCGGGGTGAACACCCGCACCTGCGCGGTGCCCTGGGGACGGTTCCCGGCGAGCTTCCAGTGCGAGGCGAGCGCCCCGTAGACGTCGACGTCGGTGCGCTCGAGGACGTCCTCGGGGGCGACGTGCCGGTAGTAGGCCTTGAGCAGGCCCTCCACCTCGTCGTGCGGCGGGCCCCCCGTGCCCTTGCGGGCGAGGGCCAGGTCGATGGCCTTCGCCAGGAGCGCGGACTTGTCGTGATCCAGCGTCGTCGTTGACACACCCCGACCCTAGGACTCGGCCTGTGACCTCGCCAACAGGGGGTGGAGCGTGTTGCCCTCGGGTCTGCCCGGCGGGTGCCCCCGGGTGTGCCCGGCGTGGGTTCAGAGCTCCGAGCGCAGGTCCCACAGCAGCGGGAAGTAGCGCAGCGGGATCCGCGAGCGCAGGTAGCCGGCGCCGCTGGACCCGCCGGTCCCGGACTTGCTGCCGATCATCCGCTCGACCATCACGACGTGGCGTGCGCGCCAGCTCGCGGCGAGCTCGTCGTGCTGGAGCAACGCCTCCGCGAGCGCCCAGACGACGGCGTACCGGTCCCGGTCGTGGGCGGCGGTGCGCAGCGAGGCCGAGACCTCCTCGTCGCTGCCGGCGGCCAGCCCGAACGACTCCAGCACCGTCAGGAACGCGTCCCAGAGCGAGGGCTCCTCCAGGCGGGCGGCGAGGCGCTGCTCCTCGGCGTCGGTCAGGCCCCGGAACCGGCGGACGTACGACGGGTCCTTGGCACCGGAGAGGAACTCGAGCTCGCGGAACTGCACGGACTGGAAGCCGCTCGCCGGGGCCAGCCGCTGCCGGAACTCCAGGAAGTCCTGCGGGGTCATCGTCTCCAGCACGTCGACCTGCTGGACCAGGACCCGCTCGATGACGTGCACGCGGGCCAGCAGGTGCTGGGCCCACCACAGCCGGCCGCCCTCGACGCCACCGGCCATGGCGTCCCGCGCGGCCGCGACCTCGTGCAGCAACTGCTTGAACCACAGCTCGTAGACCTGGTGGATGGTGATGAAGAGCAGCTCGTCGTGCGCGGGCGGGTCGGACTCCAGGTGCTGGGAGTCCAGGAGCTGGGGCAGCCGCAGGTAGCTGCCGTAGGTCAGCTGCGCACCCTGCTCCCCGAAGGAGACGAACGATTCACTCATGGGCGTGCACGCTAGTCCTCCCGGGTGGGCCATGATGTGCGGCATGCTGTTCCGACACGAGCTCGTCTACGACTCCGGCCCCGACCAGGTGTTCGCGATGCTGGCCGACCCGAAGTTCCGCGAGGCCGCCTGCGACGCCCAGGACGTGATCTCCGCCGAGGTGCGGCTGGACCGGACCGGCAACGGCTTCTCGCTCGTCGTCGACCAGCTCCAGCGCACCGACGACCTGCCGTCGTTCGCCCGGACCTTCGCCGGTGACTCCACCCGCGCGATCCAGCGCGAGGAGTGGGCCGACTCGACCAGCGGCACGCTGCGCATCGAGGCACCGGGCAAGCCCACGGAGATCACCGGCACCATCACCCTGCGTCCGCAGGGCTCGGGCACCCGCGAGATCGTGGAGCTGGACGTGAAGGTGAAGGTCCCGATCGTCGGCGGCAGGCTCGAGAAGCTGATGGCCGAGAAGATACGCGCGGGCATGGACGCCGAGCACGGCGTCGGTGTGCCGTGGCTGAAGGGAGAGCACTGAGATGGCGAAGCGACTGACCCACGAGCTCGTGTACGACGCCCCGGCCGACGTGGTCGCGGCGATGCTCGCCGACCCGGCCTTCCGCGAGGAGGTGTGCGACTACCAGCGGGTGCTGCGTCGCACGGTCACGGTCGAGCGGTCCGGGGACGGCATGGAGGTCGTGATCGACCAGGTGCAGGCGGCCCGCGGGATCCCGTCGTTCGCCAGCAAGTTCGTGGGCGACGAGATCAACATCGTCCAGCGCGAGACCTGGGCCACCATGGACGCCAGCCAGATCCACGTCACCATCCCCGGCAAGCCCGGCGAGATGGCCGGTACCGGCCGCCTCGACGACTCCGGCGGCCCGACCGTGCACGCGGTGAACCTCGACATCAAGGTCGCCATCCCGCTGGTCGGCGGCAAGATCGAGGGGCTGATCTCCGAGCTGCTGCTCAAGGCGCTCAAGGCCGAGAACAAGGTGGGGCGCGACTACCTGTCGCGCTGAACCTGCTCGTCCCGGGCCGGCTCGCCCGGGGCCTGCTCGCGCGCGCTCCCGGCGCGGTCCTGGCGGCGGCGTACGACGACCACGGCCGCGAGGAGCAGGAACGGCCCGAACGCCAGCAGCACCGTGAGCAGCTGCTCGACGGGGTGCAGCGCGCCCATGTGCAGGGGCGTCACGGGAGGGGTCACCGGACCATTCTCGCGCGCCACGGTGAGACTCCTCACCGCCGGGTTCCGGAATGGTTCCGCCGGGGTACAGGTTGATCAAGAGTTCAACGATCCCCGGACGCACGAGGAGCCTGTTGCCCCATGCCTGACCTTTTCGACAGCCTGACCGTCAAGAGCTGGACCCTCCCCCACCGCCTCGTGATGGCGCCGCTGACCCGCAACCGCGCGGACGGCGAGGGCGTGCCCGGCGACCTGGCCGTGGAGTACTACTCCCAGCGCGCCACCGCCGGCCTGATCATCACCGAGGGCACCCAGCCCAGCGCCGTGGGTCAGGGCTACCTGAACACCCCCGGGCTGCACAGCCCCGAGCAGGTCGCCGGCTGGCGTCGCGTCGCTGATGCGGTGCACGCACGCGGTGGCCGCATCGTCGCCCAGCTCATGCACGCCGGCCGGGTCGCCCACCCGGACAACAAGCACGGCCTCGAGACCGTCGCCCCGAGCGCGCTGGCCGCGCCGAACGAGATGTTCACCGCGGCCGGCATGAAGCCCCACCCGGTCCCCCGGGCGCTGGAGCTCGCCGAGATCCCTGGGGTCGTCGAGGAGTACGTCCAGGCGGCGCGCAACGCCGTCGAGGCCGGGCTGGACGGCGTCGAGGTGCACGCCGCGAACGGCTACCTCATCCACCAGTTCCTCGCGCCGGGCTCGAACCAGCGCGACGACGAGTACGGCGGCTCCCCGGCCAACCGCGCCCGGTTCGCCATCGAGGTCACCCGGGCCGTCGCCGAGGCCATCGGCCCCGAGCGGGTCGGCATCCGGATCTCGCCCGCCCACAACATCCAGGGCGCGACCGAGACCGACCCGGCCGACGTCGAGGCGACGTACTCCACCCTCGTCGAGGCCATCGCCCCGCTCGGCCTGGCCTACCTGTCGATCCTGGCCGACCCGCGCGAGGACCTCGTGCAGCGGCTGCGCAAGGACTTCGGCGGCGTCGTGATCGCCAACGACGGCTTCGGGGAGATCACCACCCGCGAGTCGGCGCAGGCCATCCTCGACGAGGACCTCGCGGACGCGGTGGCCGTGGGCCGGCTGTTCCTGGCCAACCCCGACCTGCCCCGTCGCTGGGAGACCGGTGCCGAGCTCAACGAGCCGGACCCCGACACCTTCTACGGTGGCGGCGCCGAGGGCTACACCGACTACCCCTCCCTGGACGGCTGAGCTGGGCCTCCGGACATGACGAAGCCCCGCCGGATCACCGGCGGGGCCTCGTCATGCGTGCCACTGGATGAATCGCCGGTTCACCGGTGACTCCGTCAGCCCGCGATCAGCCCATGTACGGGTAGCGGTAGTCCGTCGGCGGGACGAACGTCTCCTTGATGGAGCGCGGGCTGGTCCAGCGCAGCAGGTTGACCGCGGCGCCGGCCTTGTCGTTGGTGCCGCTGGCGCGGCCGCCGCCGAAGGGCTGCTGGCCGACCACGGCGCCGGTGGGCTTGTCGTTGATGTAGAAGTTGCCGGCTGCGAAGCGCAGCTCCTTGCGCGCCCAGGCGATCGCGGAGCGGTCCTGGGCGATGATCGCCCCGGTCAAGGCGTACGGCGCGAACGACTCCATCTGCGCCACGACCTTCTCGAAGTCGGCGTCGTCGTAGACGTGCACGACGAGGATCGGGCCGAAGTACTCGGTCTTGAACATCTCGTCGGTCGGGTCGCTGGTCTCGACGATCGTCGGGCGCACGAAGAAGCCCTCGGAGTCGTCGACCGTGCCGCCCGCGATGACCTCGAGGCTCGAGGACTCGTGCGCCCGGGTGATCGCGGCCTGATGCTTGTCGAACGCGCGCCGGTCGATGACCGCGCCCATGAAGTTCGAGAGGTCCCGCACGTCGCCCATGGCGATCCCCTCGGTCTCGGCGACCAGGCGGTCCTTGATCCTGTCCCACACCGAGCGGGCGACGTACGCACGCGAGGCGGCCGAGCACTTCTGGCCCTGGAACTCGAAGGCGCCACGGATCATCGCGGTCACCAGCACGTCGGGGTCGGCCGAGGGGTGCGCGACGATGAAGTCCTTGCCACCGGTCTCCCCGACGATGCGCGGGTAGGAGCGGTAGGAGGTGATGTTGTTGCCGACCGTCCGCCACAGGTGCTGGAAGGTCGGGGTCGAGCCGGTGAAGTGGATGCCGGCGAGGTCCGGGTGCGCGAGCGCGACCTCGGAGACGTCGAGACCGTCACCGGGCAGCATGTTGATGACGCCCGGGGGCATCCCGGCCTCCTCGAGCAGCTGCATCGTCAGGTGCGCGGCGAGCTGCTGGGTGGGCGAGGGCTTCCAGATCACCGTGTTGCCCATCAGCGCCGGGGCGGTGGGCAGGTTGCCCGCGATCGCGGTGAAGTTGAACGGCGTGATCGCGTACACGAAGCCCTCGAGCGGGCGGTGGTCGGTGCGGTTCCAGATGCCGGGGCTGTTCGCGATCGGCTGGTCGGTGAGGATCTGCTTGGCGTAGTGGACGTTGAAGCGCCAGAAGTCGATCAGCTCGCACGCGCTGTCGATCTCGGCCTGGAAGGCCGTCTTCGACTGGCCGAGCATGGTCGCCGCGTTGAGCCGCTGGCGCCACGGGCCGGCGAGCAGGTCGGCGGCCTTGAGCAGGATCGCGCAACGCTCGTCGAACGGCATCGCCCGCCAGGCCGGCGCCGCATCGGTGGCCGCCTGGACGGCGTCCTTCGCGTCGGCGGTCGTGGAGTTCCGCAGGACGCCCAGCACGTGCTGGTGGTCGTGCGGCTGCACGACCTCGATCTCGGCGCCACCGCCGGCGCGCCAGCTGCCGCCGATGTGGGCCTGGAGGTCGTGCTGGGTGCCCTGGAGGGTCTCGATCTCCGCGAGCAGGGTCTCCCGTTCGGGGCTGCCCGGCGCGTAGGTCAGGTTCGGCTCGTTGGTGGGAGCCGGCGGGAAAGAAATCGCGTCCATGCTCGCGATGGTCTCACCACTGCGGCGCCGCCCCCAAACGTGGGCCGGCGGCTACACGAGGTACTGGATCTCCTGGGTGGCGAACCAGGCCAGGTCGTCGTCCTCGTCGGCGTCGTCGGCCACGTCGACGTGCGCCGAGGCCACGTTCTTCCAGACCACGTCGGCGGCCACGTCGACCAGGGTGGGGTCCTCCCCCGGCACGGCCTCGCAGGCGGGTACGTCGGCGGCCACCACGAAGCGACGCGGCACGTCGCCGGTCACCCGCAACGCGGCCGAGTCCGACGCGGCGGCCATCAGCGCGGCGTACTCCCAGCCCTCCTCGTCCCCGTCGGGCCAGTCGGAGCGCAGCGCCTCGGTGACCGCGTGCGCGCGCAGCGGGCCAGCGAGGCGGCCCTCGGCCAGGAGCGTCGCCAGCGTCGAGGACGTGACGGGCACGTAGACGCGCACGCTCACGGCTCGGTCACCGTCTGCGTCGAGGGCTTCGGCGCGGCCTGGCGGGGGGACCGCTTGCGTCCGCGCGGCACCCGGGGCCGGACCCCGGTGGCGGTGTCGACCAGCTCGTCGAGCGCCTCCTTCAGGCAGGTGCCCAGCAGGTCGGCGTCGGGCAGCAGGTCCCGGTCGGCGGTGATGCCGTAGAAGACGCTGCCGTCGTACGACGTCACGCCGATGTTCAGCGCGTGGCCCGGCAGCAGCGGGTGGACGGGGTAGGTCGCCACCATCCGGGCGCCGGCGGCGTACAGCGGCGACTGCGGCCCCGGCACGTTGGTGACGCTGAGCTGGAAGCCGCGGCGCAGCTCGGCGGCGGCGACCCGCGACCCGATCGCGTGGAAGGTCGTCGGCGCGAAGCCCGCGATGCCCGCCAGCCGGTTGGCCGCGACCCCGCGACCGGTCTCCTTGTGGGCGAGGAAGGAGTAGGACACCTGGTGCAGGCGGACGACCGGACTGGGCTCGCCGACCGGCAGGTCGACGACGTGGGCGGCGATCTGGCTGCCCAGCGAGGTGGCCTCGAGCTCCTCGTCGATCACCGAGATCGGGACGACCGCGCGGATCTGGCGCAGGCCGCGCAGCGACTCCGAGCGGGCCATCAACCAGGCCCGCAGGGCGCCGGTGACGGTGGCCAGGATGACGTCGTTGATGGTGCCGCCGTGGACCTGGCGCACGGTGCGGTGGTCGGCGAGGTCGGTGCGCACCGCGACCACCCGGCGCTGCTGGGACAGCGGCCCGGTGATCGGGGTCTCCCGCTCCGGGTCGCGGCCGGTGAGCCCGTTGACCACCCGGGAGGTCCGCCGCCGGGCCCCGTCGGCGCCCCGGAGCACGGCGTTGCCGCGGCTGCGGAGCGTGTCGACCACGGTCGAGGGGTGGGAGACCGAGTCGCGGACCGCGTCCACGAGCAGGCCCGTGGTCGAGGTCCGGCGGACCGGACGCCACTCGTCGCCGCCGAGGGTCTTGGGGCGGTCGCTGACGTCGAGCAGGACCTGGCCGAGGTCGACGGTGTCGACGCCGTTGACCAGCGCCATGTGCGACTTGGTCAGCAGCGCCACGCGGCCGCTCTCGAGGCCCTCGACGAAGTACATCTCCCACAGCGGGCGGCTGCGGTCGAGCGGCCGCGACACGATCCGGGCGACGAGCTCGCGGAGCTGGTCGATGCTGCCCGGGCGCGGCAGCGCGGAGCGGCGTACGTGGTAGGCGAGGTCGAAGTGCTCGTCGTCGACCCACACCGGGTTGGCCAGCCGGCCGGGCACCGACTGCAGCCGCTGGCGGTAGCGCGGCACGAACGAGACCCGGTCCTCGATCAGCTCCAGGAGCCGCTCGTGGTCGAACCCGGAGTCCCCCGGCTCGAAGATCTCGACCGTGGCGTTGTGCAGGGGCGTCGACGGGGACTCGGCGGCCAGGAAGGCCAGGTCCCGCGGCCGCAGCCGCTCGCTCATCTGGTGCCCTTTCGTCACGTCTGCCCGGGGGTGGCGGGGTGGACGGGTTGCTCAACGTGGGATTCTGGCAGAGGTGACGCCCCGTTCCGGGCATGTCCCACCTTGGCTACCGACTAGTAAGGATCTCACCACATGCGCCGGATCATGGCGATCCTCGCCGTCCTGACGTGCACCCTCGCCACCGCCACCGCGTGCGGCGGCGACGACTCGACGCCCTCCTCGTCCAGCGACGAGCCCCAGGTCATCGAGGTCACGTTCGACGGCGACACCGTCACCCCGAACGGCGACCGGGTGGAGGTCTCGGTCGGGCAGCCGATCGAGCTGAAGGTGACCGCGGACGCGCCCGGCGAGATCCACGTCCACTCCTCCCCCGAGCAGGAGCTGGAGTACGCCAAGGGCACCTCCACGGTGACGATGGACCCGATCGACAAGCCCGGCATCGTCGAGGTCGAGTCCCACTCGCTGGAGAAGACGATCGTCTCCCTCGAAGTCCGCTGAGGTGTCGCCCGACGGGATCCCCCTCGCGCACGGGATCGGCGGGGCGAAGGACCTGCCGGTCTCCCCCGAGCTCGCCATCGCCGGCGCGGTGGCGGCGCTCACCGTGTCCTTCACCGTGCTCGCGCTGGCCTGGCGCACCCCGCGGTACGACGAGGCCACCAGCGGCCGCCCGGCGCCCGCATGGCTCGCGTCCGTGGTCGACTCGACCGCCTTCCGGATGGCCCTGCGGGTGCTCGGGATGGTCGTGTTCGTGTACGCCGCGGTCGCCGCGGTGCTCGGCAAGGACCTGCTGACCAATCCGGTCTTCGGGATCTTCTACGTGTGGTGGTGGGTCGGGCTGGTCCCGCTGTCCCTGCTCTTCGGTCCGGTGTGGAAGGCCATCAGCCCCGTCCGCACCGTCAACCTCCTCTTCGCGAGGCTCTCGGGCAGCGACCCGGACCGTGGCCTGTACACGTGGCCGGAGCGGCTCGGCTACTGGCCCGCGGCCGTCGGGCTTTTCGCGTTCGTCTGGATGGAGCTGGTCTACCCCTACTCCACCGAGCTCGGCCCGGTGCGGCTGTGGTGCGCGGTCTACGTGGCGGTGATGCTGCTCGGCGGCGCCCTGTTCGGCTCGACGTTCTACGAGCGCGCGGACCCGTTCGAGGTCTACTCCAGCCTCGTGGGCAAGCTGTCGGTGTGGGGGCGTCGCGGTGACGTGCTGGTGGTGCGCAGCCCCCTGGCGAACCTCGACACCGTGCCGGTCCGGCCGGGCCTGGTCGCCGTGGTCTCGGTGCTGTTCGGCAGCACGGCGTTCGACTCCTTCAAGGACTCCACCCCCTGGGTGAAGCTCGTGCAGTCCAGCGACGTGCCGGCGTTCGTCCTGGACAACCTCGCCCTGCTGGCGTTCTGCGTCGCCGTGGGTGTCGTGTTCACCGCCGGCTGCATGCTCACCGGCCTCGGGGACGACCTGCGGCACCGGGAGCTGCCCAACCTGTTCGCGCACTCGGTGGTGCCGATCATCGTCGGCTACGTCTTCGCCCACTACCTCACCTACCTCGTCGAGGTGGGCCAGCAGACGCTGATCCTGGCCAGCGACCCGCTCGGCAACGGCAGCGACATCCTCGGCACCGGCGACCTGACGGTGAGCTACTGGCTGACCTACCACCCGACCGGCCTCGCGACCACGAAGGTGCTGGCGGTCGTGCTGGGCCACGTGATGGGCGTGATCGCGGCCCACGACCGGGCCATGAAGATCCTCCCGCAGCGGCACCAGCTGACCGGTCAGCTGCCGCTGCTCTTCGCGATGGTGGCCTTCACCGTGGGCGGGCTCTACCTGCTGTTCGCCGCCTGACCCGGCCGTTGCCCGCGGTGGTGGGCGCGGCCGTGCCCGGGGCCAGTGCGTCGGCCACCGCGGTCACCGCCCGGCCCAGCGGCGAGTCGCCCACCTCGGTGAGCGTGCGGCCGGCGACCAGGGCCCGGTCGACCGTGGCTCGGTCGTCGGGCAGGAAGTGCAGCCCGGAGACCCGGGCGAAGCCGGTGACCATGCCGGCGATGTCGTTCTCCGACCAGCCGAGCGAGGGCCGCATCCGGTTCACCACCACCCGGACCGGCGCGCCGCCGGTGAGGTCGCGCAGCTCCACCAGGCCGCGGGCCAGCCGGGACAGCCCGACCGGGTCGGCGCTGCCGACCACCACGACCTCGTCGGCGACCTCGAGCGCCGCCAGCGTCATCTGGTTGCGGCCGGGTCGGGAGCCGAACTCCGGCGCGGGCTCCTCCTCCAGGCTGAAGCCGGTGTCGACCACGACCAGGCCGTGCTCGCGCGCGGTCTCGAGGGTGTGCTCAAGCGCGCCGACCCGGATCTCCTTCCAGCGGTCCGGACGCGGGAGCCCGGTGATCACCGAGAGGTGGGCGTCGATCCCCCGCTGCACGGACGCGAAGCGCTCGGCGAGCTGGCCGGACGCCGCCAGCCGGGCCGCGGACAGCAAGCCGGACACCTCGTCGAGCACGCCGAGCTGCTGGGCGACCGCACCGCCGTACGGGTCGGCGTCGACGAGCAGCGTGCGCAGCCGGCGGCGGCCCAGCTCGGCCGCGAGGCCGGTGGCCAGGGTGGTGCGGCCCGGTGCCCCGGCCGGACCCCACACCGCGATCACCCGCCCGGCAGGGCCCGGAGGCTCCGCCGACGGGTCCGACGACGGGTCCGACGACGGCACGGGCTCCTCGACGGGTGGAGCGACCGGTTCGTGCACCTGGTCGGGCGCCGCCAGCACGTCGGGCAGCGTGGCGAGGTCGGCCTCCTCGACCAGGGCCGGCAGCCCGATCCGGGTCGCGCGCAGCCGGGCTGCCTCCGGCGAGACGCCGGCCGGCACGACGGCGACCGGGCGCACGCCGTGCCGGCGCAGGTGGTCGGTGGCGGTCAGGTCCAGGCCGGGCGCGTCCAGGCCCAGGACCGCGGCGCCGGCCTGCCCGGCGGTGGCCGCCGCGAGGAGGTCGTCGACGTCGACGCACCGCTTGAGCACGACGATGCCGGGCCGCTCGTTGAGCAGCTGCACGGCCCGGGACTCCCACGCCGCGCCGGCGGCGACCACGAGGACCACGATCATGCGCTCAGCCCCGGCGTACGACGGTGAGGACCGGGCTCTCGGCGGCGCCGAGGAGCCGGAAGAAGCGGCGCGCGTCGGGCTCGGCGACCGCGAGCACCAGCTGGCGCTTGCCCGAGGCCGCGAAGCCGTCCTCGACCGGGGGCGCGTCGACGACGTCCACCTCGGTGAGGGCGGGACGGCCCTCGCCGAGGCCCGCAGACGCCTGGCCCGTGGCGACCAGGTAGACGTCGACGACCGAGCCGGTGCGCACCGAGCCCGGGACCAGCTCCGCGTCGACCGCGACCGGCAGCTGCACGAGGTCGCTCGCCCCGGCAGAGCCGACGGCGGCCCGCGGGAGCAGCTCGCCGCTGCCCACACCGCGGACCAGCTCGAGGTCGGCGGGCAGCTCGTCGTCCACGGCGAAGTAGCCCTCGAGCGCCGCCTCGTCGGCGAAGCGGACCCGGGTGGCGACCAGGTCGTCGGCGCCGACCGTGTCACCCGCGCCGAGGTCGGTGGCCGCCGACCAGACCTGCACCGTGTCGTCGGCGGAGCTCAGCAGCCGGGCGCCGGCGACGACCGAGACCGCCACGATGAGGACCCCGACCCACAGCCGCGGGTCGCGCCACCCGGGCGCTCCGGCGCGGGTGGCGGGCGGAGCGGTCGGCTGCGCGGTCGTCCCGAGATCTGTGGCCACGGCCCCATGATGCCGCTCGCGACGCCCGCGGAAACCCCGTTCTCCACACCCTGCGGGCGGTCTGGACCGCGCGCGTGGGCCGAGGTGCGACGATGTGCGCATGTCCGGCACGCCCCGCTTCCTCACCCTCGCCGACGTCGCGGAGGTCCTCAACACCTCCAGCGCCCAGGTCTACGCCCTGGTGCGGCGTGGTGAGCTGCCCGCGATCAAGATCGGCGGCCGGGGGCAGTGGCGGGTTGAGTCGGCCCAGCTGGAGGAGTTCATCCAGCGGATGTACGCCGAGACGCGAACGTTCGTCGACGAGCACCCCTACGTGGAGGCCGAGCCCCGGCCGGAGTGACGTCGCCCGGTCGGCCGGTCAGCCGACCTCGGAGTCCAGCGTCACCTCGACCGTGCGCTCCTCGCCGTCGCGCTGCACCGTGAACTCCACGGTCTCGCCCGGCTGGTGCGCCCGGATCGCCACGATCAGCGCGATCCCGTCGCTGACCCGCTGGCCGTCGACCTCGGTGATGACGTCACCCTGCTGCAGCCCGCTGTCGTCGGCGGGGGTGCCGTCCATGACCTCGTCGATCTCGGCGCCGCTGCCGTCGTCCTGACCGGTCTTCACCTTCGCACCGATCACCGGGTAGCGCGCCTCACCGGTGCGCAGGATCTGGTCTGCGGTGATCTCGACCTGCTCGATCGGGATCGCGAAGCCGACGCCGATGTTGCCCGCCTCCTCGCCGGCGGCGGTGCCGGTGGTGGCGATCGCGGAGTTCACGCCCACGACCTGCCCGCGCAGGTTGACCAGCGGCCCGCCGGAGTTGCCCGGGTTGATCGCCGCGTCGGTCTGCACCGCGTTGATGTACGACGAGTCGTTGGAGCTGTCGCCGGTGGTCACCGGGCGGTGCAGCGCGCTCACGATGCCGGCGGTGACCGTGGAGCTGAGGCCCAGCGGGGAGCCGAAGGCGACCACGCCCTCCCCCACCCGCAGGGCCTGGGACGCCCCGAGCGGGGCGGGGTGGAGGCCCTTGGCCTCCTCGGCGTAGAGGACCGCGAGGTCGTAGACCGGGCTGCGCCCGACCAGCGTCGCCTCGAAACGGTTGCCGTCCTGGTCGACGATCTCGATCAGCCCGTCGTCGGAGGCCGCGTCGGCCACGACGTGGTTGTTGGTGACGACGTGACCCTGCCGGTCGAGGACGAAGCCGGACCCGGTGGCGCCGCCCTCCTGGCCGTCGTACTCCGCGGAGATCTGCACGGTGCTGGGCAGCAGCTCCTGCGCCACCGCGGCGACCGAGCCGTTGTCCGCGGCCAGCGGCGGCCTCGAGACGGTGTCGACCCCGGCGAGACCGCTGCTGACCGCCCCGGGGCCGCGGTCGTCGACCATGCGCTCGTAGACGGCACTGCCCAGCGCGCCGCCGACGACGCCGACGACCAGCGCGACGGTGCACACGACCGGCCAGATCCAGCCGGGGACCCGGCCGCGCTGCACCGCGTGGCGCGGCTGCGCCGGCATCGGCTGGGTGCCGGGCGGCGGGAAGCCGGCCCACTGACCGGGCGGCGGCTGGGTGGTGGGCGGCACCCACGAGGGGGCGGTCGGGGAGCCGTTCGCTGCCGCCGCTGCCGGGGGCTCGGGCGGGCGGCCGAAGGTGATCGGTCGGGTCGCCTCGGTGTCCGCGCCCTCGACCGGACGGTCCGGCTGCCCGGGCGCGTGGCCCGCGTCGTCCTCGTTCACGTGCCTATCTTGACCGGTACGGCGAAATCAGGCCGGTCAGGGGGTGTGGCCGCGCCGGGCCGGTCCGGCGAACGAGGTGAGCGTCGGCCCCATCGAGGGGGCGGGAGAGCGCACGCTCTCGCTGGGGGTGACCAGGTGGGTCACCGGCGCGCGCCGGTCGATGCTGGGCGCGTCGGCGGGGGCGATGCCCAGCGCGATGACCCCCATGACCGCGGCGCCCACGGCACCGCCGCCGATGGCGACCAGGCTGGCGGTCCGCCGGGACACGTGCTCGTCGTGGTGGCCGGCCAGGTACACGTCACCGGGCGACAGGGCACGTACGTCGTGGGGCAACGGTGCACACACGTCGCGGGGCGGCTGGACCCCTGACCCGCTCAGCAGCGAGCCCTTGAGGTGGTCGGGTGCCGGCGTACCCCCGAAGGAGAGGCCGGCCAGGCGGGTCTTGACCCACCCTTCCCGCTCGACGAGGTCGCGGCAGGCGTGGCAGGTGTGGACGTGGGCCCACGCCCGCTCCGCCTCTTCCGGCGCCAGCTGACCGTCGAGCAGCGCGCTCACGCGCGAGCCGAGGTGACCGATCACGTCGCCCTCCCCCGCCCGGACAGCAGCGGGGCAGGACCCGAGTAGCGGGCCCGTCCCGCGCCCGGCGCACGGTGGGCCAGGGCGGAGCGCAGCATCGCCCGCCCACGGTGGATGCGGGACCGGACGGTGCCGAGCTTGGCGCCGAGGATCTCGGAGATCTCCTCGTAGGACAGGCCCTCGACGTCGCAGAGCACGACCGCGGCACGGAAGTCCGGGGGCAGCGTGGCCAGCGCCTGCTCGACGTCGTCGTCGAAGGTCTGGTCGGCGTACGCCGCGTCCGGGCTCGGTGAGGCGCTGGTCAGCCGGTCGGCGCGCTCGTCGGAGAGCGCGTCGAAGCGGATCCGCTGCTTGCGGCGCGCCTGGTCGAGGAACAGGTTGGTGGTGATGCGGTGCAGCCAGCCCTCGAAGGTGCCGGGGGTGTAGGTCGAGAGGGAGCGGAAGACCCGGACGAAGACCTCCTGGGTGAGGTCCTCGGCGTCGGGCCGGTTGCCGGTCAGGCGGTAGGCGAGCCGGTAGACGCGGTCGGAGTGCCGCTCCACGATCTCGTCCCAGGTGGGCACGCCCTCCTGCTCGCCCCCGGGCAGGCCCTCGACCTCAGCGTCCACCGGGCACTCCTTGCCGCGCGCCGCGCGCGCCGTCGATCCGACCTGCTTCGAGAACAGTGTCCTGACCCTTTCCAGCGTAGGAGAACTCTCTGAGAGAAGGCTGTGAGAGAAGACCTTCCGCGGAGGGCCCTTCGGGTCCTCGTCGGGTGGAACGAGCCGGGGGCCACCGGTGTTCCCGAGCCGGGTCGGGCGTTCGCGATACGGTGGTGCCGCTCGTCCACGCCGTCCGCCCCTCCGCGGACGGCGTCCCACCCAGGAGGCCACCATCACCACCCCGATCAAGCCCGCGAGTTGGTCCTACGCCGAGGGGTTCGTCTCGGAGGACGAGGCCCTGGCCTCCGCCCGCGCCCGCGCCGAGGAGGTCGGGGTCGCCCCGATCGGCTCCGGCGGCGGCGCCGCCCTGCGCTTCCTCGCCTCGGTGCTCGACGCCCGGGCGGTCGTGGAGATCGGCACCGGCACCGGCGTGTCCGGGCTGTGGCTGCTGCGGGGCATGCGCGCCGACGGCGTGCTCACCACCGTCGACATCGAGGCCGAGCACCAGCGCCTCGCGCGCCAGTCGTTCACCGACGCCGGCATCCCACCCCAGCGCGCCCGCACCATCTCCGGTGCGGCGCTCGACGTGCTCCCCCGGCTGACCGACGGCCACTACGACCTGGTCTTCTGCGACGGCGACAAGCGCGAGTACTCCGCCTACCTCAAGGAGGCGCTGCGGCTGCTGCGCCCCGGCGGTGTGGTGGCGTTCGACAACGCCCTGTGGCACGACCGGGTGGCCGACCCCGCGCAGCGCGACGAGGAGACGGTGGCCATCCGCGACCTCGGTCGCGCGATCGTCGAGCACGACGACCTGGTCTCGGTCCTGCTGCCGGTCGGCGACGGGCTGCTGGTGGCCAAGAAGGAGTGGTCGCCGGAGGCCTGAGCCTCCGCGCCGCCGCCCGGGACGTCATACGCCTTCGTCGCCGGGACCACCACCTCGAATGACGCTGCGGTGGCCGCAGAGCGGCGGTCAGTAGCGAGCGGCGGCCTCGAACCCTTCCCAGCCCTCGGCGACCGCGACGATGTCGCACTCCTCGACGAGGATCGGCGCGCTGCCGACGATCTGCGACCCCGGTGCCTCGGCGGCGCCGGCGGTGAACGTCTCCTGGAACGCGGCGCGCGCCTCGTCGGTGGCGAAGACGTAGCAGCCCTCGAACCACTCCCCGGCACGCATCCGCCAGGTCTTGAACCGCAGGCCGGCCATCCCGGTGAACCTCGCGTGCGAGGTGCCCTCGACGTACGACGCCAGCTCGTGCTCGACCCCCTCGGGTGCGTCGGCCAGCGACCAGCGGACGGTCAGACCCTTCATGCCAGCGCCTCCAGCGGGTGGTCGCTGCCGAGCCACTGCAGCAGCGCCCGCGCACCGAAGCCGGTCGGGCCGGCGGTCCACTCGTGGTAGTCCGAGGGCGAGTCGCCCACGGACGCCACGTCGAGGTGGGCCCACGGGACGTCACCGACGAAGTGCTGGAGGAACAGCGCCGCGATGATCGACCCCGGCCCGCCGGGGGCGTTGTCGGCGTCGGCCACGCTCGAGGTCAGCTTCTCCTCGTAGACGTCGGCGAGCGGGAAGCGCCACAGCGGCTCGCCGGCCGCCTCGGCAGCCGTGGACACCGCGTCGGCGAGCCCGTCGTGGTTGGCGAAGAAGCCCCCCACGCGCTGGCCGACGGCCACCTTCATCGCCCCCGTGAGGGTGGCGACGTCGACGATCGCGGCGGGCTCGAGCTTGTCGACGGCGTACGCAAGCGCGTCGGCGAGCACGAGGCGGCCCTCGGCGTCGGTGTTGGTGACCTCGCTGGTCCGGCCGCCGTAGTGGCGGATGACGTCGCCGGGGCGCAGGGCGTTGCCGCTGACGGCGTTCTCGGCCGCGGCCACCAGGCCGACGACCCGCACCGGACAGCCGACCGCCTCGAGCGCACCCATGACCGCGATGACGACGGCGCCGCCGGTCATGTCGCGCTTCATGTTGACCATGGCCTCGCCGGGCTTGATCGAGAGGCCACCGGTGTCGAAGGTGATGCCCTTGCCGACCAGGACCACGGTCGGGGTCTTCCGGGTGACCTTGGCGGGGGTGTAGTCGAGGCGGATCAGGCGCGGCGGCGTGGCCGAGGCCTGGCCCACCGCGGCGATGCCGCCGAACCCGTCGTCGGCGAGCTGCGCCTCGTCCCACACCATCACGTCGAGCGAGCACTCGTGTGCGAGCTCGCGGGCCTGTCCGGCCAGCCACGCGGGGTTCTTCAGGTTGGAGGGCACCGTCGCCAGCATCCGCGAGCGCCAGCCGGCACCGCCGAGGGCGACGCCGCGGGCCAGCTCACCGGCCCGGTCGTCCGCGTCCGGGAGGCCGGCCAGGACGATCCGGCCGGCGGGCCGGTGCTCCGGGGAGCTCGAGCGCCAGTGGAAGGCGAACGACCCGAGCGTCGCGCCGACCACGAAGGCCTCCAGGCCACCGGGGCCCGCCACCGCGGGGATCGAGGTGGCCACTCCCGTGCGGTCCTTGACGGCACGGGCCAGCGCGGCGCCGGCACGACGGAGGTCGACCGGACGCTGCTGGCCGACGCCGACGAGGAGCACCCAGCGCAGGGACTCGTGGTCGGGGAGGCCCGAGGGCACCGGCAACGAGACGACCTCGCCGGCCTTGCCGGTCGCCCTGCTCATCTCGAGCAGGGCCAGCAGGTCGGCGCCGAGCCGCTCGCCCACCTCGTCGGCTCCGGGCCCGAGCAGGACGCCGCCGTCGCCGCCCTCGGCGGGCAGCACCGGCAGCGCCACGACCTCGGCTTCGAGGACGGCGTGCGGCGGCAGCGCGCTGAGGGCGAACTCCGGCGGTGTGACCTGTTCGGGAAGGGTGATCAGGGTGTCAGACGTGCTCACGGGAGGCAGCCGGCGTCAGCCGACGACGTCCTTGAGGGCATCGCCCAGGGCACCGGCCTCTTCGGCGTTGAGCTCGACAACGAGGCGGCCACCACCCTCGAGCGGAACGCGCATCACGATGCCGCGCCCCTCCTTGGTGACCTCCAGCGGACCGTCGCCCGTCCGCGGCTTCATCGCCGCCATCCGCGCACCTCTTCCTGTTGCTGTTCTCGAGCAGACAAGGGTCAGGGCGACCCCGTCACGCCGTACGCGTCGTCCATTATCCCTCATCCGACCCGTGAGGCGGACCACAGCCCCGTTTCGGGCAGACTGCGTGCCATGACCGACTCCTCTCCGACCGGCCAGCCGGTGCTCCTCGACCTCGCCGACGGGGTCGCCACCATCACCCTCAACCGCCCCGACGCGATGAACAGCCTCGACGTGGCGACCAAGGAGCTGCTCCTCGAGACCGTGCGCAAGGTCGCCGACGACCCCGCCGCCCGGTGTGTCGTCCTGACCGGCACCGGGCGGGCGTTCTGCACCGGGCAGGACCTCAAGGAGCACATCGAGATCCTGCGCAGCGAGTCGAGCGACGCGCTCTTCCGCACCGTCGACGAGCACTACAACCCGATCGTCACCGCGCTCGCCGGCATGGCCAAGCCCGTGATCGCCGCGGTCAACGGCGTCGCGGCGGGTGCGGGCGCCAGCCTCGCCTTCGCGTGCGACCTGCGGATCCTGGCCGACACGGCCGGGTTCAACCTCGCGTTCGCCAACGTGGCCCTCTCGTGCGACACCGGCGCCAGCTACCACCTGCAGCGGCTGGTCGGGCGGGCCAAGGCGCTCGAGCTTCTCTACTTCCCGCGGACGGTCAGGGCCGAGGAGTCCGAGGCGCTCGGCCTGGCCACCCGGGTCGTCCCGGCCGCGGACCTCGAGGCCGAGGTCCGCGCGCTGGCCCTCCAGCTGGCGGCCGGGCCGACCGTCGCACTCGGCGCGATGCGGCAGTCCGTGGCGTACGCCGCGGGGCACTCCTTCGAGGAGGCGCTGGCGTTCGAGAGCGCGATGATGACGAAGACCGGCGCCACCGCCGACCACGCCGCCGCGGTCGCGGCGTTCGTGGCCAAGGAGAAGCCGGTGTTCGAGGGCCGCTGAGCCTGTCCGTCCGCGCGCGTCCGCGTGCGTCCGCACGTGGGCGGTGAACAGGCCACCGTCTCCCAGCAGCACGGTGGCCCAGCCACCGCCAGCCCGCCGACCCGCACCTGAGCGGTGAGCAGGCCACCGTTTCCCCCACCAGAACGGTGGCCCAGCCACCGCCAGCCCGCCGACCCGCACCTGAGCGGTGAGCAGGCCACCGTTTCCCCCACCAGAACGGTGGCCCAGTCACCGCCAGCCGGCCGACCCGCACCTGAGCGGTGAGCAGGCCACCGTTTCCCCCACCAGAACGGTGGCCCAGTCACCGCCAGCCCACCGACCCGCACCTGGGCGGTGAGCAGACCACCGATTCCCCCGCCAGAACGGTGGCCCAGCCACCGCCAGCCCACCGACCCGCACCTGAGCGGTGAACAGGCCACCGATTCCCCCACCAGAACGGTGGCCCAGCCACCGCCAGCCGGCCGACCGGCCGACCCGCCGACCCGCGACCCGCCGGCCGCTAGCCGACGTGGCCGAACCCGAACTGCCCGCGCCAGGCACCCCAGATCGACAGCACCTGCCGCGGCGCCTTCACGCGCATCAGGCGACGCGGCGGCGCGTCGCCGTACTCCACCGTCAGCGCCGTGCCCGTGAACCGGTGGTTGAACCACATCGTCATGGTCCCGTGGCAGACCCCGCCGCAGGTGAACTCCTTGGCCGGCAGGTCGAGGTGGCGGCCCACCTTGCGAGCGAACCTCGGGCGCTTGGTGTCGGTGTCGACGCCGTGCAGGGGCTGGTGGAAGCTCAGGATCCAGTCCGGCTTCACGTCCCGCAGGAACTTCATCATCGCCCTCGTCTCCGGCTCCGAGGCGGGCTTCGACCCGGACTCGTAGTTCCCGTCGAGGTCGGCCCAGCGGTAGGGGTAGTTGCGGTTCAGGTCGACCCCGTGGGCGTTCTTGCGGGTGCCGGCTGCGGCCCCGTCGGGGTTGTACGTCGGGACCACCCAGAGGTCGATCCCGTTGATCTGCTTGCCGTCGCGCAGCACCTGCAGGATCTTGCGCGGCGCCGTCTCGTTGCCGTGCATGCTGGCGATCAGCACGACCTTCGGCCGGCCCGGCTCGCCGAGGTGCCAGGCCCGGATCCTGCGGCCCTCGACCGACGTGCCGAGCAGGCGCTTGCCGATGACGGCGCCGCCGTCGGACTCGGGCAGCCGCGCGGAGGCTGGTGGGCCGGGGGTCCCGGCGACGAGCAGGGCGAGTGCGGCGGCGGTGGTCCCGAGTCGTCGGAGCATCCCGACAGCATCACACAGGGAGATGCTCAGACCGCGGAGGTCAGGTAGGCCCAGGTGAAGACGCCGACGCCGACCAGCATCCCCACGTGGGCCAGGATCGACAGCCCGGGTCCGTCGGACCAGGTGTCCTCGGTGGCCGAGGAGGCGTGCCGCCCGCGACTGGGGAGCCAGCGCACCAGGATCAGCAGGCCGGCCACGACCACCACCCACCAGAACGCCAGCGCCACGATGCCCATCACGGCGCTGCCGATCGCGGAGTCGGGGTCACCGACGAGGAACAGCAACCACGTCACCAGGGCGAGGACACCGGCCGTGGTGTGCACGTCGACGAGCCGCTGTCCCACCTGGAAACGTCCGGCACCCCCGGTCTCCCGACGCAGCCGGAGGCGGGTCAGGACGACGACGACCGCCGCGAGGGCGGTCAGGATGTAGACGATCACCTGGGTCGACACGCTCGGAAGTGTGCCCTACGCCGTGGGTTCGTCGCCACGACCCTCCTGGTCCACCGCCCGTTCACGTCGCTCCTCCGGTCGGCGCTCCGGCCGGACGGGTGACGGGTCGAGCGGCCCGGCCTCGAGGGGCTGGGCCTCGAGGGGCTGGGCCTCGAGCTGGGCGGCCAGCCGGTCCAGCAGCGCGTCCACCTCCGACATCCGGTAGCCACGCAGCGCGATCGAGAACCGCACCCGGCGCAGGTCGTCGCCACCGAGGGCTCCCCTCTCGGGCACGATCGCGTCCGGGCGGTCGTCGTACACCTCGGCGAGCGGGGCCCCCCGCCCGGCGGCGAGCACGGCCACTCCCCCCATCGCGAGCACGATCAGGACGGCGAAGAACCAGGTCACGCGTGCTCACCGTTCCGGGCCGCGACCATGAGCCGCACCGCCTCGTCGACGTCGTCGGTGAGCCGCATCATGTCGAGGTCGTGCTGGACGATCTTGCCCTCGGCCAGTGCGGTGTCGCGCAGCCAGTCGAGCAGGCCCCGCCAGTACGCCGTGCCGAGCAGCACGACCGGGAAGCGGGTGACCTTGTTGGTCTGGGCGAGCGTGAGCGCCTCGAACAGCTCGTCGAGGGTGCCGATGCCACCGGGGAGCACGACGAAGCCCTGGGAGTACTTCACGAACATCGTCTTGCGGGCGAAGAAGTAGCGGAAGTTGATGCCCTTGTCGACCCACTGGTTGAGCCCGGACTCGAAGGGCAGCTCGATGCCGAGGCCGACGCTGATCCCGCCGGCCTGGGAAGCGCCCTTGTTGGCGGCCTCCATGGTGCCGGGGCCACCGCCGGTGATCACCGCGAAGCCGGCCTGCGCCAGCTTGCGGCCGACCTCCTCGGCGAGGGCGTACGTCGGGTCGTCGGCCTTGGCGCGCGCCGAGCCGAAGACCGAGATCGCGGGACCGAGCTCGGCGAGCGCGCCGAAGCCCTCGATGAACTCGGCCTGGATCCGCAGCACCCGCCACGGGTCGGTGTGCACCCAGTCGCTGGGACCGCGGGAGTCGAGCAGCCGCTGGTCGGTGGTGCTGCCCTCCTCGGCCTGGCGGCGACGCTTGAGGACCGGTCCGGTGAAGCGGTCCTTCACGGCCGCACCCCCTCGTCGGCGCCCAGCCAGGTGCGCAGGAGCTGCTCGCAGCGCTCGATCTGCCCGACCGGCACGTGCTCGTCCTGCTTGTGGGCGAACAGGGGGTCGCCCGGCCCGAAGTTGACCGCCGGGACGCCGAGCCCGGTGAAGCGGGCGACGTCGGTCCACCCGAACTTCGGGTTGGCCTCGCCACCGACCGCCTCCAGGAACGCCTTGGCGGCCGGGACGTCGAGGCCCGGGAGAGCGCCGGGCGCGCTGTCGGTGACGGTGACCTCGTACCCCTCGAAGAAGTCCCTGACGAACGCCTCCGCGTCGGCTTCGCTGCGGTCGGGCGCGAACCGGAAGTTGACCTCGACGACGCACTCGTCGGGGATCACGTTGCCGGCGACGCCGCCGCGCACGAACACGGCGTTGAGGCCCTCGTGGTACTCCAGCCCGTCGATGACCGGCGTGCGGGCGTCGTACGCCTCGAGCCGGGCGAGGATCCCGGCCGCCTGGTGGATCGCGTTCGAGCCCATCCAGCTGCGCGCGGAGTGTGCCCGCTCCCCTGTCGTGCGCACGTCGACGCGCAGGGTGCCCTGGCAGCCGGCCTCGACGACCGCGTTGGACGGCTCCATCAGGATCGCGAAGTCGCCCGTCATCAGGTCGGGGTCGCTCTGCGCCAGCTGCCGCAGGCCGTTGAACTCGGCCTCGACCTCCTCGGCCTCGTAGAAGATGAAGGTGATGTCACGGTCGGGCTCGGGCAGGTGAGCGGCCAGCCGGAGCATGACCGCGTCACCGCCCTTCATGTCGCAGGTGCCGAGGCCGTGCAGCAGGTCACCGTCCGGGCGCGCCTCCCGCCGGGCCGGCAGGTTGTCGTTGAGGGGCACGGTGTCGATGTGCCCGGCGATCACGACCCGCTCGCCGCGCCCGAGGTCGGTGCGGGCGACCACGGTGTTGCCGCGACGGGTGACCTCGAGGTGCCCGAGACTGCGCAGCGCCTCCTCGACCGCGTCCGCGATCTCCTGCTCGTGGTGGCTCACTGACTCGATGTTCACCAGCTGCTCGGTGAGGGTGACGGCGTCCGCGTCGAGGTCCAGGCGTGGCATGCGCCCATCCAACCACCCGGCTGTCGAACGGCCGGCCCCGCTCGTCGGAACGCCAGGAGAACGTCGACTCGGCGCAGGCTCGGCGCGAGAACGGGTCGAGTCGGCGCACGTGCCGTGCGCAAGCAGGTCGAGTCGGCGCGCGTGCAGCTCGAGAAGGGCTCGAGTCGGCGCAGGCTCGTCGTACGGACGACCGGGTGGTGGGCCCCGTCAGCCGCGGAGCGGCCCTGACAGGATGGCCCGTCAGGTATGCACTCCAGGGGGTCTCGGATGTCGTCGTCGTACGTGTCGCACCAGCTCGCGGGCGGGCTCTACTGGCGGCGCAGCCGCTGGAACGGCCGGGCCTGCGTCCCGGTCGTCCTCGAGCTCGCCGACGGCCGGCTCACCATGACCGACCGGAAGGGGGTCGTCCTGGACGCGCCGGTCACCGAGGTCGCGGTCTCGTTCAGCCGCCTGCACACGATGACCTTGCAGCACGACGCGGACCGCTTCGACGTCGTGGGGATCGGCGCCAACCTCTCCCCG
Organism: Nocardioides sp. GCM10023255; assembly: GCF_042653125.1. Classification (NCBI taxonomy): domain Bacteria; kingdom Bacillati; phylum Actinomycetota; class Actinomycetes; order Propionibacteriales; family Nocardioidaceae; genus Nocardioides; species Nocardioides sp. GCM10023255. The sequence goes on from NZ_JBHSHU010000007.1 coordinate 214,463, forward strand.
AGCTTCAGCCGCGAGCAGCTCGACCACCTGCGGGCCGCGCAGGCCCGCATCGCCGGTCCGTCCACGAGTGGGCAGAGCGCGTTCGCCGCCGGCGCCGCTGGGGCCGGCGACGATGCCGCGGCCGCACTCGGTGCCGCGTTCAGCTGGGCCAGCATGAAGGGCAACATCGAGCCCTGGCGCAGCGTCCTGCCCGCCGCGGGCGCGCGCACCGCCTGACCCGACGAGTCGGCGCAAGCTCGGCGAGCCTGCGCCGACTCGAGCCCTTTTCGAGCTGCACTTGCGCCGACTCGACCTGTTTTCGCGCTGCACTTGCGCCGACTCGACGATCAGGCGCGGGTGACGGAGATCGTCGCCTTCTCGTTGTCGCCCACCGTGACCGGGGTGCCCTCGCCGTCGGCGTCCCGGACGTCGTACGACGTCGCGAGGGTCTCGCCGGTGATCAGCTCCTCGTGGGTGCGGGCGGCCGCCTGCACCGCCGCGGACCCGCCGACGGTCAGTGCGATGCGGTCGGAGACGTCGAGGCCGGCGTCTCGCCGGGCCTGCTGGACCGCGCGGACCAGGTCGCGGGCGAGGCCCTCGGCCGCCAGCTCGGGCGTCACCTCGGTGTCGAGCACGACGAAGCCACCGCGGGGCAGCATGCCGGTCGCGGAGCCGCCGTCAGCAGAGCCGGCCACGGTCTCGAGGGTGTACTCCCCCTCCTCCAGCACCAGGCCACCCGACGTCACGGTGCCGTCCTCGGCGACCGACCAGTCGCCGGACTTGGAGCCCTTGATCGCGGTCTGCACGTCGCGACCGAGGCGCGGGCCCGCCGCGCGGGCGTTGACGGTCAGCTTCTGCGAGACGCCGAACGACGCCGCTTCGGGCGCCTCCGCGTCCAGCAGCCGCACCGCCTTCACGTTCACCTCGTCGGCGACGATCGACTCGAAGCCCCCGAGCGCGGCCGCGTCGGCGACCACGACCGTGAGCCGCGAGAGCGGGAGCCGGTTGCGCAGGTTGCCGGCCTTGCGCAGCGCCGACGTGGCCGAGCAGACGTCGCGGACCTGGTCCATCGCCGCCACCAGTGCCTCGTCGGCCGGCAGGTCCTCGGCCGCGGGCCAGTCGGTCAGGTGCACCGAACGGCCGCCGGTCAGGCCGCGCCAGACCTCCTCGGTCGCCAGCGGCATCAGCGGCGCGGTCACCCGGCAGACGACCTCGAGCACCGTGTAGAGCGTGTCGAAGGCGTCGGTGTTGTCGCCCCAGAACCGGTCCCGCGAGCGGCGGATGTACCAGTTGGTGAGCACGTCGAGGAAGGAGCGCGTCGAGTCGCACGCGTTCGCCACCTCGTAGTTGTCGAGCTGGTGGGTCATCGCCTCGACGTACTGACGACACTTGGCCAGCAGGTACCGGTCCAGCGGGTCTGTCGACGACGTCGACCACTGCGCGTCGTACCCCGCCCCGTCGGCCGCGGCGTTGGCGTAGAGCTGGAAGAAGTACCAGCTGTTCCACAGCGGGATCAGCACCTGTCGCACCGAGTCGCGGATGCCCTGCTCGGTGACGACCAGGTTGCCGCCGCGCAGGATCGGCGACGACATCAGGAACCAGCGCATCGCGTCGGCGCCGTCGCGGTCGAAGACCTCGCGCACGTCGGGGTAGTTGCGCAGGGACTTCGACATCTTGTTGCCGTCGGAGCCCAGCACGATGCCGTGGCTGACGCAGGTGTCGAACGCCGGCCGGTCGAAGATCGCGGTGGCCAGGATGTGCAGCGTGTAGAACCAGCCGCGGGTCTGGCCGATGTACTCGACGATGAAGTCGGCCGGGAAGTGCCCGCCGGCGGAGCCGGCAGATTCGGTACCGACGAACCAGTCCGCGTTCTCGAACGGGTAGTGCACCTGGGCGAAGCTCATCGACCCGGAGTCGAACCACACGTCGAGCACGTCGGAGACGCGTCGCATCATCGACTTCCCGGTCGGGTCGTCGGGGTTCGGCCGGACCAGCTCGTCGACGTACGGCCGGTGCAGGTCGGCGTTGCCGTCCTTGTCGCGCGGCAGCCGCCCGAAGTCACGCTCGATCTCCTCGAAGGAGCCGTAGACGTCGACGCGGGGGTACGTCGGGTCGTCGCTCTTCCAGACCGGCACGGGCGAGCCCCAGAACCGGTTGCGGGTGATCGACCAGTCGCGGGCGTTCTCCAGCCACTTGCCGAACTGGCCGTGCTTGATGTGGTCGGGCACCCAGCGGATCTGCTCGTTGAGCTCCAGCATCCGCTCCTTGACGGCCGTCACCTCGACGAACCACGACGAGACGCCCTTGTAGATCAGGGGCTCGCGGCAGCGCCAGCAGTGCGGGTAGGAGTGCTCGTAGCTCTCGCGACGCAGCAGCACGGTCCCGTCGGTGACCGAGCCGGTCTGCTCCGCCCGCTTCGTGGCGGCCTTGAGGTGGTCGATGACGTGCAGGTTGGCGTCGAAGACGAGCATGCCCTCGTAGTCGGTGACCGGGAACGTGAACCGGCCGTCCTTGCCGACCGGCATGACCGCCTCGATGCCCTCGCGGTCGGTCACCTCCTTGTCGACCTCACCGAACGCGCCGGCGGTGTGCACCAGGCCCGTACCGTCCGTGGTCGTCACCGCGTCGTTGGCGGCCACGACGCGGAACGCGTTGGCGTGGCCGAGGTAGTAGGAGAACGGCGGGGTGTAGGTGCGGCCGACGAGGTCGCTGCCCTTGAGCCGCCGGACGACCTGCAGGTCGACGTCCTCCACGTCCTCGTTGCGCAGCTCGCGCGCGTAGGACTCCAGGCGCGCCTCGGCCAGGACGTAGCGCTCGGTCACGCCGGTGAAGTCGGACTCCACGACGACGTAGTCGATGTCCTCGCCGACCATCACCGCGAGGTTCGACGGCAGCGTCCACGGCGTGGTCGTCCAGACCAGGACCAGCGCGCCCCCGAGGTCGTCGTCGCCGTCGAGGCGGTAGCCGACGGTGACCGCCGGGTCCTTCACCATCTGGTAGACGTCGTCGTCCATCCGCAGCTCGTGGTTCGACAACGGGGTCTCGTCGTTCCAGCAGTACGGCAGGACCCGGAAGCCCTCGTAGACCAGGCCCTTGTCGAAGAGCCGCTTGAAGGCCCAGATCACCGACTCCATGTAGTCGGGGTTCATGGTCCGGTAGTCGTTGTCGAAGTCGACCCAGCGCGCCTGGCGGGTGACGTACTCGCGCCAGTCGCCGGTGTACTTCATGACCGACTCGCGGCAGGCCGCGTTGAAGGTCTCGATGCCCATGTCGACGATCTCGTCGGTGGTCTTGATGCCGAGCTGGCGCATCGCTTCGAGCTCGGCGGGCAGCCCGTGGGTGTCCCAGCCGAACCGGCGCTCGACCCGCTTGCCGCGCATCGTCTGGTAGCGCGGGATCAGGTCCTTGACGTAGCCGGTGAGCAGGTGGCCGTAGTGAGGCAGCCCGTTGGCGAACGGCGGACCGTCGTAGAAGACGAACTCGTTGGAGCCGTTCTCGCCGGCGTCGCGCGCCTCGACGCTGGCCTGGAAGGTGCCGTCCTTCTCCCAGTAGTCGAGCACCCGCTCCTCGATCTCGGGGAACCTCGGCGAGGACGGGACGGCGCTGCCGTCTGCGGCGGTGGAGACCTTCGGGTAGGTCATCGGTGGCTCTCTCCTGCGGTCGGTCCTGCTCGTGTCGAAACACGAGGACGACGACTGCCGCGGTACCACCTCGCTTGCCACCGGTCTCCCGGCGACCACTCGTTCACGGCTGTGACGGGCCTACCCGTCCGGTTCTACTGGGCCCCGCAGGGCTGTTCTTCCGGAGGCTCGCCGCTGATGACGGCTCGAACGCCTGTGCCCCGATGGTACGGCCGTCCACTCCCGGAGCGGAAACCGGTTGGCCTCGCACGCCGGGCGCGAGCCGAATCCCGGTTGCCGGCAGGACCCGGCCGCCGACAGGATCGCGGGCATGAGCGACATGTGGGTGGATCCCGCCGCCGATCCGCGTGACACCGACGAGCCGCCCGTGGGCGAGAAGGTGATCCTGCGGCAGTACCTCGACCGCTACCGGACGACGCTGGAGATGAAGTGCGAGGGCCTGACACCGGAGCAGCTGGCGACCCGGTCGGTCGCGCCGAGCACGATGAGCCTGCTCGGGCTGGTGCGGCACCTCGCCCGCGTCGAGCACCACTGGTTCCGCCGGATCCTTGAGGGCCAGCAGGACCGGCCCCGCCTCTACCGCACCGAGGAGGACCCGGATCTCGACTTCAACGGCGCCGTGGGCACCGACGAGTGCGTCGCGGACGCGTGGTCGTCGTGGCGGCGCGAGGTGGCCCACGCCCGCGAGGTCTACGAGCGGTACGACGACCTCGGCGAGACGTTCGACGGGCCGTACGAGGTGCGCGACGTCGTCGTGCACCTGATCGAGGAGTACGCCCGGCACGCCGGCCACGCCGACCTGCTGCGCGAGTGCATCGACGGCCGGACCGGCCAGTGAGAGCGGTACCCGCCGCCCCCTAGGCTTGCCCCCGTGACTGCGACACCGACGAACGCCTGGGGCTTCGGCCTCGCCACCCTCGACGCCGACGGCGCCGTCCTCGACGTCTGGTTCCCCGCGCCCGCGACGGGCGACAAGCCGGCCGATGCGACCGCGCCCGAGGAGCTGACCGCGCTCGAGGGAACCGACGACGCTCGCCGGGTGACCCGTGAGGTCCGTCTGGTCGAGATCACCGACCTGCAGGCCGCGCCGGCGAGCACCGAGGACGTGTGGCTGCGGCTGCACCTGCTGTCGAGCCGGCAGGCCGTGCCCCACTCCATCAGCCTGGACGGCGTCTTCGGGCTGCTGACCAACGTCGTGTGGACCTCCGCCGGCCCGTGCGCGGTCGAGGGCTTCGAGTCCACCCGCGCCCGGCTGCGCGGCACCGGCCAGCACGTCACCGTCTTCGGCGTGGACAAGTTCCCCCGGATGGTCGACTACGTCCTACCCACCGGCGTCCGGGTCGCCGACGCCGACCGGGTCCGCCTCGGCGCGCACCTGGCCGAGGGCACGACCGTGATGCACGAGGGCTTCGTGAACTTCAACGCCGGCACCCTGGGCGCCTCCATGGTCGAGGGCCGCATCTCCGCCGGTGTCCTGGTGGGCGACGGCTCCGACGTCGGCGGCGGCGCGTCGATCATGGGCACGCTGTCCGGCGGCGGCAAGGCCGTCATCTCCGTGGGCGAGCGCTGCCTGCTCGGCGCCAACGCCGGCCTCGGGATCTCGCTCGGCGACGACTGCGTCGTGGAGGCCGGCTGCTACGTCACCGCCGGCACCAAGGTGACCGTCACCGACATGGACGGCAAGCCGAAGGTCGTCAAGGCCCTCGAGCTGTCCGGCGCCAGCAACGTGCTGTTCCGCCGCAACTCGGTGACCGGCACCGTCGAGGCCGTGCCGTGGAAGAGCGAGGGCGTCGAGCTCAACGCCGCCCTCCACGCCAACTAGCCGATGCGACGACGGACCGCCTCGGCGCTGGTCGGGGCGGCGGTGCTCGGTGTCGTCGGCGCGACCGGCTACGCGGTGCTGCACCACGTCGGCCCGCTGCTGCAGTCCGAGGAGTGCACGGCCACCGTCGGCGGCCGGACCGTCACGCTGAGCACCGAGCAGGCCGAGAACGCCGCCCTCATCGCGGCAGTCTCGGTCCAGCGCGGCATGCCGGCGCGGGCCGCGTCGATCGCGCTCGCCACCGCCTACCAGGAGTCCAAGCTCTACAACCTCGAGGAGGGCGACCGGGACTCGCTCGGGCTGTTCCAGCAGCGCCCGTCCCAGGGCTGGGGCAGCCGGTCGCAGGTCCTCAACCCCTACTACGCGACCAGTGCCTTCTACGACGCGCTCGAGAAGATCGACGGCTACGACACGATGCGGATCACCGAGGCCGCGCAGGAGGTGCAGCGCTCGGGCTACCCCGAGGCCTACGCCGACCACGAGCCCGACGCCCGGGTCCTCGCCTCCGCGCTGACCGGCAACTCGCCGCACGCCTTCAGCTGCGTGGTCAAGGACGAGGCCGAGCCCGAACGGGACCGGCTCAACGACGTGGGGCTCACGCACCGCGCCGACGTCGTACGCCGCGAGGTCGAGGTCGTCTTCGGCGAGCAGTCCCTCGGCGGCTTCGCCCCGGGCGGTGTCAAGGACGGTCACATGGAGGGCTCGGCCCACTACGACGGTCGCGCGATCGACATCTTCGTGCGCCCGGTCAGCGCGGCCAACAAGGTCAGGGGCTGGGCGATCGCGCAGTACCTCGTCGCACAGGCCGACCGGCTCTCGATCCGGACCGTCATCTTCGACGACCGGATCTGGCAGGCCGGCTCCCGCTCCGGTGACGGCTGGCGCGACTACGACCCGCCGGAGCGGTCGGGTGACCGGGCCGTGCTCGAGCACCGGGACCACGTCCACGTCGACGTGTTCGACTGAGTTTCCGTCCCGCACAGCCGATGATGGCCCTGTGCCCCGCCTCTCGGAACCCGTTGACGACAAGACGCCGCTCACCGCGTCCCGCATCGACGTGGCCGCGCGGATCGGCTGGCTGCTGCGCATCCACCGCACCGTCGGCGGCCTGTCCCTGCGCGAGATGTCGGCGGCGCTGAAGGACCACGGGGTGTCGCTGTCCGCGGCGACGCTGAGCCGCATCGAGAGCGAGGGGCAGCGCTCGCCGGCCGCCCTCGACGGCTACGCCCGGGTGCTGGGTCTGCCCGAGGGGTCGTTGCGGGCCCCGGTCGACACCGTGTGCCGCACCTTCCCCTACGCACCGGCCGCGCCTCCCCCGCCGGCCAGCCGGTCGCTGGACCGCTTCAGCCGCGCCTACGAGGCCGTGGACGTGGCCGACCCCACCGGAGGGGCCTGGCTGGAGCTGGCCCGGCAGCACGCCGACGACGGCGGCTTCGGGCTCCCAGTCACGCTGATGGCGCCCCTGGTGCACCGCCTGTGCCTCGAGACCGCGCGCTCGGTCCGCACCGCGCGCTTCACCCGCGTCGAGGCGCTGGTGACCCTGCGCCTGAGCGCGTACGACGACCTGGTCGACGACGTCGTCCGCGCCGTCGTCAGCGAGCCGGACAGCCGGAACTTCTGGGACGTCATGGACGCGCTGACCTACCGGCCGACCCCGTCGCTGCTGGCGTGGGGCGGCGGCCTCCTCAGCGACCCCTCGGTCTACCGGATGCGCGGGGCGTCGTACGCCCTGCAGAACATGCTCGTCGTGGGTGGCCTCGGCCTCGACGACTGGTCGACGGTGGTGCCGCTCGTCGAGGCGGCCTGGCGCGACGCCGGCGACGACCCTGAGCGGACAGGCGTGCTGAAGCAGCTCTGGGCTGCGCTCCCCCCGCCACTGCAGGAGAGGTACGCCGGCTCCTGCCGCCCCGACCCGGCCCCCACCTCGGGGCCGACCGTGTGGGTCCGGACGCGGCAGAACCCCCACTACGTGTACGCCGAGACCCTCGCGCGCGCGGCGTGCGCCCAGCGCGGGCTGGCCGACGAGCCGATGTTGGCGCGGCTGCTCTTCGAGGCGATGTTCGACCCGCGCGGCGTGCGCATGTCGGCCGCGACCCTGCTCCTCGGGTGCTCGCCGTTCGGCGCGGCGGTGGTCCGCCCGCTGCTCGAGGAGCAGGACAGCTGTCCCGACGAGACCAGCCGGGTGGCGGCGACCCGGGTGGCGGCGTACTGCAGCACCGGCGAGGACCTGCCCGGCGTCGGCCGGCTGCTGGAGTCGCCCGACGGGCAGGAGTTCCTGCACGGGCTCACCTTCGTCAGCCGCGGTGAGCGGCCACTGCCCGACGCATCGCTGGTGCGGGGCCTGTCCGGCGGCGAGATGTCCGAGCGGCGCACGCTCTACGCCCTCGGCATGACCGGGGACCCGCGGCTGCACGGGATCGAGGCGGACCGTTCGCTGCCCACGGCCGTGCGCGGCGGCGCCCGGTGGTGGCTGGAGCAGGGCGCGCGGATCGACGTCTGACGCGACCGCAGGACGGCCTGCCTGTCCCCCACGCAGGCAGCCCGCCCTGCTGAGCCCGGCCCCGAGAGCGAGGCTCGGCCGGCTGCAGGTTAGGCCAGGTCGGAGGCGATCGACCGCGTTGTTGCAGTCGGGTGCCGAAGCGGAACAACCACCGCACGGACCGTCTACCCTGACCGCATGCGCGTCGCTCGGGGGACCCTCACCGCACTGCTGCTCGTGATCGGCACGACCACCCTGGTCGGGGAGGCCTCGGCGGGCGCCGCCCCGTCCGGGTGCCCGGGCGCCACGATCGTCGGCACCGCCGGCGACGACACGCTGCGCGGCACCGAGGGCGACGACGTCATCGACGGGCGCGGCGGCGACGACCGGGTCCTGGGGCTCGGCGGCGACGACGTGCTGTGCGGCGGCGAGGGCCAGGACCGCCTTCGCGGCGGCCCCGGCAGCGACACGCTGCACGGCGGCAGCGACGCCAAGGTCGCCGAGGACACCGACTACTACGTCTACTACGGCGACGTCCTCGACGGCGGTGGCGGCGACGACGTGCTCGACCCGGGCACCGACTCCCGGCACGACGACCTCGTCGACACGGCGAGCTGGGCGAGCTCGGCGCAGGGCGTGGTGGTCGACCTCGAGGCCGGCACCGGCAGCGGGGACGGCACCGATCAGCTGGCCGGCGCCTTCCGCGCTGCCGAGGGGTCGGCGCACGACGACGTGCTCCTGGGCAGCGAGCGTGACGACGCCCTGCGGGGCAACGGCGGCAGCGACCGGCTCGAGGGCCGCGGCGGGACGGACGACCTCAGCGCCGGCACGCTCATCGGCGGCTCCCGCGAGACGGTGCCGAACGTGCTGCTGGGCGGATCGGGTGGTGACCTCCTCGACGGCGCGGAGGGGGCCGACGAGCTGCGCGGCGGCCGCGGGAAGGACCTGCTCCAGGCCAACGGCGGCGCGGACCGGTCCTACGGCGGGCGGGGCGACGACGTCTTCAACGACGCGGTGGTGCCCGTTGACGGGCAGGTCCTCGACGGCGGCCCGGGCGCCCACGACGACTTCGCCGCGGTCTGGTTCAGCGACGCCGACGGGCAGGACCCCGGCCGGGTGACGGGTCGCCTCGACCTCGCCGCCGGGACCGCCGTGGCGCAGGTGCAGGACGCGGCCGTCCGCGTGGCGGCCACCGGCTTCGAGAACGCCTCGGCGCCCGGCGGGCGGCGCGACCGCTGGACGATCATCGGCACCGACGGCCCCAACGTGCTGTACGCGGCATGGAAGTCACCGGTGCGGATCCACGCCGGTCCCGGCGCCGACGAGCTCTACGGCTCCGACGGCGACGACCTGCTGGACGGCGGCTCCGGCCGCGACCTCGGCGTGGGCTGGGCGGGCCACGACCGCTACGTCTCCATCGAGCGCCGCCGCTGACCGCGGGCACTCCCGACGGTGCTCGCGGTCCGGGTCAGGAGGTGAGGCGGGAGACGGCGGCGTCGATGCGCTCGTCGGTGGCGGTGAAGGCGACCCGGACGTGGCGGGCGCCGGCGCGGCCGTAGAACGCGCCGGGGGCGGCGAGGATACCCCGGCCGGCGAGCCAGGAGACGGTGTCCCAGCAGTCCTCGTCACGGCCCTCGACCTGCCGGCTGGCCCACAGGTAGAGCGAGGCCTCGGAGTGGTCGACCCGGAAGCCCGCGGACTCCAGCGCCTCGCGGAGCTTGGCCCGCCGGGCGGCGTACCGGGCGTGCTGCTCGAGCACGTGCTCGTCGTCGCCCAGGGCCGCGACCATCGCCGCCTGCTGGGGCGCGGGCATCTGCAGCCCGAGGTTCTTGCGCACGGCGAGCAGCTCGCCGACCAGCGCGGGGTCACCGGCCACGAACGCGCACCGGTAGCCGGCGAGGTTCGACCGCTTCGAGAGCGAGTGGACGGTGAGGATGCCGTCGTAGGAGCCGCCGCACACGGACGGGTGCAGCACGGACACAGGCCCCCTCCCGTCGGCACCAGCGTCCCACGCGCACTCGATGTAGCACTCGTCGGAGACCAGGATCGTGCCGCGCTGACGGCACCAGTCGACGACCTTCTTGAGGTGGTCGACGGGCAGCACCCGGCCGGTGGGGTTCGACGGGGAGTTCAGCCACAGCAGGGCCGGGACCTCCGGGCCGAACGACGTCAGCGAGTCGGACGCGACCGCCCGCGCGCCGGCGAGCGCGGCGCCGACCTCGTAGGTCGGATAGGCCAGCTCGGGGTAGGCGACCAGGTCACCGGGGCCGATGCCCAGGTGCAGCGCGAGGGAGGCGATCAGCTCCTTGGAGCCGACCACGGGCAGCACGCCGTCCAGGCCCAGGCCGCCCTCGTCCGGGCCGGCCACGCCGTGCCGGCGCGAGAGCCAGTCCAGGACGGCCTGCCTCGTCTCGACCCGCCCGATCGTCGTCGGGTAGCCGGGCGAGTCCGCGGCGGCGCAGAGAGCGCGCTGCACGACCACGGGCGTCGGGTCGACGGGGGTGCCGACCGAGAGGTCGACGATGCCACCAGGGTGGGCCCGCGCCGTGGCGGCGTGGGCCGTGAGGTGGTCCCAGGGGAAGTCCGGGAGCCGGCGCGAGACCTGCTCCCGGACCGCGTGAGGGCTCAGTGGTCCTGGTTCTGCGGCGGCAGGGCCGCGACGAACGGGTGGTCCTTGTCGATCTCACCCATCTTGGCTGCGCCACCGGGCGAGCCGAGGTCGTCGAAGAAGCCCACGTTGGCCGTGTAGTACTCCTTCCACTCCTCCGGGGTGTCGTCCTCGTAGAAGATCGCCTCGACCGGGCAGACCGGCTCGCAGGCGCCGCAGTCGACGCACTCGTCGGGGTGGATGTAGAGCATCCGCTTGCCCTCGTAGATGCAGTCGACGGGACATTCGTCGACGCACGCCCGGTCCTTGAGATCGACGCACGGCTGGGCGATGACGTAGGTCACCAGATCCTCCTGAGGGAGCACGGGACAGCACAACTGTTCGGACGTGGGACAGCCTAGTATCCCGTCGTGCCGCCAGCCTCGGAAGCCCACCGCTTGGGCCCCCACGTCGTCGGCCAACGGGTCGTCGTACGCCGGGTCCTGCCCGGTGAGACCGGCCCGTCGGGCGGTCCGGCGATGACCGACCTGCTCGGGATCTGCACGGCGTGGGGCGAGGGCAGGTGTGTGATCGCACCCGAGTCCGGCGACCCGGTGGAGATCCGGCTCTCCGACATCGTGTCCGGCAAGCCGGTGCCGCCCCGCCCCTCGGTCCGGCACCGGGTCAGCACCCGGGCGGCCGAGCAGCACACCGTCGACCTGTGGCCGCACCTGGAGACCGAGCCGCTCGGCGAGTGGGTGCTGCGCAGCGACCCCGCACCGGTCGGCCGGCTGCGCAAGCGGGCCAACTCATGCCTGGCGATCGGCGACCCCGGGGTGGGCCTGGCCGAGGCCGCCTACCGGGTCCGCGCCTTCTACGGGGCCCGGGACCGGCAGGTGCTGGCGCAGGTCGAGCGCGGGTCCGAGGTCGAGGAGGGGCTCACCGGGCTCGGCTGGCAGCCGGTGCCGGGCGGGGACGCGGACTTCCTGATCGGCTCGCTCTCCCGGACGCTGCGCGCTGCGGGAACCGTGGCCGGCGCCGGGCATCCCGACGCGGCGATGACCGAGGAGGGCGACCAGGTGCTGGCCGAGCTGGGCGAGGTCGCCTCCGGCCGGGCCACACTCGACGGCGACTGGCTGGGGCTGCACTCGCTCACGGTCGCGGAGCCGCACCGCCGCCGAGGGCTGGGCACGGCCGTGGTCGCGGCGCTGCTCGAGTGGGGGGCGGAGCACGGCGCCACGACGGCGTGGCTGCACGTCGAGGTGGACAACGCCCCGGCGCTCACGCTCTACGAGCGGCTGGGCTTCCGGCCGCACCACACCTGTCGCTACCTCGCTGCACCGGCGGACGGCGTCAGCGAGGGCACCCTCGGCTTTTGAACAAACGTTCGTACAAACGCGGAGGGGTCGCTGTCAGACGGCCCGGCCTCCGGTCAGCAGGTGCTGCAGCTCGCGCAGGCCACCGATCTCGACGACCGGCTCCCTGGAGTCGAACGGTGACGGCGCCCCACCCCGGTTGAGCCAGCACGCCAGGCCCAGGGCCGCGACCTTGGCGAGCTGCTGGTCGCGGTCACCGTTGGACAGGATCGCGTGCTCCACGCCCGCCTCGCACAGCCAGTCGAACGTCGGCCGGACGTCGTCGAAGGGGCGCCAGCTGGCCTCGTACGCCGACAGGTAGGCCAGGAACGCCTCGTCCGCCTGCCGGTCGTCGAGCTCCCGCACGTCCCCGAGCAGCGTCCCGTCCAGGTCGAAGAGAACCCGCGGCAGGCTGTCGGGCGCCGGCCTCACCGCGCCGAGTCCTCGTGGCGCCGTGGGTCGAGGGCACCCCGCGGCTGGCGCTGGCCGAACACCCGCTCGGCCTGCACCGTCACCCAGGTCCAGCAGCCGCGCATGAACGCGAGCACGAGCACCCCGGACAGCAGCATGCCCGCGACGTTGGCGCCGAGCTGCTCCAGCGACCCGAGGATCTCCCCGCGCTCCCACAGCGCCAGCCCGAGGGCGAGGTTGCCCGCGGCCGGGACCGTGGTCACGCTGATGAAGACACCGACCATGGTGGCCGTCTTCTGGATCGCCAGGGCGAGCACGCCGGCAGCGCCGGCGACCAGCGCCACCACGAACGACCACATGTCGGGGTGCCAGATGAACCCGGTGTTCGGCCGCGGGCGGGTGACCATCTCCGAGTCCAGCGCACCGGTCAGGCTGACCAGCCAGGCCAGGACCGCGACGACCGCCACCGCGAACGCGAAGCTGAGCACCAGCAGGCGCAGGCTCCGCCACACCAGGCCCCACCGGGCGAAGACGATCCCCACGCACGCCGCCGCGATCGCGCTGAACTCCGGGCCGACGACCATCGCCCCGACGACCAGGATCGCGGAGTCGGTGATGACCGCGATGGCGGCGAGGATCACCGCGAGCACCAGGAAGACGACGTACGACACCGTGGGCTGGGCGCCGTCGTCGGCCTCGGCCTCGACCTGCTCCCAGATCACCGCGTCGTCCGGGTGGCCGGGTGCGAGCGACTCGAGCCGGGAGGCCTCCGCGAACGGCGTGCCCGCGGGCGTGCTGATCAGGATTCCGCCGCGCTCGTCGAGCCCGAGCTCGTTGAGGTCGTGCAGCAGCATCCCCGCCTGCTCCCGGGCGACGTCCGCCTCGACCAGGTCACCCTCGGGCTGGAGGGACGCCCCCGCCTGGACGGTGACGTTGGTGACGCACTCCGCGTCGAGCAGCAGCCGCTGGACCGGCTTCGAGAGGTCGCCGGGCACGGTGAGCCGGAAGTGGACGAGCACGGCGGACAGCGTACGGCGGATCCACATCCGCGGCCCGAACCGACTTTGCCGACGCGCCCCGGCGCCCTAGGATTTGACCGGCGCGTGCGAGGACTGACGACCCTCCCCCTGTTCGGCAGGGAAGCACGGCCCGCGCGGATCGGCGTACCGACGAGAGGCCAGCAGCTCGCTGGCGAAGGTGTGGTGGCACCGCGACCTTGCCCCCGCCCACACCTCCAGGGCTCCCGTAGCTGCTGGAGGTGAACGACATGCAACGCACGCTCTGCACAGAGCTCCCCCACGCCACGCCCGGACAGACCGTCCGGCTGCAGGGCTGGGTCCACCGGCGCCGCGAGCTCGCGGCCCTGACCTTCCTCGTCGTGCGTGACCGCACCGGCCTGGCCCAGGTCGTGGTGAAGTCCCCCGACGTGGTGGTCCCGCCCGAGGAGACGACCGTCGAGGTGGTGGGGACGGCGACCGCCAACCCGCAGGCGCCCGGCGGCATCGAGGTGACCGACCCGGTCATCACCGCGCTGACCGAGCCCGCCGCCACCCCGCCGGTCGAGCTGTGGCGTCCGGCCATGAACGCCTCGCTGCCCACCCTGCTCGACCACGCCCCCGTCACCTGGCGGCACCCGGCCCAGAAGGTGAAGTGGGAGCTCGCCGCGGCTTCGCTGCGCGGCTTCCGCGAGACCCTGGACCGCTCGGGGTTCACCGAGATCCACACACCCAAGTTCGTGGCCTCGGCGACCGAGTCCGGCGCGAACGTCTTCGAGGTCGACTACTTCGGCCGACCGGCGTACCTCGCCCAGAGCCCGCAGTTCTACAAGCAGCAGATGGTGGGCGTCTTCGAGCGGGTCTACGAGGTCGGGCCGGTCTTCCGGGCCGAGCCGCACGACACCGTCCGGCACCTGGCGGAGTACGTCTCGCTGGACGTCGAGCTCGGCTTCGTCGAGGACCACCGCGACGTGCTGCGGGTGCTGCGCGAGGTGCTGGCCGGCATGGTCGGCGCGATCCACGAGCACGCCCCCGCCGCGCTCGCGCTCTCCGGCGCGGCCGTGCCGGCGGTGCCCGAGGAGATCCCGGTCGTGCACTTCCGGGACGCGCTGAAGATGGTCGGCGCCCCCGCCGACGAGCCGGACCTCGCCCCCGAGCACGAGCGGGCGCTGGGCGCCTGGGCGCGCGAGGAGCACGGCAGCGACTTCGTGGCGGTCGAGGGCTACCCGATGACCAAGCGGCCGTTCTACACCCACCCGTGGACCGGTGAGGTCGTCGCGGGCGAGGAGGGCCGCTGGTCCAACAGCTTCGACCTGCTCTTCCGCGGGCTGGAGCTGGTCACCGGCGGGCAGCGCCTGCACCGGCCCTCGGCGTACGACGCCGCGATCCGCGGGCGCGGCGAGGACCCGGCGGCGTACGCGGCGTACCTCCAGGCGTTCGAGCACGGCATGCCGCCGCACGGTGGCTTCGCGATCGGCCTGGAGCGCTGGACCGCCCGGCTGGTGGAGGCGGCGAACATCCGCGAGGTGACGCTCTTCCCGCGCGACCTCAACCGCCTGGCGCCCTGAGCCGGCCCGGACCGGGACGTCATGCGAATTGGGGGTCGTAGCCCACGATTCGCATGACGTCGCGCCCGGCGTGACGCATGCTGGAGGCGACCGAACGGCGCGTCAATGCGCCTAACTCCAGTTTCTTTGTATGGTTACAGCATGCTGCGTGACTCATCCGGACGACCCGTCGACCACGGCGACTGGTTCATCCACCACGGCACCGACGTCGAGACCCGCTGGGACGCCGACGTCCCGCACCTGACCCCGAACGACCGGTTCTTCGTCCGCAACCACACCGAGCCCCCGCAGATCGACGTCGCCACCTGGCGGCTGCTGGTGACCGGCGACGGCCTGCTGAGCGAGCGGGCCTACTCGCTGGCCGACCTGCAGCAGCTCCCGACCACGACCTACGAGCGTGCACTGGAGTGCACCGGCAACGGGCGCCGGCTCTTCGACGCCCAGCAGGGCTCGTTCCGCCCCGGCACCCAGTGGGACCTCGGCGCGATCGGCGTCGCCCGCTGGACGGGCGTCCCGCTGTCGACCGTGCTGCGCCACGCCGGCCTGCGGCCCGAGGCCGTGCAGGTCATGCCCGTGGGTCTCGACGCGCCGTTCGTCGAGGACGGCGTCGACTGGGGTCGGGTCCGGCGCCCGCTGCCGATCGGCAAGGCCCTCGACGACGTGCTCGTCGCCTGGGAGATGAACGGCGAGCCACTGCCGCCCGACCACGGCTTCCCGGTCCGGCTCGTCGTCCCCGGCTGGGTCGGCATCGCGAGCATCAAGTGGCTCGGCGAGCTGCGGGTCACGACCACGGTCGTCGACTCCCCCTGGAACACCAGGTGGTACCGCATGCACGGCCCGGGCTGGTCCGGCGACGCCGCCGTCCTGGACCGGATGCCACCCAAGAGCGTCATCGACGTCACCGGCGCGCTCGAGGCCGGCCGACTCACCGTGCTCCGCGGCCGCGCCTGGTCGGGCGAGGCGACCGTGCGGATGGTCGAGGTCAGCACCGACGGCGGCGAGACCTGGGACGAGGCCTCGCTGACCGGCACCAACGAGCCGTCCAGCTGGGTCGAGTGGGAGCACCCCTGGACGCCGGCCACGCCGGGCGAGCACGTGCTGGTGACCCGCGCGACCGACAGCCTGGGGCGCACCCAGCCGGAGCTCGCGCTGCCGAACGACGACGGCTACCTGTTCACCGCGGCGGTGCACCACCCGGTCACCGTGGCCGCCGGCAGCGGTCGTGCGGGTGAGCGTGCGCTGGAGCGCACCCTCGGGGGCACGACCGCCTAGCTCACTTGCAGATGACCGTGTCCGACGGGATGTAGCGGGTGTGGAACACCTCGTCGTGGTCGAGCGCGGACTCGCCGTGCTTGCGGAAGTGCCGCGTGACGTCGACGTCGAAGCCGTCGTACCCGGTGTTCGGGTAGCAGTCGTCGGTCTTGAGCGTGCGGGTCTCCGGCGGCACGAACCGGTAGCGGTCGGAGGTGCTGGAGGTGATGTCCCAGTACTTCGTGGACCACATGGACACGGTCACCACGCCCTGGCTGGACGGGGTGCTCGGGGTGACGCGGGCGTCGATCAGCACGCCGTACGGCGTGTCGTTGCGGAAGCGCAGGTCGACCGAGCCCCACGCCACGGTCGCCTCCCGGCCGACCGGGTAGCGGTCGATGTAGAACGAGTGCGGCTTGTGCTCGACGTCCTCGAGCCCGGCGAAGAACATCGCGTTGAACAGGGTGGTCGCCATCTGCGAGACGCCGCCGCCGAGGTCCTCCTTGAAGATCCCGTCGCTGATGATGAAGCCCTCGGTGAAGCCGTTCTCGCGGGTGCGCTCGCCGACGGTGTCGTTGAGGGAGAACGTCTCCCCCGGCTCGAGCACCGTGCCGTCGACGATCTCGGCGGCGCGGCCGATGTTGGTGTTCCGGTACTCCGCGTAGGGGTAGTACGTCGTGAAGCTCGAGACCTTCTCGCGGATCTCGAGCTTCCTGGCGTCCCGGGTGGTGAAGTCGGGCTCGGCGACGGTCGCCCTGACCTTCATGGAGCGCTCGCCGTGCTCGCGGGTGACCAGGGTGAGGAAGGCGTCGTTGACGTCGGCCTGGTCGTAGGTCACGCCGGGCTTGGCGGGCACGACCCGGGGGCGGCCGCCGACCAGCGCGACGGTTGCGTCCTCCGGGGCCCCGTCCTCGCCGATCGCGTCGCCGACGAGGTCGGCCAGCGCCTTCTCGTCGAGCTCGGGCACCAGCTCGCCGTCCCGGGGCTGCAGCGCCAGCGCCGGCGCGAACTGGCGCGGCTGCAGCCGCACCGGCGTCTTGCCGAAGACCAGCCGCACCGACCCCGACATCGCCGGGTTGGCGAAGGCGTCCATCGCCTCCTGCACGTCGCCCGCGTCGATGTCGGGCTGCTGGTCGTGGAGGCTCACCTCGGCGGTGGGGTCGTCCTCGAGGTACGCCGACTCGAGCGCCGCGCGGACCTCGTCGGAGTCGAGGCGCTCCCCCACCTCGGGCCGGGTGACCCGGATCCGACCGGGTCGCAGCTCGATGGCGCCGTCGGTGGCGGGGGTGCCGACGGCACGGTCGAGCCGGGTCACCAGGCCGGCCAGCCTCGACTCGTCGACGGTGAGGACGGGCTCGAGGTCCTGGCCGCCGGTGTAGTGGTCCCACAGGTGGCCCGGGCGCCAGCTCCGCGCGCCGACCGCCTGCGCGACCGACGCGTCGTGGTCGACGGCCAGGCCGGCGTCGGCCGGCGTGATGCTCCGCGACCGGCCGTCGACGACCAGCGTGATGGGGGCGTCCTCGCGGGGCCCGAGCTCGCGGCGGAGCAGCGCGGCGGCCTCGGCCTCGGTGCGCCCGCCCACGTCGACCCCGGCGATCGTGGTGCCGCGCGCGATCTCGTCCCCGGCGGCGACGTACGCCGCGGCGTACCCGCCTCCGCCGAGCAGGGCGAGCACGAGGACGACCACCAGGACGACGCGTCCGCCGGCCTTCTCCCGTTCGCTCACGGCGCCGAGTCTAGGGAGGCGGGTGCGGCGGTCCCGGGCGCACGCGCCGGTGCCGGACGGGTCCCGCGGGCGGGCCGGGGCAGCGTCGCGATGCCGACGACGAGGACCAGCAGGGCCAGGCCCACCAGCGTGTAGCCGCGCCAGTCGGAGCTGATCACGTAGTCACCCTCGGGCCGCGGATCGACCAGCAGGCCGACCAGCCCCGTCCAGCCGAGCGCGAAGGGCAGCCGCAGCCACCAGCCCGGCGGCAGCGCCACCAGGGTGACGGCGGTGGTCGCCACGACCAAGGGCAGGCCCCACGAGAGCTCGTGCACCGCGACGGAGGCGATGCCGGTGCCGACGCCGAGCAGGAGCAGCCCGAGGGCGACCGCGACCCGGCCGAGCGTGCGCATCAGAGTCCGGCGAAGAGGTCCGTCTCGAGGCCGTCCTCGCCGACCGGGCCGGGTCGGCCCTTGGCGATGCGGAAGTACTCGATGCCCCAGGCGGTGCTGCCGACGTTGTTGGAGAGCGCGAAGAACGGCCCGTCGGTGGTGATCTGGGTGGCGTGGGCGCGCAGTGCGTCCATCTTCCTCTCGATGTGGTCCTGGCCGTCGACGGCCGCGGTGAGGTCCTCGTCCTTGACGACGAAGAACGGCAGGTCGCCGTCGGGGTCCATGCCTTCGAAGCTGGTGTGGTCGCCGGCCTCGCGCAGCTTGCGCAGGCCCTCGCGCATCCGGCGCTCGGACATGGCGCCCCAGTAGATCTTGGCGATGTCCCAGGCCTCGCCCAGCTCCTTGCGGTACGACGGCACCGCGGCGAGCTGGGCGCCGTACATCGCGACCCGGTGGGCCTGGATGTGGTCGGGGTGGCCGTAGCCGCCGAACTGGTCGTAGGTGACCAGCACCTGCGGGCGGACCTCGCGGATGATCTCGACGAGGTGGTCGGCGGCCGCAGTGAGGTCGGCGTGCCAGAAGGCGTTCTCGTGGACGTCGTCGGCGGCGACCGCGTGCCCGTCCTCGTGCCACTTCATGCCGGAGTCGCGATAGGTGCCGAAGCCGCCGAGGAAGCGGTGGTCGGTGACACCGAGCGCCTTCATCGCGTCCTCGAGCTCGCCGCGGCGGTGCTCGGCCAGCTCCTCGGGGCTCAGGTGCTCCAGCTCGGGGACCAGGATCTCGCCGAGCTCACCGGCGGTGCAGGTCACCAGGGTGACGTCGCGGCCCTCGGCGACGTACTTCGCCATGGTGGCGCCCTGGTTGATCGACTCGTCGTCGGGGTGGGCGTGCACGAGCAGGAGACGGTGGTCCGCGGTCATGGTCCGAGCCTAGTCGGCGCGCTTGACCCGTCTGGGCGCGGCGGGGAGGTCCAGCGGTGGCGCCACGGGCGGGTGCCGGTCGGGCTGGTCGGCGTCGTCCTCGTCGAGCCACCCGTCGTACTCGTCGACGAGCAGCTCGAGCACGATCGAGGGGGCGTCGGTGAGGATCGCCCAGGGGTGGTCCTCGTCGTCGTCCTCCCCCGCCAGCCGCTCGCGCACCAGGGTCGCGTCGTAGCCGTCGCCGGTCAGCCGGGCCTGCACCGCCCGGGCGTCGTCCTCGTCGAAGAAGATGCCGCGCACGGGGAACAGTCTCCCCGACACGCCGACGAGCTCAACGCGAGGGCCGGATCCGCTCGGCCAGGTGCGCGGCGGTCGCCCGGGACGCGGCCTGGTGGAGGGTCCAGTCGTCCTCGCGCTCGCCGACGTAGCCGGCCGCCGCGAGGGACAGGACCGCGTGGTGCTCCTCCGGGAGCCCGTCTCGGATCCGACGGGCCGCCTCGTCCTTCGAGACGATCTCACCGGACTCCAGCGTCACGACCATGCGGGCCAGGGTGAGCAGGACGTTGCGCTCGTCGCCGGCCAGGTTGTCCAGCAACGACGGCAGGCTGTCGTGCAGGGCGCGACACAGGTCGCCGACCGGGACTGCCGGCAGCAGGTCGCCCGGGCTCGGGCCGCGCAGGACCTGGGCGTGCTGTGCGAGGGTCGTGAGCAGTACGGCGAGGTCGGCGCGGGCGTGTGGCTCGGGCACGCGACCGGCCACGAACACCGCGCGGAGCCACTCGCCGTAGAGGAAGTCGCACCGAGGTGGATAGGTCCAGGGGTCCAGGTCGTCGCGGACGACCGAGGTCAGCTCGACGGGACGGCCCGGCTCCACGGTCGCGCGCCGGCCGGAGAACTGCAGCAGCAGGTCGAGCAGTCCTGCGCGCTCGTCGTGACCGAGTGGACGCTCGGTGACGAGGAGGAGGTCGAGGTCGCTGTCCGGCCTCAGGCCACCTGCCACCGAGGAGCCGTAGAGGTAGAGACCGAGGACGCCACCCGGGTCGTGGGCGTCGAGATGGGCAGCCAGGCGTTCGAACACGGTGGGCACCGCGGGCACTCTGCCCGGCCCCGGGCACCGTGGCAAGACGATCACGGTGGGCACCGCGGGCACTCTGCCCGGCCCCGGGCACCGTGGCAAGACGATCACCGCAACCGCCGGCGGCCGCGGTCCGCGGCAGGACGCGGCGGCGTCAGGCGAAGTAGCGCAGGAGGAAGTCCTTGTCGGTGTCGCGCCCACCCTCGGGGTCGGGCGCCTCCCCGGTCTCGTGCGTGGCGACCATCCGCTCCAGCGGGATGGCCGGCGGCAGCTTCGCGTACGGATTCGGCTCTGGGGGCGTCGCCTCCGGACCTGACTCGTCGACCATGGTCGTCCTCCCCGCGTTCGGTGCTGCCAGTATGCCCCGGCCGGCGAAGCGCGTCGCCGGGCGCGCAGGTAGGGCGGGCCGCCGCTGCGGGCCCTTGCCTCTTCGTAGGCGATGGTCGGCGGTCGGCCTACCTGCGTCGGGTGAACCTGACGTCGCCGTTGGGGAGCCGGTCGGTGCCGAAGCGTGGGTCGTGGGCGCGGTGGTGGTGCTGCTGACCGGCGGTGGCCGGGCCGCCTGGCTCGGCTCGACGGCCTCCGTGGGGGGGTCCCCGGCCTCGCCCGGGCGCGCGGCGGCTCGCTTGGCTCGCCGTGTCGCCGACGGCGTCGCGGGGGGCAGCGGTCGCCATCGGCGCCACGCCTCGCTTTTACGCTCCGCCGCCCCGGCCCGGCCGCTTCCGGACACCTCCGCCGAGACGTTCGAGTTCCGCCTCCGGGCGTTGTGAGGATGTGAGAAGCGGGCCTCGGCGGCGGCGATGATCCGGTCGCCGGTGGCCAGGCCCGCGGCCCCGAGCCCGCTCGTGAGCTGGGCGAGGTCGATGGTCACCATCACCGTGGTGGCGGTGCCGCCGTGCTGCGGCAGCACCCGGGCGGGGAGTCGTTCGAGCAGCGCGCAGAACGCCTCCCCCAACCGGCGCGGGTAGGGCAGCCGCTCCACCTCGCTGTCACCGGTGCGGTGCTCCTGACGTCGTGGTGCGGCGAGGGCCTCGAGGTAGACCCTGAGCCGGGAGGCGACGTGGTCGGGGACCCGGATCTGAATGTCGGTGGACCCGTCGCCGCGGACCCGCATGGTCAGCCGGGTGGTGCGCCGGGCGGCGCGTTCCTCGGCCTCGAGCCGGCGCTGCTCCTCGGCGTCGGCGATCTCAGGGGCCAGCACCGCCAGCAGGTGCTCGCCCAGCCGTCTCAGTTCCCGGGGGCTGAAGTGGGCGGCCTGGTCGACCAGGTGGGCCTCGGCCTGGGCCGTCAGCTCGGGGCCGAGCCGGTCCGGCAGCCCGTCCGGCGCCTTGACGATCACGTGCGCCTGGGCCTGGTTGACCCGGCCGTCGAGGCAGGCGGCCTGCAGTCGCGGCCACCGCCGGTCCAGGGCCTCGCCCAGCCGGGTCTGGCGGGCGACCGTCGGGTAGTCGGCGTGCTGGGTCCGCTCGGCCCAGGCGGCGACGTTGCGGTCCCCGGTGTCGGTCACCACGTCGTCGGCGTTGGCCAGCACCCGGCCGTACAGCGCCGCCAGCTGGTCGACGACCCGACCGAGCGTGGCCAGGGCGGTCTCCTTCTCGGCCGGGTCGAGGTAGCCGGGGTCGAACCCGGCCAGGTCGGTGACCAGGGCAGCCAGCTCGCCGGCACCGCGCACCAGTGGGTGCGTCATCGGGGTCGGGTTGACTGCCATGCCTCATTCTACGACAAGTCAACACCATATTCGAGTAAAGTTTCGAGTCTGTGGACAGGCTCGAGAGGCGCCCGAACCGGGTCGGCCGGAACAGCGGCGGAGCCGCAGGTCGGGAGCGAGGCCGCGTGCGAGCGGACCCTCCCCGTAGCCAGCCAAGAAGCTCGACCCGGGACAAGCCGCAGCCCGGTAGGCAGCCGAAACCAGAGCGGACTCGCGCCGAAGCCAGGAACGACGCTCAGCCGCCGAGCAGCACCGCAAGCTCATCGAGGAACGGGCGATCCGGCTCCAGCCAGTCCACGTCCCCGAGCTCCGCCGCGGATAGCCACCGCACCAGGTCGTGCTCGTGCGGCACCGGCTCCCCGGAGACCAGGCGCACGACCGCCACGGTCAGCTCGTGCCGCTCTCCGATCGGCACCGCCCCGGACAGCCAGTGCGAGACCTCGACCGAGCAGCCCAGCTCCTCGCGGATCTCCCGCACGAGAGCGGCGTCCGGCGACTCCCCGTCCTCGACCTTGCCGCCGGGGAACTCCCACCGGCCGGCGGTGGCGGCGGGACGCGTACGCCGCGCGGCGAGCACCCGCCCGTCGCGCACGAGGGCGGCACCCACCACGCTGATCATGGCGCGACCGTAGCGAAGCCACCCGTAGCCTCGGGGACATGCCCGAGGCCACGGAGAGCTCGACGTACGGCGTGCACCTCGCCCGCACGGACGAGAACGCCGACGAGATCGACGCCCTGGCGCGCCTGCTCGGCGGTCGCGCCGGGCTCGATGCCGTGCTGGACGACCTGGACCGCCGGGGCAGGCGCGGGTTCGCGCCCGGCCTCGCGGCCCGCCAGGCGTTCACGTGGGACGCGGCGGACCGGCGTACGCCGCAGTGGTGGCCGCAGGGCATCTCGACGTCCGCGGACGCGACCGACACCGAGGAGATCGATGGCCGGCGGGTCGTGGCGGTCAGCTGGTACGCCAAGGCGGCCGGGGGCCAGGACAACCAGGGCTCGCGGATCTCGTTCATCGACCTGGACAGCCGGCGCTACCGGCACGTGCTGCTGGTGACGCCGGTGACTGCCGCCGACGGCTCGGTGTCGTTCGAGCCGCTGCGCGTGCACGCGGGCGGCATCGTGTGGGCCGGGCAGCGGCTCCACGTCGCGGCCACCGCGCGCGGCTTCGTCACCTGCCGGCTCGACGACCTCCTGCGCGTCCCGGACGAGCTCGCTGGTGACGAGTCGCGGATCGGCGTGGACGGCGACCGCGTGTCGTCGTACGGCTACCGCTACCTGCTGCCGGTGCGCTTCGCCTACCGCGCGGGGGCCGAGGAGGGGCACGAGAGGCTGCGCTACTCGTGCCTATCGCTGGATCGTGGGGCGACCCCGCCGGAGCTGGTGGTGGGTGAGTACGGCCGCGGCGGGCAGACCCGCCGGCTGGCGCGCTTCGCGCTGGACCCGTCGAGCATGCTGCTGGTCGACGGCGAGGACGGCCGGTCGCGGCCGCTGGACCTCGACGAGCGCGGCGTGGGCGGGACCCAGGGCGCGACGGTGGCGCGGGGCGACTACTTCCTCACGGTCTCGCACGGCACCCGGAAGCCGGGTTCGGTGTACGTCGGGCGCCCGGGCGCGTTCCGGCGGCGGCGGTTCGCGACCCCGATGGGCCCCGAGGACATCGCCTACTGGCCCTCGACGGACCTGCTCTGGTCGGTCACCGAGCACCCGCGCCGGCGCTGGGTCTTCGCGATGCGCCGCTCACGACTCGCCTGAATCGTCCTGAATTGGCGAAGGCGCCACCCGTTCGGGTGGCGCCTGCTACCGGGCTTCTGAGATCGCATGCCCTGAAGTGGGACAGGCGGTCCGGACTCTTCAGTTCAGGTGGAGCTTTGGCCTCGCGGGAGCAGCGCACCCGCAGGGCTTGTCCCGGGGCGCTTTCGCGCCCCGGGACTCACTCATTGGTGCATGAACGAACAATTTCCCGACACGCGACCGTCCGCCCGAATCAGGTGCGGGTGTGACGCAGCTCGATCAGCGCGGCTGGCGGGCGAGCTGCCGGCTCTGGGCGACCAGGCGTCCGGTGGAGTCCCAGACCTCGCAGTCCTCCTCGAACATGCCGCCGGCCATGTTGCGGGTCGCGTGCCGCACCTTGAGCCAGCCCGGGGCCGGATTGGCGCGCACGTGCGCGGTCAGCTCGAGGGTGGGCGCCCAGCCGGGCATGCCGAGGTCGAACGTGACCGGCGGCAGCGCGTCGACCACCATCAGCAGCGAGATCGGGTCCGGCTCGCGGCCGTCGGCCAGCCGGAACCACGCGCTCAGCACGCCGTTGCCGCTCGGCTGCCCCACCGCCCAGCCGACGTGCTCGGGGTGGAATCGCATGTCGAAGCGCTCCAGCAGCGGCGCTGCGCGGCGTACGTCCTCCGGCGCCATCGAGTTCGGCACGCACCGGTCCGGCGGCGGCATCACCGGCTCCTCCGCCGTGGTCCGCACGTCGTCGCCGAGCCGGCCGAGGTCGCCGTACGTCGCGAGCGCCGTGATCCGCGCGTCGTCGCCCTGGCGCAGGTCGGCGGCCGCGGTCGCGACGCTGCCGCCGTCACGGCGTACGTCGACGCTCACCGTCGCCGGGCCGGGCACCGACGCCGAGAGGTAGTAGGCGCTGACCGCGATCGGGTCCGGCTTTCCGGGGAGGCTGGCCCGCAGGGCGTTCCCGATGACGGCGAGCAGGTAGCCGCCGTTCACCCCGCCCCCGACGACCCACCCGGGCGCCAGGTCGGCGGAGAACTCGCCCTCGGACTGCCGGGTGACCTCGATGTGGCTGTCGAACTCATGACCCATGCCCTGACCCTAGGGCCGCGGTTTGCCGCGACCGACCGCAGGGCAGGGATGAGCCATGCGACCCCGCCTGCTGGCAGCGACCCTGACGATCTCCCTTGCAGCGCTGGGCGCCTGCAGCACCGACGACGACTCCGCTGAGGCATGGCCCACCCCGTCGTCCAGCGGTGCGGCCCTGCGGACGAAGGACGACGGGGGCCAGTTCACCCTCTGCCTGCCGGTGACCGCGAAGGACGGCGACTTCGCGTGGACGGGCATGCGGATCCACGCCGACGCCGACGCCACCGTCGTGGACTTCGGACCGGACTCGGGCGCCGACCGGGTCGCGCAGGCCTGGGTCGTGGAGGCCGAGCACGCCTCCGGCAACCTCGCCCTCTGGAGCTCCGCCGTCTACCGCAAGGGGCTCGACTGGGCCCACCGGATGCCGATCGACGACGCCTCGCTCGAGGCCGGCAAGACCTACCGCGTGGTGGTGCGGATCCACCCCGACCTCGCCGCCCTCCCCAACGAGGTCGGCAGCTTCCAGCTCGCCTACGAGTCCGCCGGCGACAGCGGCACCCTGAGGAACGACACGGTCGTGCAGCTCACGAAGCACTGCTGAGACCGCGGACCGGCCGACTCAACCGGCGGCCGCCACCTGGTCCGCGAGGAGCACCGCGACCCGGCGCTGCTCGTGGGACGGGTAGGCGACGCGCGAGGTGGCGGTCACCAGGAAGTGGCCGACGACCTGCGACCCGCGGCGCACCGGGATGGCGACGTACTCGTTCGACGGCAGCCCGACGCGGTCGACGTCCACCGGGTGCTCGCCCCGGCTGACCACCCCGTCGTGGTCGAGGACGGCGACGCGCGCGTCGCAGACCCGCCCACCGACGTACCGGCACTCGTCGGCGCCCAGCACGTCGGTGATCTCGCGGGCGACCACCTCGACCAGCGCCGACGCAGGCATGTCCCCCTCGGACACGAGCCTCGCGGCCCCGAGGACGCCGTCGAGGTAGCCGGAACGGCGCGCGGCCCGCGCCTGCTGCCGGTGGCCCCACAGCGCGATCTCCGTGACGGCCAGGCCGATCAGCACCAGCAGGACGGTGGCCTCGGCGTCGTCGGAGTCGGAGATCGTGAGCCGGTGGTAGGGCGCGGTCAGGAAGAAGTCGAACCAGATGCCACCGGAGACGGCTGCGAGCAGCCCGGCGACCCGGTCGCCGGTGGCGGCCGCCGCGACCACCCACAGCACCAGGAGCAGGACCGCGGTGGCGGCGGTGATGCTGTCCCGGACGGTCGAGAGCACCGCGCAGGTCACGAACGGGAGTGCCACGGCCAGGACGCGCGCAGGCACCTGCCACCGCTCCCCGAACGACCTCTGGTCACCGTCGTCCATGCGCCCGCGCTCCTGTCACGAGAAGGGCCCCGCCATCCAGTGAAGCACCGTCATCCACGTGGTTGGCTCCCGTGCGCGACGGAGTGCGGCACGATGTCGGCATGACCGAACGCCGTCCCCACTGGGTGTACGACGCGGGCGACGAGCCCGACCCGAGGTTCAGCCTCGCCAACGAGCGCACCTTCCTCGCCTGGGTGCGCACCGCCCTGGCCGTGCTCGCGGGAGCCGTCGCCCTGCACACGCTGGGCGTGCCCGGCTCGGAGCTGCTGCGCACGGCGGTCGTCGTCGTGCTCGTCCTGTTCGCCGGCGTGATGTCGGCGCTGTCCTACCTGCGCTGGGCACGGGTCGAGCGGGCGATGCGGCTGCGGGCGCCGCTGCCGTCGTTCGGCCTCGGCCTGTGGGTGACGGTCGCGATCGTGGTGGTGGCCGTGCTGCTGGCCGTGGCGCTCGCGATCAGCCCCAGCTGACATCGGCGGGTGCGGAGAAAACGCGTTTCCCGAGGGCGTCCGCCTCCGGCACACTGCCGGCCATGACGTCTCCCGTCGCTCCTGCCGAGGGCCGGTCCGAGGTGGTCGTCCTGACCCGGGCCGAGCCCGACGACTGGCAACGCCTGCGTGACGTGCGGCTGGCGGCGCTGGCCGAGTCACCCGAGATGTTCGGCTCGAACCTCGTCAGGGAGGAGTCGTTCGACGAGGCGGAGTGGCGCCGACGGGCCAGGCGCCCCGCCACCTTCCTCGCCGCCCTGGACGGCGTCGACGTCGGCATGGCCGGCGCCTACGAGCTCGACGACGGCTGGTCGATCATGGGCATGTGGATCGCCCCGGCCGCACGGGGCACCGGTGTCGTCGAGGCCCTCGCCCACGCCTGCGAGTCCGTGGCGCGGGCCGCAGGGGCGACCACGATCGGGCTCGGGGTGATGGAGGACAACCCCCGCGGCCGGCGGGCGTACGTCCGACTCGGGTACGACTTCACCGGGGAGCGGGAGCACGTGCGCGACGGCCGGGACGAGCTGTTCATGAGCAAGCCGCTGCCCCCGTCACGCTGACACGGGGCTCCATCGGGCGCCCCGGCCACCCGACGCCCCACCGCGGGACAGGAGGGCCACCGACCCCGCGGTGACGCACACGAGTGCGGCGAGCCCCGCCAGCGCCGACCACTCGCGCTGCTTGGCGTCGCACGCCCGCTGGTGAGCGGCCTCGACGGCGTTCGACGGGTGCGGACGCGGGTTGGCGACGTCGTCGTTCTCGGCGCTGACGAGCAGCGCCTCGCAAGTCCCGGTCTGCCCCGCGTAGCTCACCGTCGGTGCCGAGGCCAGCAGGAGCGCGGCGCACACGCCCGCGGCGACGGCCAGGGCGAGGCACACGACGCGCGTCATGGGCCGACGATAGTCCGCACGCGAGACCTTGGGGAGGTCCCACGGGCGCGACCGGGCCCCGCGCGGGATGATGTGCGCGTGCACGTGACAGTGACCGACTACGACCCCCGCTGGGCGGCGGACTTCGAACGCATCCGGGCCGACCTGCTGGCCGCGCTGGACGGCGTGGACGTGCTGGCCGTCGAGCACGTCGGCAGCACCGCCGTACCCGGCCTCCCGGCGAAGCCGGTGATCGACGTCGACGTCGTGGTCCCCGAGGAGGCGCTGCCGGCCGCGCTCGACGCGGTAGCAGGCGCGGGCTACGCCTACGAGGGCGAGAAGGGCGTCGAGGGGCGGCACGCGTTCCGCGCTCCGGACGACGGCACCGCCCGCCACGTCTACGTGTGCGTCGACGGCTGCGTGGCGCTGCGCAACCACCTGCTCGTCCGCGACGTGCTGCGGGCGGACCCGTCGCTGCGCCAGGCGTACGCCGACGTCAAGGCCGGACTGGCCGCGCGGGACCTGCCGGACATGGAGGCGTACGTCGCGGGCAAGAACGCCGTCCTTCAGCAGATCCTGGCCGCAGCGGGTCTCTCCCCCGACGAGCTCGACCAGGTCGCCGGGCACAACCCGACGGCCTGAGCCGCCCGCGGAGCCGGGGTCAGAGGGCGGTCGGACGCACCGACGCGCCCGAGTGGTTCTCGTGCCCGCACCGCAGGCACCGCTGGAAGAACCCGGTGTCCTCCCCCTGCGAGTACGGCAGGTTCGTCCACTTGTGCCCACCCGGGGCCACGATGCACAGCGTCCAGCGTCTCCAGTTCACGGCCGTCTCCCTCCGGTCACTGTCGCCACCAGTGTCGGTCGGTACGACGCCGAGGTCATCCCCCGACCGAGGCAGATGACGCGTGGTCCCCGGCCTGCTCCCAGGTGAGCGCGTGCTCCTCGAAGGCGGCGCCGGTCTGGATCGGCACGACGCAGAAGACCAGCCCACCCGGGTCCTGGAGGACCGTGTAGGTCTCGTGCGCCTCCAGCACCGTCGCGCCCAGCGTCACCACGCGGCGTACCTCCGCGTCGACGTCGTCGCTCTCGATGTCGAGGTGGATCCGGGCGGGCGTGCCGTCACCCGTGCGCTGCGACTCGAGGTGGACCGGCCCGAGGGTCCCGATCGAGCGGTACATGGACCCGGGGTCGCCGGGCTCGTCGGTGGTGGGCTCCACGCCCTGGACGCCGGCCCAGAAGGCGAGCGCCTTCTCCCAGTCGCTCGCGGGGTGGTCGATCAGGACGAGGCCGATGCGGGAACGGTGCATGCCCCGAGGTTAGGCCCCGACGCCGTCGGCGCCCTACGACAGCGCCGCCCCCACCGCGGAGAACAGCGTGCACGCGACCAGCAGGATCACCAGCAGCGGCGCGATGAACCGGAGGTAGTGGTCGTAGCGCACCTTGGCCAGCGCCAGGCCACCCATGACCACCGCGGAGGTCGGGGTGATCAGGTTGACCACGCCGGAGGCCGATTGGTACGCCGTGACCACCATCGCGCGGGAGACCCCGGCGAAGTCGGCGAGCGGCGCCAGGATCGGCATGGCCAGCGCGGCGTGCCCCGACGTGGACGGCACCAGGAACGCGAGCGGGATGTTCAGCAGGAACATCAGGGCGCCGAAGACCCCGGCCGAGGTGTTGTTGACCGCGTTCTCCATCGAGTGCAGCACCGTGTCGGTGATGACCGAGTTGTTCATGATCACGGTGACGCCACGCGCCAGCACGATGATCAGGCCGACCCCGATGAAGTCGCCGGCCCCGCGGACCAGGGTGTCGGTCAGCCCCTTCTCCCCCAGCCCTCCGATCAGCCCCACCACGATCGACATCACGATGAAGAGGGCACCGAGCTCGGGGAAGTACCAGTCGAACTGCCAGGTGTAGCTCTCGGCGTCAGGCCCCTCGATCACCTGTGCCCACGGCACGATCGTGAAGATCATGAACGCGAACGTGAACGCGACGACCGCCAGCACGGTCTTCTGCCGGCCGGTCAGCGGCTCCAGCTCGCCGATCCCGGCCGCGGCGATCTCGGCGTCGCCCTCCTGCCTGCCGACCAGGGAGCGGCCCGGATCCGCCTTCACCTTCTTGGCGTAGCGCAGCACGAACCAGATGCCGACCGGCACCAGCACGACGTACATCAGGAAGCGGTAGCCGATCCCGTCGCCGATCGAGATGCCCGCCGCGTCGGAGGCGACGCCGGTGGCGAAGGGGTTCACCGTCGAGGCGAGCACGCCGATGCCGGCACCGATCAGGATCGTCGCCGCGGCCACCATCCGGTCGTAGCCGAGGCTCAGCATCAGCGGCACGATCAAGGCGTAGAAGCCGAGCGTCTCCTCCGCCATCCCCTCGGTGGTGCCGCCGATCGACAGCAGCACCATCAGGATCACGATGACCATCGCCCCGCGGCTGCTGAACCGTCGAGCCACGTGCGCGATGCCGTTGTCGATCGCACCGGTGCTCATCGACATGGTGATGAAGATGCCGATCGCGATCACGAAGAAGAACACGCCGGCCGCGCCGAACAGCTCGCCTGACTCGTAGGGCCCGATGAACCCGGTGGCCGCCGACTTCACGCCGTACAGGCCGTTGACCGGCGCCAGGAACAGCTCCATCAGCCGGTCGGTGAAAGAGAGTCCCGCGTCGACGTGGTGGTAGCTGCCCGGGACCGGGCCACCCGTCTTCTTGCTGACGTCGTAGGAGCCCGTGGGGACGATGAAGGCCAGCAGCCAGACGGCGACGGTCACCCCGAAGAGGACCGTGAACGCGCTGGGGAAGGTGAACCGGTGCTTCTGCTCCGGGGCGGACCTCGGCGCCGCCTGATCCTGGGTGGCCATGGGGCACGTCCTCTCCCCGAGCGATGAGGGGCCCGGTGTCTCAGCGAAGCAGAGAAAGGGGGCGCCGAGCCCGCGGCCGTGGTCCCCGATCGGGATGACCTTCGGCCCTCTCCCCCGGCCCCCGGCGCGGCGAGAGTTTAGTCGTCCCGACGAGCGGGACCGACGAGCGGAGAGCCCATGACCCTGCACGTGGACTCCGAGGTCGGCCGGCTGCGGCAGGCGATCCTGCACCGGCCCGACCTGGAGCTGAAACGCCTCACGCCGACAAACAAGGACGACTACCTCTTCGACGACGTGCTCTGGGTCAAGCGCGCGAAGCAGGAGCACGACGGGTTCGCCGAGACCCTGCGCGACGCCGGGGTGAAGGTGCACCTCTTCGACCAGCTGCTGCGCGAGACCGTCGCGATCCCCGAGGCCCGCCGGCACATCCTCGACCGCTCCTTCGACGAGCGCCTCTACGGGCCGATGGCGACCGACGCCCTGCACAACACGTTCGCCGCGTTCGACGACGAGACGCTGGTGCGGCACCTGATCGGCGGGATGACCAAGCGCGAGCTGCTCGAGCACGTCGAGGAGCCACGCTCGGTGGTGGTGCAGGCGCTCGACCTCGACGACCTGTTCCTGCCGCCGCTGCCCAACCACCTCTTCACCCGCGACACCTCCGCGTGGATCTACAGCGGGGTCGCGATCAACTCGATGCGGATGAAGGCGCGGATGCGCGAGACCATCCACTACGAGGCGATCTACCAGTGGCACCCGCTCTTCGCCGACGAGGTCTTCGACGTGTGGACGCCGGGATCGGTGAGCGGACCCGCGACCGCCGAGGGCGGCGACATGCTCGTCATCGGCCGCGGCGCCGTGCTGATCGGGATGAGTGAGCGGACCACGCCCCAGGGCGTGGAGCGGCTCGCGAAGAGCCTGTTCGCCCGGGGCGCGGCCACCCGGATCGTCGCGCTCGCCCTGCCGCAGCGGCGGGCGTTCATGCACCTCGACACCGTGATGACGATGGTCGACGGCGAGACCTTCACCAAGTACGCCGGGCTCGGCCACCTGCCGTCGTACACGATCGAGCCGGGCGACACCGAGAAGGAGCTCGAGGTCACCGCCCACCCCGCGGAGCAGATGCACGACGCGATCGCGGCCGCGCTCGGCCTCGACTCGATCCGGGTGCTCACCCCCACCCAGGACGTGAAGTCCGCCGAGCGCGAGCAGTGGGACGACGGGTGCAACGTGCTGACCGTGCGGCCGGGCGTCGTCGTCGCCTACGAGCGGAACGTCACCACCAACACCCACCTGCGCAAGCACGGCGTCGAGGTCATCACCATCCAGGGCAACGAGCTCGGCCGGGGCCGCGGCGGCCCCCGCTGCATGACCTGCCCGCTCGAGCGCGAAGGGATCTGACATGGCCTTCAACCTGCGCAACCGCAGCTTCCTCAAGGAGCTCGACTTCACCCCGCAGGAGTGGACGTTCCTGCTCGGCCTGGCCGAGGAGCTCAAGCGCGCGAAGTACGCCGGGTCCGAGCGGCCGCGGCTGACCGGCAAGACCATCGCGCTGATCTTCGAGAAGGCCTCCACCCGAACCCGGTGCGCCTTCGAGGTCGCGGCGTTCGACCAGGGCGCCCACGTGACCTACCTCGACCCCTCCGGCGCGCACATCGGCAAGAAGGAGTCGATGAAGGACACCGCCCGGGTGCTGGGCCGGATGTACGACGCGATCGAGTACCGCGGCTCCGCGCAGGAGTACGTCGAGACGCTCTCGGCGTACGCCGGGGTGCCGGTGTGGAACGGGCTGACCGACGAGTGGCACCCCACCCAGACGCTCTGCGACATGCTCACGATGCGCGAGCACTGCCCCAAGCCGGACGCCGAGATCTCGTTCGCCTACCTCGGCGACGCCCGCAACAACGTCGGCAACTCCCTGCTGGTCACCGGCGCCATGATGGGCATGGACGTGCGGATCGTCGCGCCCCACGACCTGTGGCCCGCCGACGACGTGGTCAAGAAGGCCGCTGCGATCGCCCAGGGCACCGGCGCCCGGCTGGTGCAGACCGAGGACGTGGCCTCCGGCGTGGAGGACGTGGACTTCGTCTACACGGACGTGTGGGTGTCGATGGGCGAGCCCGCATCGGTCTGGGACCAGCGGATCGAGCTGCTGCGGCCCTACCAGGTCAACGCCGAGCTGCTCGGGCGCACCGGCAACCCGGACGTGAAGTTCATGCACTGCCTGCCGGCGTTCCACGACCGCCACACGACCGTCGGCGAGGAGATCTACGAGAAGACCGGTCTCGACGCGCTCGAGGTGACCGACGAGGTCTTCGAGGGCCCGGCCTCCATCGTCTTCGACCAGGCCGAGAACCGGGTGCACACGATCAAGGCGATCATGGTCGCCACCCTGGGCGACTGAGGTGCGGATCGTCGCCGCGCTCGGCGGCAACGCGCTGCTGAAGCGGGGCGAACGGCCCGACAACGACGTCCAGGAGCACAACGTCGCCACCGCGGTGACGGCCCTCGCCCCGATCGCGACCACCCACGAGCTCGTCGTCACCCACGGCAACGGGCCCCAGGTCGGGGTGCTGGCCCTGCAGAGCGCCTCGGACCCGCACCTGACCACGCCGTACCCCTTCGACGTGCTGGGCGCGCAGACCCAGGGGATGATCGGCTACTGGCTGCTGCAGGCGATGCAGAACGCGCTCCCCGACCGGCAGGTCGCCGCGATCATCAACCAGACGCTGGTCGCGGCGAACGATCCCGCGTTCGCCGACCCCTCCAAGTTCGTCGGCGAGGTGTACGACGAGCAGGAGGCGCGCGCGCTCGCGGCGGCCCGGGGGTGGACCGTCAAGCAGGACGGGACCGCGTGGCGGCGCGTGGTCGGGTCGCCCCGGCCGCAGCGCGTCGTCGAGACCCGGCTGATCCGGCTGCTCCTCGAGAGCGGGGCCGTCGTGGTCTGCGCCGGAGGCGGCGGGGTGCCCGTGATCCGCAACGAGGCCGGCCGCCTCGAGGGCGTCGAGGCGGTCGTGGACAAGGACCTGACCGCGGCGGTGCTGGCCGAGGCGCTCGACGCCGACCTGCTCATGGTGCTCACCGACGTGCCCGAGGTCGTGACCGGCTTCGGCACCCCGGACGCCGCGCCGATCCGCCGGGCGACGCCGTACACACTGGCTCGCGAGCAGTTCCCCGCCGGGTCGATGGGCCCCAAGGTGGACGCGGTCTGCCGGTTCGTCGAGCTCACCGGGGGGACGGCCGCGATCGGGCGGCTCGAGGACGCGCAGCTGATCCTCGAGGGCCAGGCCGGCACGATCGTCACCCCGACGGGCACGTGGCCGCCGGCCGCGTCGCCCCGGGGCAGGTCCGGCGGCTGAGCCTCCCGCGCGGTCGGGCCTCGGGTCAGGCCGGGCCGGCGATCGTCTGGGCTGCCCGCGCCAGGTCGTCCACGCCGCGCGCCAGCTCCTCCGGGCGGTCGGTGGTCAGGTCCAGGTGGAAGCCGTAGAGCGCGGAGTCGACGAGGGTCACGACCCGGACGACCCGGCGCGGCGGCGCCCCGGAGCGGACGAAGTAGTCGCGCAGCGTCCGCGACCAGTGCTCGTTGCTGGCTCGCGCCACGCTCAGGTAGGGCTCGTGGCCGATCAGTCCGGTCGCGGCCGCCTGGCAGTAGATGTCGAGGCAGCCGTTGAGGGGCTCCTGCTGGTAGGCCGCCCAGAGCCGGTTCACCGCCGACCGGACGCTCGGCGCGCCCGGCAGCGCCTCGACGTACGCGATCGCCCGCTCGGTGGCGCGGGCCACCACCTCGGACACCAGCGCGTCGCGGCTCTCGAAGTGGTAGATCAGCATCCGGTCGCTGGTGCCGATCGCGGCGGCGACCGGGCGCAGCGTCAGCCCGATCAGCCCGTGCCCGAGCACGTGGTCGGTCACCTGGTCGAGCAGGTCCTCTCGGCGGTTCACGGGGCAAGCGTAGCGAGTGCTACATTTGGTCGATGTTGTAGCGACTGCTACATGGAATCCGAAGGGCGTGGTGCAGGTGCTGAGCGCGGCGATGCTGCTGATGGCGGCGATCGGGATCGAGGTGGGTGCGACCGCCCTGCTCCCCCGGGCGGCGGGCTTCACCGACCCCGGCTGGAGCGCGCTCGTGGTCGGCGGCTACGCCGTCTCGATCTGGCTGCTCGCGGTCGTCGTGAAGACGATGCCGGTCTCGGTGGCGTACGCCGTGTGGTCCGGCGTCGGCACCGCCCTGGTCGCGATGGTGGGCTACGCGTTCCTCGGGGAGTCGCTGGGGTGGTTCAAGGCGCTCTCGCTGGCCCTGATCGTGGTCGGCGTCGTCGGCCTGAACCTCGCCGGCGCCCACTGACGAAGACGTCGAGTCGGCGCAAACTCGTCGGAAGAACACGTCGAGTCGGCGCAAACTCGGCGAGCTTGCGCCGACTCGAGCACTTTTCGTGCCGAGTTTGCGCCGACTCGACCTTCTCCTAGAGGCAGGCGGCGGCTGCGGCGCGACCGGCGGTGCGACCCGAGAACAGGCAGCCGCCGAGGAAGGTGCCCTCGAGCGCGTTGTAGCCGTGCATCCCGCCACCCCCGAACCCGTTGACCTCGCCGGCGGCGTACAGCCCCGGCAGCGGCTCGCCGGACGCGGTGAGGCAGCGGCCGGACAGGTCGGTCTCGAGCCCGCCGAGGGTCTTGCGGGTCAGGATGCTCAGCCGCACCGCGATCAGCGGCCCGGCCTTGGGGTCGAGCAGCTTGTGCGGGGTCGCCACCCGGATCAGCCGGTCGCCGCGGTAGTGCCGCGCGCCGCGGATCGCGGTGACCTGGGCGTCCTTGGAGTAGGCGTTGTCGATCTCGCGGTCGCGCTGCTCCACGATCCGGCGGACCGACGCCTCGTCGACCTCGACACCGGGGTCGCCCACCCGGTTCATCCCCGCCACGAGCTCGGTCAGCGACGAGGCGACCACGAAGTCGGCGCCGTGCTGCTTGAACGCCTCGACCGGGCCCGGCGCACCCTTCTTCACCCGGGAGAGCAGCAGCTTGACGTCCTTGCCGGTCAGGTCCGGGTTCTGCTCCGAGCCCGAGAGCGCGAACTCCTTCTCGATGATCTTCTGGGTCAGCACGAACCACGAGTAGTCGTGGCCGGTGGTGCGCAGGTGGCGCAGCGTGCCGAGGGTGTCGAAGCCCGGGAAGTATGGCGCGGGCAGCCGCCGGCCCGTCGCGTCGAGCCACAGCGACGAGGGCCCGGGGAGGATCCGGATCCCGTGGTTCTCCCAGATCGGGTCCCAGTTGCGCAGCCCCTCGACGTAGTGCCACATCCGGTCGGGGTTGATCACCCGCGCGCCCGCCGCCTCGGTGATGCCGAGCATCCGGCCGTCGACGTGGGCCGGCACCCCGCTCACCATCGTCCGCGGCGGCGTGCCGAGCCGCTCGGGCCAGGACCTGCGGACCAGGTCGTGGTTGCCGCCGATCCCGCCCGAGGTGACGACCACCGCCTGCGCCCGCAGCTCGAACTCGCCGGTCTCGACCCGGCTGCTCGGCCGGCCGCGCTCGACGAAGGTCGGCTCGAGGGTCGCGCCGCGCACGCCGACCACCGTGCCGTCCTCGACGACCAGGCCGTCGACCCGGTGCCGGAACGCGAACCGCACGAGCCCCGCAGTGACGTGCTCGCGCACCCGTCGCTCGAAGGGTGCGACCACCCCCGGCCCGGTGCCCCACGTGATGTGGAATCGCGGCACCGAGTTGCCGTGGCCGTCCGCGCGACCGTCGCCGCGCTCGGCCCACCCGACCACCGGGAAGACCCGGTGACCCATCGCCCGCAGCCACGAGCGCTTCTCGCCCGCCGCGAAGTCGACGTACGCCTCCGCCCACCGGCGCGGCCAGTGGTCCTCCTCGCGGTCGAACTGCGCGCTGCCCAGCCAGTCCTGCAGGGCCAGCTCGTGGGAGTCCCGGATGCCCATCCGGCGCTGCTCCGGGCTGTCGACGAGGAACAGCCCGCCCAGGGACCAGAACGCCTGGCCGCCCAGCGACTGCTCGCCCTCCTGGTCGACGAGCACCACCCGGCGTCCCGCGTCGGCGACCTCCGCGGCGGCGGCGAGGCCGGCCAGCCCCGCGCCCACGACGATCACATCGGTCTCCAGCGGCGCGCGCGTCTCCATGGCGGCATCGTGCGGAGCCCTCCGGAGAGGGTCAAGGGATTCGCTCACCTGGTGACACGGTCACCTGTCAGGCAGTGACAATGGGGTCATGAGGGAGCGCGAGCGCGTCGAGCGGGCGATCAGCGGCGACCTGGCGCGGGTGGTCCCCGACGTGGTGGCGACGATCCGTGAGCAGATCCCGGCGTACGCCACCCTCTCCCCCGCCCAGGTCGAGGAGGTCTCCGCCATCGCCGGCTGGGCGACCTCGCGGATCCTGCGGCTCTGGGTCGAGGACGGTGAGCTCGCCCCGGCCGACGTGCAGCGGTTCCGCGGCATCGGCGCCGCCCGCGCGCTCGACGGCCGGCCGCTCCCCGTGGTCCTGCGCGCCTACCGGGTCGCCGGCACCCGGATCACCGACCTGGTCGCCGAGATCGGCGGCGACCGGCTCACCGTCGACGACGCGCTCGCCCTCGCCCGGCTGTGGATGGCCAGCATCGACACCCTCTCCGAGGCCCTGTACGCCGGCCACTCGGCCGCCAGCGACCGCTTGGGCAGCGACCGCGAGCGGGCGCTGGCCGACCTGCTCGACGACCTGCTGGCCGGCCGGCAGGCGACCCGCACCGCGCTGGCCGACCGCTGCCGCGAGCTCGGCCTCGTCCTCCCCGCCCGGCCCGGGCTGCTGGTGACCACCGGGGCGGCCCCCGACGGGGCGGTGCTCGCGCGCGAGCGGGACGGGGTGACCGTCGCCGTCGTCGATGAGGCGGGTCGTGCGGGTGGGAGTGCGCAGGAGCGCACCCTCAGCCACACGACTCCGATCTGGAGGGGCTGCCTCGTCATGGCCTCCGACGCCGGCGACGTGCCGCGCGCCCACCGGCTCGCCGAGCTCGCGACCACGACCGCCCCCGACCGGGCCTTCGGGCGGCGCAGCGTCCTCGACGAGTCCGACGCCCAGGTGGTCGCCCTGCTCGCCGCGCACCGGGACGCCGACCCCGCCCGTCTGGCCACCCTCGTCCTCGACGGCATCGCAGGCCGCCCGCACCTCGTCGCCGGGCTCGACGCGTTCCTCGACACCGGCACCGCCACGGCGGCGGCCGAGCGGCTCGACGTGCATCCCCAGACCCTGAGGCAGCGCCTGCGTCGGCTGGTCCAGCTCACCGGCCGCGATCCCCACGACCCCTGGGACCGCCTGGTCCTGGAGGTCGCCCGCACGGTCCGGCCCGCGACCTGAGGCGTCCACGCCCCGCGTGCCACGCCACGATCCGCGTCGCCTGCCGTCAGACTGGTCGCCGACGGGGCGAGTGTCGGAGGTGTCGCATGCGAGCTCAACGCGTCGGACGGGTCCTTCCCGGGCTGCCCCGGCCCGCCGTGCCGCTGGTGGCGGCGTCCCTCCTCGTCCTGCTCGCCCTGCACTTCTGGCGACCCACCGGCCCGCTCGGTGACACCACCTACCTCGTGGCGGTCTGGGCCGCGCCGGCCCTGGCCTGCCTCGGTGCCCTTCGCGCCGCGCCGGGCGAGCGGCTGGTCCCCGTCCTGGTCACCGCAGGACTGGTCTCCTCCGCCCTCGGCGACCTGATCTGGCAGGCCTACGTGTGGTCCGGCCGCGAGCCGGACGTCTCGGTCGCCGACCTGTTCTACATGGGCTCCTACGTGGGTCTCGGCGCCGCGCTCGCCGTCGTCCTCGCGCGGGCGCAGCGGGCCCACCACCACGGCCGGGTCGACCCCGATGCCGTCATCGACGCGCTCACGGTGCTCGTGGTGAGCCTGCTGGTCTTCTGGAACGTCTCCATCCAGGACATCGTCGGCGACACCTCGGTGTCGGCCACGGTCCGCCTCGTCTGGGCTTCCTACCCGGTCGCCGACGCCGTCCTGCTGGCGCTGGCGCTGCGCGCCTTCGCCGACCGCCGCTCCCGCGAGGCGCTCGGGACCGGCTTCGCGCTGGGCCTCGGCTGCTGGCTCCTCTCCGACCTGGGCTACCTCGTCCTGGTCGTGACCGGCGACGTGAGCGCCTGGCTGGACGCGGGCTGGATGGTCGGCGGGGTCCTCGTCGCGACCGCCGCCTGGCAGCGTCCGGTGGCGCCGGCCGCCGAGGAGCACGGGCTGGTCGGCGGACGCGGCTACGCCGGCAAGGTCGCCATCGCGATCCTCCCGCTGCTGGTGCCGCCGCTCATCCAGCTCGCCGCCGAGCTGCGCGGGGAGGGCGCGGACCCGGTCGAGTCGGTCACCGGCATGGCCGTCCTGCTGGCGCTGGCGTTCGTCCGCACCGCACGGCTGCTGCGCTCGGAGGCCGAGGCCCGCGCGGAGCTCGCCCGGGCGCGTGACGAGGCCCTCGAGGCGTCCCGCGCCAAGTCGGCGTTCCTGGCCACGATGAGCCACGAGATCCGGACCCCGATGAACGGCGTCATCGGCCTGACCGGGCTGCTGCTCACCACCGACCTCGACGAGCGCCAGAAGCAGTACGCCGAGGGGGTGCACGGCGCGGGCGAGGCGCTGCTCGCGATCATCAACGACATCCTGGACTTCTCCAAGGTCGAGGCCGGCAAGCTGGAGATCGAGACCATCGACTTCAACCTGCTCCAGGTGGTCGAGGAGGCTGCGGAGCTGGTCGCCGAGCAGGCCCGCGCCAAGGACCTCGAGCTGCTCGCGTACTGCTCGCCGGAGCTGCCGGTGGACCTGCGCGGCGATCCTTCGCGGCTGCGCCAGGTCCTGCTCAACCTCGCCTCCAACGCGGTGAAGTTCACCGAGTCGGGCGAGGTGGTGATCAGGGCAGAGCTCGAGGACCTCACCGGCGACGCCCTCCTGGTCCGCTTCAGCGTCACCGACACCGGCATCGGCATCCGGGACGCCGACCGGGAGCGCCTCTTCGACCCGTTCTCCCAGGCCGACTCCTCCACGACGCGGCGCTTCGGCGGCACCGGCCTGGGGCTCGCGATCTGCCGTCGGCTGGTCTCGGCGATGGGCGGTCGGATCGGCGTCGAGAGCCGGACCGGGGCGGGCAGCACGTTCTGGTTCACGCTGCCCCTGCAGCTCGCACTCGTGCCGGTCGCCACGCCCGTGCGCAACGGCGACCGGCTCGCCGACCTGCGCGTGCTGGTCGTCGACGACAACGCCACCAACCGGCTCATCCTCGACCAGCAGCTGTCGGAGTGGGGCATGCTCCCCGACCTCGCGCCCGACGGCCCGTCCGCGCTGCGCCTGCTCGTGGGGGCGGCCGCCGGCGGCACGCCGTACGCCGTGGCGGTGCTGGACCTGTGCATGCCGGGGATGGACGGCCTCGAGCTGGCCCGCCTCGTGTCCGCCGACCCGCGGCTGGCCACCCCGCTGGTGCTGCTCACCTCCGGGCCGGACGTGGACGCCGACACCGCACGCCGGGCCGGGATCCGGGCCCGGCTGACCAAGCCGGTGCACCACGGGCAGCTGCACGGCGCGCTGCTCGACGTCACGCAGGGCGCGCGCGCCGGCCGCCCCGGCGAGGCACCCGCGACCGGCTCGCGCCCGACCCGCGGCCACGTGCTCGTGGTCGAGGACAGCCAGACCAACCAGCTGGTGGCGGTGGGCATGCTCGAGCACCTCGGCTTCAGCACCGAGGTCGCCGGCAACGGGCTCGAGGCGCTGGCGGCGATGCAGCGCACCCGTTTCGCGGCGGTCCTGATGGACTGCCAGATGCCCGAGATGGATGGTTACGAGGCGACGCGGGAGCTGCGCCGGCGCGAGGATCCGGGCACCCACACCCCGGTGATCGCGATGACCGCCGGTGTGGTCCAGGGCGACCGCGAACGCTGCCTCGAGGCCGGCATGGACGACTACGTCTCCAAGCCCGTCCACCCCACCGAGCTCGAGGCGGCGCTGCAGCGCTGGGTGCCGGCCTCCGCCTGAGCGAGTCCGTCCGAGCCGCTCACCCCCGGCGGTGACCCAGCCACCGAACCCCCACCCCCGAACG
The DNA here is from genome assembly GCF_042653125.1 of Nocardioides sp. GCM10023255. Lineage (NCBI taxonomy): Bacteria > Bacillati > Actinomycetota > Actinomycetes > Propionibacteriales > Nocardioidaceae > Nocardioides > Nocardioides sp. GCM10023255. The sequence continues at coordinate 254,802 of NZ_JBHSHU010000007.1, forward strand.
GTGGCTCACCCACCGCCAGCCACCGGGCACACGCCCCACCGGCCGCCGAGAACCGCCTCCCACGACTCCACCGAAAACGCCACGCGCGCGGGCGCGAGCCGCCAGACTGGTTGCCCACACTTGGGAGGGTTGGAGGGACATGCTGAACGGCGCCGTTCAGCCGTCTTCCGCCGCGTCGACGTCCGTGTTGTTCGTGGACGCCGGTCTCGGAGGGACCAGCGCGCTGAACGCAGTCACCCAGGAGCCGTCCGGCTCCTGGTCGCTCCTGCACGCCCCGACGCTCCGCCGTGCGTACGACGTCCTCACGGCGCGCTCGTTCGACTGCGTCGTGGTGGACCTCGACCTCCCCGGCGTGGACCGGGCCGAGACCTGGCACCAGCTGCGCCGGCACGCGGGCGAGGCCGCCCTGCTCGCGCTGGCCGACGACCACGACCACCACCCCGACCACCTCGGCCGCGAGCTGGCCGACGACCTCGTCGTCCGCACCGAGCTGGTCGCCCGCGACCTGCACCGCACGCTGTCACGGACCGTCCGGCACGTCCGGGTCTCCACGGCGCTGCAGCGGGCGGAGGCCTCGGCGCGCGTGCTGTCCGCCATCGTCGACGCCAGCCCCGACGCCGTGTTCTCCAAGTCCGCGGACGGCACGATCACGTCGTGGAACCGCGGCGCACAGCAGCTCTACGGCTGGAGCGCCGAGGAGATCGTCGGCCAGCACGTCACCGTGCTGCACCCGCCCGGCGTCGAGGAGTACGCCCCCATCATGGCGATGCTGCGACGCGGCGAGTCGGTCCGCGCGCTGGAGACCGTGCGCCGCGCCAAGGACGGTCGGCTGCTCGACGTCGCGCTCACCGTCTGTCCCGTGCTCGACGACCGCGGCGAGCTGGCGGGCGCCTCCGTCGTCGCGCGCAACATCAGCGACCGCCGCGAGCTGGAGACCGAGCTGGTGCGGGCGTTCATGCACGACGGCCTCACCGGCCTGCCCAACCGCGCCTTCCTGGTCGACCGGCTCTCCCAGCTGCTGGCGCGGGCCGCGGCGGACCGGGTCCCGGTCGCGGTGCTCTTCCTCGACCTCGACCGCTTCAAGCGCATCAACGAGGCCCAGGGCCACTTCGCCGGGGACCGGGTGCTTGGCGAGGTCGCCACCCGGCTGTCCCGGGTGGCCGGCCCGGACGACACGCTGGCCCGGCTGGGCGGCGACGAGTTCGTCCTGGTCTGCCCCGAGACCGACATGGAGGCCGCGGCCGGGGTGGCCCAGCGCCTGATCGACGCGCTGCGGAGCCCGATGCGGGTCGAGGGACGCGCGGTGCACATCAGCGCCAGCATCGGCATCGCCGTGTGCCCACCTCTCGACGCCGACGCGGAGGCGCTGCTGCGGCACGCCGACGCGGCAATGTACGAGGCGAAGTCCCGGGGCCGCTCCCGCAGCCAGATCTTCGACGTCTCCTTCGCCGAGCGGTCCCGCGAGCAGCTGCAGCTCGGCGAGGAGCTGCGCGAGGCCCTCGCGACCGACCGGCTGGAGCTGCACTACCAGCCGGTGCTCGACCTCACCGACCACCGCGTGGTGGGGGTCGAGGCCCTGGCGCGCTGGGACCACCCCACGCGCGGCGCCGTGTCGCCGGAGACGTTCGTGACGGTGGCCGAGAACAGCGGCTTCGTCGCCGAGCTCGACCAGTGGGTGCTGCGGCGTGCCTGCCGCGACGCCCACCGGGGCCGGGCCGCCGGGCTCCTGCCGCCGGACGCCCGCGTCGCGATCAACCTGTCCGCCCGGTCCATCGGCGACCCCGGCCTCGCGAAGCTCGTGGCCGAGACCCTGGAGAGCGAGGGGCTGCCGGCCTCGTGGCTCGTCCTCGAGATCACCGAGACGGCCCTGATGCAGGACATCACCGCCGCCCGCCGCTGCCTGAACGACCTGCGCGAGCTCGGGGTCGGGATCGCCCTCGACGACTTCGGCACCGGCTACTCCTCGCTCAGCTTCCTGCGCGACCTCCCGGTGACCCAGGTGAAGATCGACCGCTCGTTCATCACCAACATCGCGGGCAACGGCGAGGACCTGCTCATCACCCAGTCGATCATCAACCTGGCACGGGGCCTGGGCCTCGAGACGGTGGCCGAGGGCGTCGAGACCGAGGTGCAGCTCACCCTGCTGAAACGGCTGGGCTGCGCGAGCGCCCAGGGGCACCTGTGGAGCCCGGCCGTGCCGATCGACCTGCTCACGACGCACGACGGCCACGCCGTGCACCCCGAGCTGTCCACGCTGCCGGTGCGGTCCGGGGTCGTCGACCGCGCACCCGGCCTGCGGTGGCCGCGCTCGCGCCGGCGCAACCCCACCGCCCCGGCCTCGTGACCGCCCGCCCCGACCCGGTCGCCGACCGGGCGGCGATCGCGGAGGTCGTGCGCACGTTCTTCGCCGCCTTCACCTCCGGCCCGGACAGCGCGGCCCGCCTCGAAGCGCTCCGCGACGTCTTCCTGCCCGAGGCCCTGATCGTCCGCACCTGCGGCCTCGAGCCGGCCGTGTACGACGTCGACGGCTTCATCGCTCCCCGGCAGGCGCTGCTGTCCGGCGGCAGCCTGGTCGACTTCAGCGAGTGGGAGCTGCACGGGCGCACCGAGGTCTTCGGTGACGTCGCGCAGCACTTCTGCAGCTACGAGAAGGCGGGAGTGCAGGACGGCACGCCGTTCACCGGCCGCGGCATGAAGACGCTGCAGCTCGTCCGCACCGCCGCCGGGTGGCGGATCAGCGCCGCCGCCTGGGACGACGAGCGTCAGGGCCTGACGGTCGAGCCCGGGGACGCCTGACCGGTGGGCGCCGGGTAGTCCCCCTCGGTGGCCACCAGCACCGCTCCGCCTCCGGCGTGCTTGGCCCGGTAGAGCGCGCGGTCCGCCGCGGCCATCGCCGACGCGACCCCGCGACCGTCGACCACGGCCAGCCCGATCGACACCGACCCACCCGGGTCGTCGTCGACCCACGCCCGGGTCAGCTCGGTCATCCGCTCGACGGCGACCGGCAGCGGCGCACCCGCGAACACGATGAGGAACTCGTCGCCTCCGTACCGCCCCACGAAGTCCACGTCCCGCACGCTCGAGCGCAGCAGCTGGCCGAAGCGGCGCAGCGCGCGGTCCCCCTCCGCGTGCCCGCGGGTGTCGTTGAGCGCCTTGAACTCGTCGAGGTCCAGCAGGCAGACCACGTCGCCGACCACCGCCTCGACGAGGCGGGCGTCGATCTCGCGGCGACCCGCGAGCCCGGTCAGGGCGTCGGTGCGGGCGCGGTTCGCCTGGTGCTGGTAGCGGTCGCAGCGGGTCGCGGCCGCCTCGGCGTCCTGCACCAGTGTCGGCAGCTGCCGCAGCCGCCGCGCCGTGGCCGCGGAGGAGTCGGCGGGCACGGCGACGCAGCTCTCGTCGAGGCCGAGGGAGACGTCGATGCCGCCGTCGGCCGCGGCCTCGCCGTCCGCCGGGACGACCCGGCCACCCAGGTCGCGCACGGCGGCGTGCAGCACCGCGGCCGCCTCGGTCCTGGTGTCCACCCGCAGCAGGGCTCGGGCAGCGGCCAGGGCGACCGCCCCCGCCACCACGTCGTCGTCCACGCGGCCCCCCTCCCGGTGTCGTGCTGATCCCACTGTGACAGCAGCCCGGTCGCGAGTCGGACAGAACGACCGATGTTTTGCGTGTTCCCGACCACCGCCACCGCGCGGCGGTAGAGTCACGCCGCCGGCGTCGCTCGGACCGCCGGCTCGAGGGAGGCGCGGCCATGACGCCGTACGAGGGGCCCTCCGACTCCGGGTCGGGACCGGTCCCGACGCTGCCCGAGACCAGGTTCCGCGAGTGCTTCGAGCGCTCGAGCGTGCCGCAGGCGTTCTGCGACCCGCACGGGGTGCTGACCGAGGTGAACGAGGCGTTCTGCCGTCTGCTCGGGCGCGACGCCTCCCAGCTGGTCGGCGTCCCCGTGCGCGACTTGAGCCACCGGTCCGACAGCGGCGAGGCCGACGTCCTGCTCGCCGCGCTGCTGCGCGGCGAGAAGAGCAGCGTCCAGACCGAACGCATCCTGGGTCGCGCGGACGGCCGCCCCGTCCCCGCCCTCGTCGACGCCTCGCTGCTGCGCGACGACCGGGGCCGGCCCGCCGGGGCGGCGGCGCTCGTCCAGGACCTGACGACCCTGCGCGGCCTGGAGCGACGACGCCAGCAGCAGGAGGACTTCTTCCTCGCGCTGGCCCAGCGGGCCAGCGACCTCGCGATCGTGGCCGACGCCGACGGCCGGCTCCTCTACGCCTCCCCCGCCCTGACCACCATGCTCGGCTTCGAGTCCGCCGAGATCCTCTGGACCCGCGCCTCCGACTTCGTCCACGACGAGGACGTGGCCGCCGCGCGCGAGGCCTTCATCCGGGTCGTCGCCGACGGTGGCGCGGAGACGACCTCCCTGCGGGTCCGCGACTCCGACGGCGCGTGGCACTGGATGGAGCAGACCACGAGCAACCTGCTGGACACCCCCGTCGGCGGCATCGTGTGCAACCTGCGGGACATCACCGACCGGGTGCACGCCGAGGCCAAGCTGCGCGCCTCGGAGTCGCGCTACCGCGCCATCGCGGACAACGCCGACGAGGGCCTGTGGGTGATGGCGCCGGACGGCGTCACCCTCTACGTGAACAGCAGGATGCTCGAGATCCTCGGGCTCCCGGAGGCGGACGTCCTCGAGCGCCGCTTCCTCGACGTGTTCGACGACGTGCAGGCGCTCGACCTGCCGGACACGACGTCGGCGTCCCGCGACCCCAAGCGCTACGAGGTCCGCTACGAGCACCCCGACGGCGGGCTGCGTGTCCTGTCCGTGTCGCGGGCCCCGCTGGACGAGGCCGGCGGCTCGGTCGACGGCTCGCTGGCGATGGTCTCCGACGTCACCGAGTCCCGCCGGCTCGAGGACCAGCTGCGCCGCGCGGCCCTCGAGGACGACCTCACCAAGCTGCCCAACCGCGTGCTGCTGATCGACCGGCTGGAGCACGCCCTGCAGCGGGAGACCAGCCGGACGGCCGTGCTGTTCGTCGACCTCGACCGCTTCAAGTTCATCAACGACGCGCGCGGCCACGCCGTCGGCGACGACGTGCTGAAGGTGGTGGCCGCCCGGTTGCGGGACGCCGCTCGTCCCGCCGACACCGTGGCCCGCTTCGGCGGCGACGAGTTCCTCGTGGTGTGTGAGGACGTCGACGAGCAGACGGCGCGCCAGGTCGCCGAGCGCCTGCTGGCCTCGATCGAGGTGCCCTTCCGGCTGACCGGCGGCGAGGCCGTGCTCACCACCTCGATCGGGGTCGCGCTGTCGCCCACGACGTCGGCGGCCGCGCTGCTGCGCCACGCCGACACCGCGATGTACGCCGCGAAGGTCGCCGGCCGCAACCAGATCCGGGTCTTCGACGCGGCCCTCGCCGCCCAGACCGAGGAGCGGTTCGAGCTCGGCAGCGACCTGCGCCGCGCCCTGGTGAGCAACCAGATGCAGCTGCACTACCAGCCGGTGATCGACCTCTCGACCGGGCTGGTGCTCGGGGCCGAGGCCCTCGCGCGCTGGGACCACCCGCTGCTCGGCGACGTGCCGCCCGGCCGGTTCGTCCCGGTGGCCGAGGACATCGGGCTGGCCCCCGGCCTGGACCGCTGGGCGCTGCGCCGCGCCGCGCGCGAGGCCACCGCGCTGCGGGCCGCCGGCGCGCTGTCGGACGGCACCTACGTCGCTGTCAACGTCTCGGCCCGGACCCTCAGCGACCCGGGCCTCGAGGACTGGATCTCCTGGAGCATCGACGCCGAGGGCCTGACTCCGGCGGACGTGCTGCTGGAGGTCACCGAGAGCGCCGTCATGGAGGACGCCTCCCGCGCGGTCGCGCTGCTCACCCGGCTGCGCGAGCGCGGGTTCGGCGTGGCCGTCGACGACTTCGGCACCGGTCACAGCTCGCTGGCCTACCTGCGCCGGTTGCCCCTGTCGGTGCTGAAGATCGACCGGAGCTTCGTGGCCGAGCTCTCCAGCGACGCCAGCGCGCTGGCCATCGCAGGCTCGATCATCGACCTCGCCCGCACGATCGGGGTCACGGTCGTCGCCGAGGGCGTCGAGACGACCGGGGACGCCGAGCTGCTGCGCGGGCTGGGCTGCGACGCCGCCCAGGGCTGGCTGTGGAGCAGGGCGGTGCCGCCCGACGAGGCCCTCGCCGCGGGCGCGCTGAACCGCCGTTACGAGGTCAGCGGATCCCCTCGGTGACCTCGTCCACGGTGGGCGTCCCGTCGGGACGGGCCACCGTGATGCGTCCGCCGCCGAGCTGCTTGGCGCGGTACATCGCGACGTCGGCGCGGCGTACGAGGTCGTCGAAGTCGTGCGGCGGGCAGAGCGCGATGCCGATGCTGACCCCGATCTCGTGGTCCTGGATCGGCCGGCGCAGCGCGCCGAGGATCTTGGCGCCGACCAGCACCGCGGCCGCCTCGTCGGTGTCCTCGCAGATGATCGCGAACTCGTCACCTCCGAGCCGGCCGACCGTGTCGGTGGACCGCACCGCCGCGGTCAGCCGGGCCGCGACCTCCTTGAGCAGGACGTCGCCGGCCTCGTGGCCGTGGCCGTCGTTGACCGGCTTGAACCCGTCGAGGTCGAGGAAGAGCACCGCGGTGCCCCGCCCCTCGGAGCGGTGCTGGCGCGCCGCCGCGGTCTCCAGGCGGTCCAGGAAGAGGTAGCGGTTGGGCAGCCCGGTCAGGGGGTCGTGCAACGCCTGGCGGCGCAGCGCGCGCTCGACCCGGCGCGCCTCGGTGACGTCCGAGACCATCACCAGGGAGCCGAGCGGCTGGGGCACCGCGCCGGTGAGCAGGCTCCGGGAGACCTCCAGCGTGCGGTCACCGCCGTGGGGGTGGCGGTAGACGACCTCGACCTTGCCGGCGTCGGGTCCCCAGTGGTCGAGCTGCAGCAGGACGAGGGTGTCGGAGCCGTGCAGCTCCGACAGCGGTCGACCCAGGATGGCCGCGGCGGTCTCGTTCGCGAACGTCGTCGTGCCGTCGGGGCCCATCGCGATGATGCCCTCCTGCGCGGTCTCCACCATGGCCCGGTGCAGCGCCTCGGAGAGCCGCAACGCCTCCTCGGTCTGCACCTGCTCGGTGATGTCGCGCAGGTTGGCGACCAGCCCCCGGATCTCGGGGTCGTCGAGGCAGTTGGTGACGGTCTCCTCCGTCCAGCGCCACCGCCCCTCCTGGTCGCGCAGCCGCAGCACGAACCTCTCGGTGTGCCGGGGCTCGGCCAGCACCCGGCCCAGCACCTCGGCGACGCGGGGGGCGTCGGCCGGGTGGACGTACTCCCACCCGGCGGTGCTCAGCACGTCGGCCGGGTCGTAGCCGAGGAGCTGCACCACCGAGGGGGTGACGTAGGTGATCGTGAGGTCCTCGTCGACGACGATCGCGGTGTCCCACGAGCGCCGGCCGAGCACCTCGTAGAGGCTCTCCTGGACCGCCGCGGCCCGTCGTACGTCGTCGACCTCGCCGAGGTCGCGGGCCGCCACCGCGACGGCGTACGCCGTGCCGCCGGCGTCGCGCAGGAGCGTGGCGTCGAGCATCAGCGAGACGCTGGTGGCCCCCGCGCGCCGGAAGATGCCGGCGAAGCTGACCCGGTCGTGCTCGCCGCTGCGCAGGGCGGCCATCCGCTCGGCCGTGTTGTGCGCGTCCATCGGGTGCACCAGCGACAGCAGGTCGTGGTCGGTGAAGTGGTCCTCGGGGAGCCCGAGCAGCTCGCACCACGCGGCGTTGACCGAGCCGAAGCGGCCGTCCAGGTCGAGCAGGGCCACGGGCGTCGCGACCGTGGCGAGCTGGGCGCCCGAGGCGTCCGCGGCGTGGACCAGCTCGCGGTGCCCGAAGAGCTCGGCGGTGACGTCGCGCATGATCACGGTGACCCCGATGACGTCGCCGTCGGCGCCGTGCACCGGGCCGAGGACGACCGAGGCCTTGAAGGAGCTGCCGTCACGACGGACGGCGGTGTCGATGAACGGCTGGATCCGCTCGCCCTCGAGCACCTGGCGGAGGTACGCCGCGTGCACGTCGCCTCCCTCGCGGGGCACCACGAGCGACAGCTCGCTGCCGGCGAGGTCCTCCGGTCGCCAGCCGAGGACCGTCTCCGTGGCGGGGCTCGCCCACCACACGACGCCCCGGACGTCGACGGAGAGGATGCAGTCGTGCGAGGTCGCCGCGATGCTGGCCAGCAGCCGGCCCTGGTCGATCTGCAGCACGTTCCCCCCTTCCCCACCCGTCGGGGGACCACCGTGACGGATCCCGCCGATCTCGCCCCCACGCGATCAGGTGCTCAGATGATCGGTCCCCGGTCCTGCCCACTTGAGCCCCGGATCCGGTGAAAGTCCTGACGCGAGCGCGCACGCTACGGCGTTTCACCCAAATCGGGGACGGAAGTCCACAGGTCGACCTACGGTGCTGGTACTCGAGTTCAGGGGGGGACGTGAGAGCACCAGTGGGGTTCGACATGGTCGCCGGGCACGGCGACGTGCCGGAACCGGTCAAGACCACCCGTGCCGCCACGAGCCCCTCCGCCGGGCCCGGTGACCCGGTCGACGCCGGACCCGACGGCCCCCGGGCGTCCGCCCGCGCGCTGTTCGAGCAGTCCCCGGTGCCGCAGGTGCTGTACGACGCCCGGGGCGTGCTGGTCGACGCCAACGTGGCGTTCTGCCGTCTCGTCGGACGGCCCGCCGACGAGCTGGTCGGACGACCGGTGCGCGCGCTGCTCCACGACTCCGACGCGAGGGCGGGCCGGGGCCTGCGGTGGGGCCTCCGGCGCGGCCGGCGCTCCCACGGGTCCGAGCGGGTCCTCGCCGGACCAGACGGCCGACCCGTGCCCGCGCTCGTCAGCACCACCACGCTGCGCGACGCCACCGTCGACCGTCCGCTGGTCATCGCATCGGTCCAGGACCTGCGGCCGCTGCGCCGGGTCGAGCGCCGCCGGGAGCGGCAGGAGAGCTTCTTCCTCGCGCTCGCCCAGCGGGCAGGTGACCTCGCCCTGGTCTCCGACGCCGGCGGCCAGGTCGTCTACGTGTCCCCTGCGCTGGGTGACCTGCTCGACCACCCGGCCGAGCACCTCGCCGCAGCCTGGAACACCGAGTTCGTCCACGAGGAGGACTCCGCAGCCGTGCAGGCCCTCGCCGCGCGCGTCCGGGCCCGAGGCGGCACCGAGTCGCTGGTGTTCCGGATCCACGATGCCGCCGGCGCGTGGCACTGGATGGAGGCGACCGTGAGCAACCTGCTCGACACCGCGGTCGGGGGCACGCTGTGGAACCTCCGCGACGTCGACGACCGGGTCCGTGCCGAGGCCGCCCTCCGCGCCTCGGAGTCCCGTTACCGCACCATGGCCGACAACGCCGACGAGGGCCTGTGGGTCTCCGCAGCCGACGGTCGCGCCGTCTACGTGAACGACCGGCTGGTCGAGATCCTCGGCCTGGACGGCGGCCGGATCCTCGGCCGGCGACTGGTCGACGTCGTCGACTCCGAGCGGCGCCTGCGTCCCGACCTCGCGGCAGGTCGCCCACCGATCCGGCCGGGGCGGTCCGAGATCGTCTACCGCCACCCCGACGGCCGCCCGCGCACCCTCGTCGTGTCCGCCGCACCCCTCGACGACGCCGACGGTGCCGTCGAGGGGTTCCTGGCCATGGTCTCCGACGTCACCGACGCGCGCCGGCTCGAGCACGAGCTGCGCCGGGCCGCCCTGCACGACTCCCTCACCGGGCTCCCCAACCGGGCCCTGCTCTTCGACCGGCTGCAGCAGGCCCTCGCCCGGGAGACGCGCTCGACCGCGGTCCTCTTCGTCGACCTCGACCGGTTCAAGTTCGTCAACGACGTCCGCGGGCACGTGGTCGGCGACGAGCTGCTGGTCCGGGTGGCCGCGCGGCTCAAGGACTCGGCCCGCCCCACCGACACCGTGGCGCGGTTCGGGGGCGACGAGTTCCTCGTCGTCTGCGAGGACGTGGACGAGGCCGCGGCCCGGCTGCTGGCCGACGACCTCGTCGCGGCGCTGGACGCACCGTTCCCGATGTCCGAGGGCGAGGTGCGCCTGACCGCCTCGATCGGGGTGGCCCTGTCCCCCTCCCCCTCACCCGGGACGTTGATCAGCCGGGCCGACACCGCGATGTACGCCGCCAAGGTCTCGGGCCGGCACCGCGTCCGTGTGTACGACGCCGACCTCGCCGCCCACACCGAGGAGCGGTCCGAGCTCGGCAGCGACCTGCGTCGTGCCCTCGAGGCCGACGAGCTCATGGTCCACCACCAACCCGTCGTCGACCTCGCCACGGGCCGGGTCGTGGGCACCGAGGCGCTGGCGCGCTGGCACCACCCGGTGCACGGCTCCGTGCCACCGGACCGCTTCGTGTCCGTGGCCGAGGAGGTCGGCCTCGCGCCCGAGCTCGACCGCTGGGCGCTGCGCCGGGCGCTCGCCGACGCCCGGCACCTGCGGGCGGCCGGCGCGATGGCGGAGGACAGCTACGTCGCCGTCAACTTCTCCCCGCACACGCTGGGCGACCCGGGGCTGGACGTCTGGATCGCGCAGGTGGTCCGCGCCGCGGGCTTCGCACCGCACCAGGTCCTCATCGAGGTGACCGAGGGCGCGGTGATGGCCGACGCGACCACCGCCGTCGCCGTGCTGACCCGGCTCCGGGACCGGGGGTTCCTGGTCGCCGTGGACGACTTCGGCACCGGGCACAGCTCGCTGGCCTACCTGCGCACCCTGCCGCTGACGATGCTGAAGATCGACCGCAGCTTCGTCGCCGGGATCGCCACCGACGCCGAGGCGCAGGCGATCGCCGCGTCCATCGTCGAGCTCGCCCGGGCCCTCGGGCTCGTCGCCGTGGCGGAGGGGGTGGAGACCCCCGAGGACGCCCGGATGCTCCAGGAGCTCGGCTGCGACGCCGCCCAGGGGTGGCTCTGGAGCCCGGCCGTGTCCTCCGCGACGGCACGCGAGACCGGCGCCCTCACCCGCTCCCACGACATCCCCGGCCGGTAGGCCCCACCGTCAGTCGGGGGGTGCCACGAGCCGCCACGACGGCGGCCCGTCGCCGTGCTCGACGGCCACGGCGACGCGGCCGCCGCCGTGCTTCTTCGCGTGGTACATCGCGGCGTCGGCCCACCGGAGGATGTCGGCGGGGTCGCAGGGCGGTGAGAGCGCCACCCCGATGCTGGCGCCCACCCGGGTGCGCACCGCCTCGAGCTCGACCGGCGGCCGCATGGCCGCCTGCACGCGCGCGGCGACCGACAGGGCACCCGCCTCGTCGATGTCCTCGCAGACGATGACGAACTCGTCCCCACCGTGCCGGCCCACCGTGTCGCTCGCGCGGACCGACCGGGCCAGGCGGGCGCCGACCTCCCGGAGCAGCTGGTCCCCGGCGTCGTGGCCGTAGCGGTCGTTGACCGGCTTGAGCCCGTCGAGGTCGAGGAAGAGGACCGCGGTGCCCGCTCCCTCGTTCCGCGACTGCCGCGCGGCCGCCATCTCCAGCCGGTCGAGCAGCAGGTAGCGGTTGGGCAGCCCGGTCAGCGCGTCGTAGAGCGCCCGCCGGCGCAGCGCGCTCTCAGCCCGGCGGGTCTCGGTGATGTCGGAGACCGTGACCAGCGACCCCAGGGCAGGGTCTCCCTCCCGGCTCAGGGGCGTGTGGGCGACCTCGAAGAGCCGCTCGGACCCCTCCGGGTGCCGGTAGCCGACCTCGCGGCGCCAGGACCCGGGCTCCGCGCCGGGGTCGGTGCCGACCTGCTCCGACAGCAGCCCGGCGACCACGTCGCTGCCGTAGAGGAGCTCGAGCGGCCTGCCGAGCAGCTGCGCCATCGCGGCGTTGGCGTACGACGTGGTGCCGTCGGGGGCGGTCACCACGATCCCCTCCTGCGCGGTCTCGACCATGGCCTCGTGCAGGGCCCGCGAGAGCCGGTGCTCGTCCTCGGCCCGCACCCGGTCGGTGACGTCGCGCAGGTGGGCGACCAGGCCGCGCACCCCGGGGTCGTCGAGCCGGTTGTGCACGGTCCCGTCGACCCAGCGCCAGCGCTCCTGCCGGTCCCGGAGCCGGGCCACCAGCCGTTCGGTGCGTCGTGGGTCGGCGAGCACCCTGTCGACGGCCTCGGTGACGGCGGCGTGGTCGGCGGGGTGGACCAGCGCGCGGGCGCTGCGCGCGTCGAGCTCCCCGGCGGCGTACCCCAGCATGTCGGTGACCGCGCGCGCGGCCCAGTGGATGGTGAGGTCGGCGCCGGTCACGACGACGGCGTCGTCCAGGTGGTTGCCGCTCGCCTCCTCCGGCCGCCGGCCGGGCACCTCCCGCGGCGCGGGCGCGGCCCACACGTCGGTGCCGTCCGGGTCGAGGGTGAGCGCGGAGCCGGACCCCGCGGCCCGCTCGGCCGCGGTGGCCCGGTCGGCGGCAAGCGCGCGGCGCAGCCGACCGATCGCCAGATCGTCCATCCCGAGAAGCCTCCGGTCAGCCCAGGCCCACGGCGCCGAGATAGGCGTCCCACAGGGAGCCACCGGCGAAGATGCCGATCGCAGCCCCGCTGAGCAGGAACGGGCCGTGCGGCACGCGCATCCCGAGCCGGCTGCGGCCGGTCGCGATCAGCAGCACCCCCACGACGGCCCCGATCGCGAAGCCCAGGGCGAGGCCGACGATGCTGGTGCCCCAGCCGAGCCAGCCCAGGGCCAGCCCGAGGACCGGCGCGAGCGCGACGTCACCGAGCCCCATGCCACGGCCGAGCGTGAGCAGCCAGATCCCGCCGTACACCCCGAGCCAGAGTGCGGTGGAGAGCAGCGCCGTCGGCACCGCGCCCGGCCCGCGCACCACGACGTCGATCGCCAGGGCGAGGACCGTGCCGGTCGCCGCGGCCCCGGTGACGGCGAAGGGCAGCCGACGGTGGTCGAGGTCGATGAGGAAGAGCGCGACACCGGCCGCCATGACCACGAGCGCGGCCGCGGTGTACGGCGACGGGCCGAACCGCCAGCCGGTCATCGCGAAGAGCAGCCCGGTCGCGAGCTCGACCATCGGGTAGCGCGCCGAGATCGGGGTCCGGCAGTCGCGGCACCGGCCACGCAGCACGAGCCACGAGACGACCGGCACGTTGTCGCGAGGTCGCACCGGGTGCGCGCACGCGGGGCAGGCCGAGCCGGGTGAGACCAGGGAGACGCCCGCCGGCACGCGGTGGATCACGACGTTGAGGAAGGAGCCGATGAGCAGGCCGAGCACCCCCAGGGCGGTGGGCAGCAGCGCGGCCGGGAGCGGCCCGGCCAGGGTCGCGCCGGTCATGACGGCTCCCCGCTCGTCTCGATCGTGCGCCACAGCGCCTCCATCTCGGCGGAGCCGACCAGCGAGATCAGCTCGCGGCGCAGGGTGGCGAACGCGTCGTCCGTCCGGGACGCCCACGCGAGCGGGTCGAGGTCGCCGGCGAGGTCCCAGCGCAGGTCGACCGTGGCGAGCTGGTGGTCGCCCGCGTGCACGGCGGCCGCGACCAGGTAGGCCTCGAAGGCCGCGACGTCGGCCTGGTGGACGAACCGGTACGCCGCGTCCTGCTCGCCCTCGCGGTCCATCACCTCCGCGACGGCCAGGCAGTCGAACGCGGCGGCGCGCAGCTCGGCGACGAGCTCCTCGGGGGTGCGGCCCTCCAGGCGCCGGGCCGCCGGCCCACCCTCCTCCGGCTCGTGCTCCAGGGGGTCGCACGCGTCGAGGTGGTCCAGCTGCGCGAACTGCTCCATCAGCACCTCGTGCACGGACTCGTCGAACGTCGAGACCATCGCCTCACGGGCGGTCTCCACCACCTGGCGGGCGGTGAGCTCGCCGAGGGCGGACGCGGCCACGGCCTCCAGCGCGGAGGCGACGGCCTCCCCCACCGCGGCCAGCTGCGCGACCGGGTCGTCGGCCTCGGCGAGGCCGTTCTCCCACAGCAGCTCCTCGAGCAGGTGCACGTCGCCCGCCCACGAGGCCAGCTGGGCACGGCGGAGGTCGCCGTCTGCGGCGTACCGGCCTGCCAGCCGCGCCAGCTGGTCGGGGACGGAGAGCCGCTGGGGGGCGGCGGGCTCCTCATCCTCGAAGACGATCGTCATGGACCTACTCCTTGCGGGATGACTAGCGACGCCACCGGCGACGGCCGGCCGGGGGTGCGCTCGACGCGGGCGGGGGAACAGGCAGCACGACCTCGTCGTCGTGCGCCGTGAGGGTCGACCGCAGGTCCACCGGCGTCTCGACGGCGGCGGGCTCGTGTGTCGGAGGCTCGGAGGCGGCGGGCTCGGAGGCGGCGGGCTCGAAGGCCCGCGTCTCGTGCGCCGGGGCCGCGACCTGTGGCGCCTCGTGGTCCAGGGACGGATGCGGCTGCGCCTCCGGCTCCGGCAGCTGCGCGGTCAGCGCGGCGGCGTCGGGCAGCGCGGGCGGCAGCTGGGTCACCGTCACGCCGGCGTCGGCGGGCGTCGGTGCGACCTCGACGCCCGGGTCGACGGCCGGGGCGACAGCAGGGTCGGCAGCCGGCGCGGACAGCGTCAGGAACGAGGTGTCGTGCACGGCCGCGGGCGGGGCCGGCTCGGAGAGCTCGCGCAGGTGGCTGGGGCGGCGCGGGCCGCGACCCAGCGCGTGGGGCAGCGGGTCGCTGGGCAGCGGCAGGTGCGGCCGGGCGATGCCCTCCGGGGCCCCGAGGCGCTCGACGGCCGCGGCCACCCGGGCCAGGGTGCGGTGCGGGTTCTCGTCCTCGCTGGTGTGCTCGGCCAGGCCCCGGACCACGAGGGACACCTGACGGAGGTAGGCCGCCGCCTGCTCGGCGGTGACACCTTCCGTCGGGGCGATCGCGCCGGTGCCTGGCAACTGCTCGCCCAACGCGGCCTCGAGGGCCGCGGACGCCTCCAGGGCGTCGAACTCGACCCAGTCCGAGTCGTCGGTGTCCGGCAGGTCCGCCCGGACCTCGTCGGCCTGCGGCTCGCCGTCGGCAGTGTCGGTCGTGTCCTTCGCGCCGCGGCCACGGCGGCCGCGCCACCTGCGGGTGCGCCTGCTCCGGCCGCCCGGGGCCTCGCCCTCCACCTCCGCCTCGACGTCACCGTCGGCCTCGGGGGCGGCTTCGGGTGCGGCCTCGGGGGCAGCGTCGGCCGCGGGTACGTCCTCGACGACGGGAGCGGCCTCGGCCACGGGGGCGGCGTGCACCTCCGGCGCCGGGCGCTGCGGCTGGGCCGTGGACGCGGCGGCCGCGGCGCGACGACGGCGCGACGAGATCACGAGAAGAAGGACGAGCAGGACGAGCAGCGGCGAGACGATGAGTGCTTGGGTGGTCGGCTCCATGTGGTGTTCCCCCGGTCAGTTCTGGGTCGTCGCGTTCATGTTGATCGTCTTGCCGGGGTCGACGACCGGCGGCATGACGAACATCTGGCCCGCGATGGTGGTGGTGAACCCACCGTCGGTCCCGCCCCCGGAGAGGCTGACCGAGTCGATCAGGTAGGCGCGTGGCATCTGCTCGAGGTTCTCCAGCAGCTGCAGCGTCTGGTCGTAGCTGCCGGTGACCGAGACCGACACGGTCTGGCTGGCCAGCTGTCCGGATCCCGGGGCCGGCGTGGCGGTGACGCCGGCGCCGGCGCCCGCGCCGATCACCGGCGGCGTGGGAGCCAGGGTGGTCACGCCGTTGGGGCCGATGCCGGCGTCCACGGCCGCGGCCGTGACCTCCCGGAACAGGCCCGGCTGGTCGGCGGTGGGCGGGAACTTGGCGGCCAGCTCGCGGGCGGTACGCCGCGCCGCGGTGACCTCGCCCCGCTGCTGCTCCAGCTGGGCCAGCTGCTGGGTGAGCATGGTGTTCTGCTGGCGCGCCGACTCGACCTGGAGCCGGGTGTCGGCGAGGGTGCTGGTCTCGGGACCGATGACCGCGACCCAGCTCACCGCGCCGAGCGCCAGGAGCGAGAGGGCACCGAGGGCCTTCGTGGCGTTGGGAGTGCTGAGGTCCATCAGGACGCACCCCCGTCCGTCGCCGCCGGGTCGGCCGGGGCGGTCGCCGGGTCTGCCGGGTCGGCCGGCGTGGCGGCCTCGGCCGGCGCGTAGCGGTTGCTGAAGAGCTTCTCGGACAGCCCCACCGAGCCGCTGAAGGTCACCGTCGCGGTGTCGCCCGCGGTCGTGGTCGAGATGAACGGCTCCACGAAGAGGCCCATGCTGCCCAGGTTGGTCACCAGCTCCCCCACCTCGGCGCGACTGACGGCGGTGCCGGACAGCGTCACGCAGCCGATGATGGTCTCGGTCTTGAACGGGTCGGGCCCCGGGCACACCGAGGCGCCGGCGGGCGTCGTACCAGCAGCGGGCGCGGGCGTCGCGCCCGCCGCGGCGGCGTCGGCCGCGAGCGTCACGGCGATCGACTGGAGCGTCGTCCCCGACGGGCTGGCCTCGCGGATCCCGGAGAGCACCCGGGAGAAGTAGATCTCCCGCGCCATGGTCGTGGCGACGGTCTGCTTCTGCGCGGCGACCCCGGTGACGAAGGTGCGGATGGTGGTCAGGGTCTGGGTCTGCGAGCTGAGCCGGTTGGTCTCGGCCTGCTCGACCGCGACGAGCTTCTCGGCCTCCGCGACCCGCTGGTGCTGGAGGAACCAGGCGGCCCCGGCGAGCAGCACCATGACGACGCCCCCGGCGACGAAGCGCCGGCGCATCCGGCGCACCGCCATCCGGTCGAACTCCGACTGGGAGAGCAGGTTGACGCGCGGCAGCCCCGGCGCGGGGTGGTGGGCAGCGCTGCGCAGCTTCATCGCGCCGCTCCCGCGCAGAGCCCGGCCGCCACGGCCAGGACGCCCTCGTCGCCGGCGTCGAGGCGCGCGCCGTGCGCGGCCTTCACGTGCGCCATCACGTCGTAGCGCTCCACGGGCACGCCGACCTTCTCCTCGAGCAGCTCGCGGAGACCGGCCAGGCGGGCGCCGGACCCGGCCAGCACCACCCGGGCGACCTCGGTCGGCGCAGCAGCCTCGCCGGCGGCCTCGATGGCCGAGGCGCGGTAGAAGTCGAGCGTGGTGCCGATCTCGCCGACCAGGTCGGTCGCGGCCCGGACCACGACCTGCTGGGCGGGGTGGTCGAGGCCGTCGTGACGGGGCGCGACCGTGGCGCGCTGGGACTCGTCGAGCCGGGCGTGGCCGGGGAGGCCGACGAAGACCTTGGTGCGCTCGGCGTCCTCCCAGGTCCACTGGTAGCGGTTGGCCACCGCCTGGGTGATCGAGTCGCCCCCGACGCCCGGGATGATGCGCACGTAGCGGGGCACCCCACCGGCGTGCACCACGACCGACACCACGTCGGAGCCGATGTCGACGATCGCCTCGGCCTCGCCGGCCGGGTCGAGGCCACCCGGGGTCCGGGCGCGGACCAGCGCGAAGGGCAGCAGGTCGACACCGCGGGTGCGCAGGCCTGCCCCGCGGACCGCGTCCACGAAGGGGTCCACGACCTCGCGGGCCGCGGCGACCAGCAGGATCCGGGCCACGCGCCGCGGGTCCTCGTCGCCCTCGGCCAGCTCGAGCTCGTCGAGGAGGTGGTAGTCGAGGTTGGCGTCGTCGACCGGCATCGGCAGCGCGTCCTGCACCTGGTAGCGCAGCGCCTGGCGGAAGTCCGCCGGCGGCATCCAGTCCAGCACCATCTGCCGGACCATCACCCCGGAGTTGGCGATCGCCAGGCTCACCTCCTTGGAGCCGAACCGGCCCTTCGACCACAGCTCCTTGAGGGCCGCGGTCAGGGCCTCACCGTCGACGACGATGCCCGAGCGCACGACGCCGGGAGCCAGCGGGACCGAGGCGAAGCGGCGCAAGGTCGACCGGCGTCGCCCGGGGACGAGCTCGGCTGCGCGGACACCGGTGCTGCCGATGTCCAGTCCGACCAGGGTGCGTGCCATCGAGTCCTCGAAGTGGTGGTGGGGTGGTGAATCGGGTCGAAGTGGTCATCGGCGGCCCGGGCCCGCGACTTGACGGGCGGCACGGGATTTCCCGTCATGAGGTTCTCGGCACGCGGTCTACAGATGGGGGCCTCCCCGACCGATACAGAGGAGGACCGTGGTCCCCCGCGCACTGTCGACTGCCGACCGAGAGGCCCCCCGTTGACGCTCCAGATCGCTCCGTTCCTGCAGGCCGTCGTGGTCAACCACGGCTCGGACCTGCACATCAAGGTGGGCGGCCCGCCGCGCGTACGGATCTCGGGCACCCTGGTCCCGCTCCAGGCCGACCCGCTGACCGCCGACAGCGCCGAGGCGCTCATCCGCGAGACCATGCCCCCGGACGTCGCCGCGCAGTTCGCCGCGACCAACGAGGCCGACTACGCCCTGTCCGTGCCGGGGATCGGACGCTTCCGCGTCAACGCCTTCCGCTCGCGGGGCACGGCCGGCTGCGTGCTCCGGCTGGTGCGCCACAACCCCATGTCGCTCGCCGAGCTCGAGCTCCCCGACGTGATCCGCCAGCTGGCTCTCGAACCGCGCGGGCTGGTCCTGGTGACCGGCCCGACCGGCTCGGGCAAGACCACGACGCTCTCGGCGATGGTCGACGAGATCAACGAGTCGCGGGCGGTGCACATCCTCACCATCGAGGACCCGATCGAGGTGGTGCACAGCGACAAGCTCGCCAGCGTCACCCAGCGCGAGCTCGGCACCGACACCGCCGACTGGGCGGTGGCCATGCGGGCCGCGATGCGCCAGGACCCCGACGTCATCCTCATCGGCGAGATGCGCGACGTCGACACCGTCAAGGCCGCCCTGTCGGCCGCGGAGACCGGCCACTTCGTGATGTCGACGCTGCACACCACCGACGCCAAGGAGACGGTCAACCGGGTCATCGACTTCTTCCCGCCGCACGAGCAGAAGCAGGTACGCCTCGGGCTGGCGACGTCGCTGCGCGGCATCGTCTGCCAGCGGCTGGTCCCCCGCGCCGACGGCGTCGGCCGGGCGGTCGCGATGGAGATCGCGGTCAACGGACCGCGGCTGGCCGAGGCGATCGCCGAGCCGGACAAGACGGACACGATCGACGACATCATCGCCGCCGGCGGCTACTCGGGGACCCAGACGTTCGACCAGCACCTGGTCCGGCTGGTGCTCGACGGGACCGTCTCGGTGCGCGACGCGAAGCTCGTGAGCTCCAACACCCACGACATCTCCGTCATGCTGAAGCGTGCAGGGGTCGACCCCCTGCTCGTCGACGAACGGGTGTGATGAACAGATGAGTCCGCAGACCTCGGGCGACGGCCGTCGCCGCTCGGTCACCTCCACGGTGCCCTCCGCCGAGCTCGCCTCCCTGGACCTCGAGCAGCTCCGGGGCTACCGGCACCGGCTCGAGGCCGAGGAGGAGAAGGTGTCGTACTGGCGCCGCCTCGTGCACGCCCGCATCGACGTCCTGGACGCGGAGTCCGGGACCGCCGCCCCGCTCAGCGTCGACGACCTGGTGCGGGTGCTGGGCGATACCGGGTCGGGGCAGACCCGCCGCGCCCTGGTGAGCTTCCGCGCCGCCGACCCGCTGCCGGACCTACCGGTGCTCAGCGAGATGTGGGTGACCGAGGTCGACCCGCACGACGAGGAACAGGTCGCCGACGCCCAGCAGCGGCTGCGCACCGCCGAGCAGCAGCTCACGGCGTACCGCCGTGCCCTCCACGAACGCATCGACGAAGCCACTCGGGAGCTCATCCTGCGCTACCGCGACAACCCGCTCGCCGCGCTGTCCGTCATCCCCCAGGAGTGACCGTGCAAGCCCAAGCCTCCCGAGAGACCGTCAACGCCCTGCTCGACGCGGGGCTCCTCACCCCCGAGCAGGTCGACGCGGCCACCCTCGCGGCACCGCAGCGCGCCCGCAGCGTCCTCGAGGTGCTGCTGGAGGACGGCACGGTCGACCGCACCGACGTGGTGCGCACGGCGGCCGGCAGGGCCGGGCTGGAGTACGTCGAGCTCACCGAGTACACCGTGGAGATGGCCGCGGCGGCGCTGCTGCCCGGGGAGTTCGCGCGCCGGGCCGGCGTGCTGCCGCTCCGGATGGAGCACGGCGAGCTGGTCGTGGCGGTCGGCCTGCGGCAGGCGGGCAACATCGAGCTCAAGGACGACCTCGGCCGGATCACCGGCCGTCGGGTGCGCTTCGCGATCGCCAACCGCACCGAGATCGAGACCAAGATCAACCAGGTCTACCGGGCCGAGGGCGAGCTGCACGACCTCACCTCGGACCTGACCGCCGACGAGGAGACCGAGGACCTCGCGAACTTCACCGAGGTCTCCGACGAGGCACCGGTCGTCCGGTTCGTGAACCTGCTGATCACCCAGGCGATCTCCGACCGGGCCTCCGACATCCACATCGAGCCGACCGAGCGGGACCTGCGGGTGCGCTACCGCATCGACGGCGTGCTCAAGGACGCGCACCGGTCGCCGAAGAACATCCAGAACGGCGTGATCTCCCGGCTCAAGATCATGGCGGACATGAACATCGCCGAGCGGCGGGTCCCCCAGGACGGCCGGATGTCGGTCAACCACGACGGTCGTCGCATCGACCTGCGCGTCGCGACGCTGCCGACGGTGTGGGGCGAGAAGGTCGTCGCGCGGATCCTGGACAACACCAACACCCAGTTGGCGTTGCAGGACCTCGGCTTCAGCGAGGACAACTTCCGGCGCTTCTCGGAGTCCTACTCCAAGCCCTACGGGATGATCCTGGCCACCGGCCCGACCGGGTCGGGCAAGTCGACCACCCTCTACGCGACGCTGAACCAGCTGAACCGGCCCGACGTCAACGTGATCACCGTCGAGGACCCGGTGGAGTACCGCCTCGCGGGCATCAACCAGGTGCAGACGAACACCAAGGCCGGGCTGACCTTCGCCTCGGCGCTGCGCTCGATCCTGCGCTCGGACCCCGACATCGTGCTGATCGGTGAGATCCGCGACCACGAGACCGCCCAGATCGCGGTGGAGGCGGCGCTCACCGGCCACCTCGTCCTCTCGACGCTGCACACCAACGACGCGCCGTCTGCGGTCACCCGGCTCGTGGAGATGGGGATCGAGCCGTTCCTGGTCGGCTCCGCGCTCGACGTGGTGCTCGCCCAGCGCCTGTGCCGGTCGCTGTGCGGCCGCTGCAAGACGGCGTACACCCCGGAGGGCGAGGAGCTGCTGCGGGTCGGCTACCCCTGGCAGGAGGGCGAGCCGCTGCCCACGCTGCACCGGCCGGTCGGGTGCTCCGCGTGCTCGAAGACCGGCTACCGCGGGCGGCTGGCGCTGCACGAGGTGATGAGCGTGACCGAGGAGATCTCGCGGCTCACGGTCGCCCGTGCCTCCACCGACGACATCACCCGGGCGGCCATGTCGCAGGGCATGACCGAGCTCAAGCACGACGGCTGGCTGAAGGTCGCCCAGGGGCGGACGTCGATCGAGGAGGTCCTGCGCGTCGTCGCCTGAGCCGGCTCAAGTCGGGGCGCCGCGCGGCCGATGAACAGGGTGGCCACACCCTCGACCTGCGCCCGCTCGGAGGAGCACCCCCGTGAACGAAGTACTCAAGAACGGCTTCGGCCTCTCGTTCGCCGGCACGACCGCACCGGCTGCGCCTGCCCCTGCCCCCGCTGCCCCTGCCGCCGCCCCGGCGGCTGCGCCGGTCGCGGCTCCTGTGGCAGCGCCGGCGCAGACCGCGCCGCAGCCGGTCCAGCACGCGCAGCCGCAGCAGCCGGCGTACGCCCCCCAGACGCCGGCCGCCCACCCCTCCCCGGCCGGCGCGCCGGGCCAGCGCGGGCTGGTGCTCGACGACCTGCTGATCCAGGTGCTGCGCATGAAGGGCTCCGACCTCCACCTGACCTCGAACGCCCCGCCGACCGTGCGTGTGCGAGGCGAGATGGAGGCGATCGAGGGTTTCCCTCCGCTCGACGGCGAGCAGCTGCGCAGCGTGATGTACGGCGTGATGACCGAGCGCCAGCGCAAGGTCTTCGAGGAGGAGCTCGAGCTCGACTTCGCGTACGCGGTCCCCGGCCACGCGCGCTTCCGTGTCAACGTCTTCCAGCAGCGCGAGGCCCTCGGCGCGGTGATGCGCGTGATCCCGTGGGAGATCGTGCCGCTGGAGGACCTGGGCATGCCCGAGGTGCTCGGCACCTTCGCCGGTCTCCCCCGCGGCCTGGTCCTGGTCACCGGCCCCACCGGCTCCGGCAAGTCCACGACGCTCGCGGCGATCATCGACAAGATCAACCGCTCCCGTCGGGGGCACATCATGACCATCGAGGACCCGATCGAGTTCCTGCACGAGCACCGGGGCTGCCTGGTCAACCAGCGCGAGGTCGGTGGCGACACCCACGGGTTCCGTGCCGCCCTCAAGCACGCGCTGCGCCAGGACCCCGACGTGATCCTCGTCGGCGAGCTCCGCGACCTCGAGACGATCTCGGTCGCGCTGACCGCGGCCGAGACCGGCCACCTGGTCCTCGCCACCCTGCACACCCAGTCGGCGCAGGACACGATCACCCGTGTGGTCGACGTGTTCCCCTCCGACCAGCAGCAGCAGGTGCGCACCCAGCTGGCCGCGACGCTCCAGGGCGTCGTCTGCCAGACCCTGGTCAAGACCGCGGACGGCCAGGGCCGGGCCGCCGCCGTCGAGGTGATGGTCTGCAACACCGGCATCCGGGCGATGATCCGCGACGACAAGCTCCAGCAGATCCAGGGCGCCCTGCAGGCCGGCGCCAAGGACGGGATGCAGACGCTGAACGCCCACCTCGCCGCGCTGGTGCGCGCGGGCCGGATCACCTACGCCGCAGGCCTGGAGGCCTGCACGAACCGCGCCGACTTCGACACCCTGGCCGGCTCCTCCGTCCAGCGCGCCGCCCCGAGCTGGCAGTGACCGCCCGCTCGCTCGACCACCGCCCCAGGAGACACCCGTGAGCACCACCGCGACGCAGTACGCCTACAAGGTCCGGGACGCCTCCGGGAAGTTCGCCGAGGGCAAGGTCGAGGCCGCCTCCGAGGCTGCGGTCGCCGACAAGCTCCGGGCGATGGGCTACGTCCCGCTCGAGGTGAAGCCGGCGAACGTCGGCATGCAGCGCGAGATCACCCTCGGTCGCAAGAAGCGGGTCAAGACCAAGGACCTCGCGGTCTTCTCCCGGCAGTTCTCGACGATGATCAACGCCGGCCTGACCATGATCCGGGCGCTGTCGATCATGGCCGACCAGGCGGACAACCCCGAGCTGCGGCGCATCCTGCGCGCGGTCAAGCAGGACGTCGAGGCCGGCCTGAGCCTCTCGGCGTCGTTCGCGAAGTTCCCCGAGTCCTTCCCGCCGCTGATGGTCAACATGACCAAGGCCGGCGAGGCCGGCGGCTTCCTGGACGGCGCGATGCGCCAGATCGCCGACAACTTCGAGGCCGAGGTGAAGCTGCGCGGCAAGATCAAGGCCGCGCTCACCTACCCGGTCGTGGTCTTCGTCCTCGCGATCCTCATGTGCATCGCGATGCTGATCTTCGTGGTCCCGGTCTTCTCGAAGATGTTCGAGGACCTCGGCGGCGAGCTCCCGCTGCCGACCAAGATCCTCGTGATGCTGTCGGGGGCGATGAAGTTCCTGCTGCCGATCGGCGTCGTCTCGTTCATCGGGTTCGTGGCCTGGTGGCGCAAGTTCGGCCGCAGCGAGCGGGTGCGCAACGTCGTCGACCCCCTGAAGCTGCGGCTGCCGGTCTTCGGCAAGCTCTTCCAGAAGCTCGCGCTCACCCGCTTCTCGCGCAACCTCGGCACGCTGCTCTCCTCGGGCGTCCCGATCCTGCAGTCGATCGACATCGTCTCGGAGACCACCGGCTCGATCGTCATCTCCCGGGCGCTCAAGCAGGTCCAGGAGTCCGTACGCCGCGGCGAGAGCGTCGCCGCTCCCCTGGCCGAGCACGAGGTCTTCCCCCCGATGGTGGTGCAGATGATCGCCTCCGGCGAGGAGGCCGGCGCCATCGACCAGATGCTCAACAAGATCGCGGAGTTCTACGACGAGGAGGTCGAGGCGATGACCGAGTCCCTCACCGCCCTCATCGAGCCGCTGATGATTGCGTTCCTCGGTGGCGTCGTCGGGTCGATGATCGTGGCGCTCTACATGCCGATCTTCAAGGTGTTCGACATGATCGGCTGAGCTCCCTGCTCGTCCTGTGAGGGCGGCGGGACGTCATGCGAAGTGAGGGTTAGGGACCTCGATCCGCATGACGTCCCGTCGCCCTTGTCGTTGGTCGGGCCGCACTGCTCGATCACCGGTGGTTGAGAGGCGAAGGCGACGCAGGGTGATGACGCCACGGGCAAGCGAACACCGGCACGGCGCGACCGTCGTCGAGAGTGGCTCTGGACCAACAGCGGCATGCAGGAGCACCTCGGCTCGGCGGTATGCCGGGACGTCATGCGGCCTGCCGCCGGGAATCAGGAGATCCCGCGATCGACCTCGCGGTAGGAGCTGATCCGTACGTCGAGCAGCGCTGGACTGGCGTTGTCGAGGAAGCACTGGTTCAACGAGATGTCCACGTTGCCGACCAGGTTCACCGTGTCGGCGTAGATGGTGCCGAGGAAGTTGGCGGTGCCGTTGGCACGGTAGACCTGGCCGTACGGGGTCCCCGAGGTCAGGAACAGGGAGGCGGCCAGATCGAGGTTGGCGTTGAACTGCACGTTGCCGGACTGCACCACGATGACCAGTGAGCGCGGGGCATTGGGGCAGCCGTTCGTGTTCGGCACCGAGGTCCACTTGGTCGGGTCGAACCTGCTCTCGTCCAACGGGTTCAGGATGATCGTGCGGCCGGTGGTCGGCTGACCAGCGAGGTCGAAGAACATCACCGCGTTGTCCTCGTCAGGGACCGCCCAACCGGAGGCTCCGCCGTAGCTCGCTGTCGTCCAGTAGTTCCCCTGCGCCTGCGCCATGGTTCGGAGCTGGTCGATCTGCGCCTGCGACAGCGCCGGAGTCTTGATCCCGAAGAGCTTGAACAGTGCGTCGTCGTTCTTCAACCACGACCCCTTGACGTCGTTGCTGCCGTCACCGTCGAGGTCCTGCACACCGTAGTAGCCGGGGTACGTCGTCTGCGTGGTGGCGCAGGGCGTGCTGGTCAGGCTGCCGCCGAGCCGGTCCTGGTCGTACGGGTAGTCACCGTTGCAGAAGTTCGGATTCCCGTGCTTGTCCCGGTGGATGAGCTTGTTGTCGGTGTCGGGGCAGTACTGCGGGGCGTTGTTGGCCTCGGTGATGTACTGCGAGCTGTGCACCCCGATGGGGATGCCGTAGGCCAGGTCGATCTCGCCGTTGACCATGGAGATCTGCTTGCGGTTCGACACGCAGCCGGTCGAGAAGATGCTCTCGTGCGTCACCGAGGCGGAGCCACCGCCGCTGATCGAACGCGCGAACACGCCGCGCGGCACCTGGGTGGTGGCCACCGTGACGTCGACGGTCACCTTGCGCGACGCCGCGCCGGAGGCAGTCCCGGTGGAGTGGATCCGGTAGCGACCGGTCGTGTTGGCAGGGTACGCCGCCAACACCTCGATCCACGCCTTGTATGCCTCGCCGGCCGTGCCAGGCAACGTCTCGCTGCTGGGCGTGGTCCTGTTGCCCCAGGCGTTGCTGGTGCAGGACGGCGAGCAGGCCAGGCTGCGAACTCCGTTGTTGCGCAGGTAGTTCATCGCCTGCGAGACCCCGGCGTCCGCAGCGTTCAGCGCCGAGCCGGCCTGCTTGGCACGCCACGACGACTGCAGGTTGTCGATGGTGAGCACCGCGACGGTGGTTGCGAGCGCCGTCACCAACGCCATCACCATCAGCGTGATGATCATCGCCGAACCGCGGTCGTCGCGAGCCGACGCGGGTCTGCGAATCGTCTGGGTCCTCACGGTCAGCTCCTGTTCCGCAGGTCGACCTGGGTGCGGTAGGTCTGGGCACCCTCCACGTCGGCGACCGTCATGGTGATCTCGAGCAGGTCGACGTATGCCAGCTCGGTGCCGTTCGGGGCGCCGTCCTTGTTGCCCACAGCCGAAGCGTCCAGCTCCTGCCAGGTGGTGCTGCCGTTGCCGTCGGCGTCGTACTCCCACCGGCTGCTCTTCAGCCCGACCTCGAACGACGTCACCTTGGCGGCCAACAGCGGTCGGGTCTCCGGATCACTGGCCGTCTGTGCGGTGAGCGAGAGCTTCCGGGTCCCGGCGTTCCATCGATAGGTCAGCACTTCGGGGTCCGTGGCGTTGTTGGTCTGGGCGCCGTCGCCGTTGAAGTCAGTCCAGAACGTGAACGACGTGGTGCCTGGTGCGGCGACCGTCGGCAGTGTGACTGCCTCCAGCCCTGACGACTGGCGCAGCTCACGGGTGATCCGCTCCATCGCGGTGCGGGTTTCCTCCGCCACGCCGGTGCGGTTCCTGGTGCCCTCGGTGACGTCGTTGGTCGACAACGCGAGACCGAGCAGCAGGCTGCCGACAACCGCGAAGAGCGCCATCGCGACCAGCACCTCGACCAGCGTCATGCCCTCGTCGCACGGCTCCTCGACGCACTCGACCGTCGGCGTCATCGCGCGTCCTTCGCCGAGCAGCTCGTGACACCGAGAGT
This sequence comes from Nocardioides sp. GCM10023255, assembly GCF_042653125.1. NCBI lineage: Bacteria > Bacillati > Actinomycetota > Actinomycetes > Propionibacteriales > Nocardioidaceae > Nocardioides > Nocardioides sp. GCM10023255. The sequence continues at coordinate 281,246 of NZ_JBHSHU010000007.1, forward strand.
GAGCGACAGCGCGGAGGTGAGATCCACGCCGATGGCGGTCGGGCTCGGGCTGGCACTCATGCTCGGTGAGGGCGACGCGCTCGGAGATGACGAGTCCGTGGCGGTGGGGCCGGCTGACGGGCTAGGACTCGGGCTGGCGCTTGGGGTGGTGCTTGGGCTGGCCGTGACCGTGAGCGGGGTGCTTCCGACGCGCACCGGTTGGCTGATCAGCGTGACCACGCCGGGCAGGTTCACCGCTACCGACCCGGTGCCGGTGGTCTTCTCGACCTCTGCCTGTGTCAGGCCCGACCATGAGTCGACGTAGTCGCCGAGGTAGTGCCCGTCACCGACCAGGGTCGTCGCGAGGTTGATGCTGTCGAGGGGGTCTGGCGATGACGGACTGATGACCTTCCAGCCCGAGTAGCTGTCCGGGCCGTCCGGGAGGTGGTACCTCACCTGCGCCAGGTAGTCGGAAGATCCGGCGGGCACGTGGCCGACACCGTTGACGACGCACCTTGCCTGGGCCGCCTGCAGCTCGATCTGCACCACGCCCTGGGGCGCGAAGGTCGTGGGGAACAGCGCGATGGTGCTCGCCCGTGCTCGCGCACAGCTCTCCACGACGGCTGGCGCCACGGGATCCTTCACCGCGGTGCTGCGCACGTAGCCGCTGGCGGTGACGTACGAGGACGTGCCCGTGGCACCTGCGCCGCAGCTGTTGGTGAGCCCGCTCGGCGTCGCAGTGGCGGTGTCCTGCAGGCGCAGCAGCGGGCCAGCGGCGAGAGCGAGGTCCGTGCGCCGCGAGCTCGCGGGTCCGTTGTCGAAGCCCAGGCCGTTGTTGACCTTGTCGGTGACCAGCGACTGCATGGGTGCCGACCAGGAGCCCACGTTGGGCAAGCCGTTCTGGGAGGTGACGCCGCCGTTGTCGAGGCGGGTGGAGCCCCAGCAGACGAGCCCGCAGCCAGAGGTGAGGTCGCCCGGGGGGCTCATCGTGGATCCCGCGGTGACCACCGGCGGCACGGCAAGCGTCGTCGAGGTCCCCCCACCTTGGGCGCCGCTGGCGACACCCCCGGACGTGGTGGCGATGGTCGCGCCGGCAGTGCTGGCGTAGGTCAGTGCTCCGGTCAGGTGCAGGATCCCGGAGTCGAGGGTGACCGCGCCGTCGCTCGCGGTCTCGCTGCCGACCTCGACGACCGTCGCGTCCGCGCTCACCTTGATCTGGTCGGGGGCGGTGGGCTGGTCGGCGATGCGTGTATACGTCGAGACGGGCCGCAACGTCTGCCGGTCCGAGTAGAGGACGGTGACCGTCACGCCGATCTGCATGGCGGCGGGGCTGTCGTTACCGGTGCTCTGGGTGTTGTAGCCGCTCGGCGGCGAGACCGGCAGGGGCGGCGTCGCACCAGACAGGAACTGGGTGGTGACCACGACCGTGAACCCGTTCTGGGGCGCGCTCACGGTCCGGTACATCGCGCCGGTCGCCGGCTCGTAGTCGCAACGGGCGGTGTTGGTCGAGCCGACGTACCCGGTCCATGACGTCAGCGGCGGCCGGTAGCCGCCACTACTGGTACAGGTCGCGGCGACGGCCGGAGCGGTTCGGTTCGTGTAGTAGTAGTCGAGGACGTCGAGGAAGTCACCGGAGTCCTTGGCCACGTGGTACGGCAGGTTCCGCATCCGCTCCAGCTGGCCCTGCGCGACGCCCTTGGCCTGGGTGATGAGTCGCGAGGTGCTGGTGGACTTGATGCCGACGACCAGCTGCGGCAGCAGCGCCGACATCACCACCGTGATGATGCCCAGCGCCACGATGATCTCGATCAGGGTGAAGCCACTGTCGGCGCGGTCGGGCTCCCGACGGTGCGGCTCGTGACCGAGCTCCCGCGACTCAGTCGAGGGAGACACGACCGGTCAGTCCCTCCACCTCGAGCGTGTACACCTTCGATGACCCCTGACGGGTCACGGTGACCGAGCCGGGGCTCGCGGTCCCACGCGCAAAGAAGGTCACCCCGCCAGTCGAGTCGGTGAAGCTCGGCGAGCCGATTCCGACCCGGGAACCGTTGACCTGAAAGGGACCGTTGACCTTGGTCTTGGCGGTGTCATCGCACGCGCCGCGGTAGAGCGTGTAGCGGGCCGGCGATGACGTGAACTTCACGCACATCGCCCGTCCCTCGGTGACCGCACGCTGCTGCGCCTGGCGCATCAGCGACTGGATCTCGCGCGCGGTCCCGGACTGCTCGCTGGCCGCGGCCCAGCGGTCGTAGCCCGCGACAGCGATCGCCATCATCGCCCCCATGAGCACGATGGTGACCAGCACCTCGATCAGCGTGTAACCGCTGTCCCGTGCGGGCTGCGACACCGGTTTCCTCCGAGCACGCGTACGACGGGCGCTCGCCGTCGAGCGCCCCTTGCACCCATGACTTCGGTTTGCACCGTGGGGAACTTGAGGACTCGGGTCCGGCAATCCACCACGCCGCGAGAACTCTCAACTTTTTCTCAAACGGCTCTAAAGGTGGCCGCTCCCCTCACCGAAGTTGGGGATGACAGACGCGCCAAGACCCCCGGGCACAAGCCGGTGCGGAACCGCGCTCGACACCGCACGACTCCCAGGAGAACTCATGCTTGCTCGACTGCAGAAGTCCATGAAGGAGAAGGACCAGGGCTTCACCCTGATCGAGCTCCTCGTGGTCATCATCATCATCGGCATCCTCGCCGCGATCGCCATCCCGGTCTTCCTCAACCAGCGCCAGAAGGGCGTTGACGCCGGCATCAAGTCGGACCTGAAGAATGCCGCTACGGTTGCCGCGACCATCGCGACCGACGACGCGACCAGCACCACCGCTTACTCCGACACGGCACTCGAGGCCGCCGGCTGGAAGCACAACGAGGACAGTGTCTTCACGGTCTCGGGCGACCCGGCCAGTGGCGACTTCTGCATCTCCGGCTACAACACCGCGGGCTCCGCCGACGCAGCGGACAACGAGTGGAAGTACGAGGAGAACAACGGAGGACTCCAGCCCACCGCGGGCGGCGGCTGCTGATCGAACCTGATTCTCTGCGCAGGGGGCGGCACTCATCCGAGTGCTGCCCCCAGTCGCTACCCTCCGATCCTTCACTGAGGAGAAGGTCATGAGTGGACCACTGCGGCTCTTCAGCCTCCGCGGCCTGGCACTCGTGGTCGCGCTCGCCGCCGGCGTGCTCGCGGTCGACGCGGGCTCGGTGTTCCTGACCAGGATCTCGGAGCCCGACGACGTACGCACCGCCGGCTACGCCGCGGCGGCAGTGGCAGCCAAGGGGCCGACCACGCGCGAGACCGCGGTCAGCGCGCTCGCGGCGGCGCGGCAGGACGCCACCGTCAACGGGATCACGGTGTCCGGCCAGACGTTCACGATCTACCCCGACGGCCGGGTGACCCTGACCGGCACCAAGACGGCGCGCACCTTCCTGATGCACCGGCTGAGCTTCCTCAGCGGCTTCGCGAAGGTGCGGACCACCGTGACGGTGGAGCCGCTCCCCTACTCCCTCCACACCCCCACCGCTTTCTCGAGGAGCTGGTCCGCATGACGATCGCCGCCGAACGCCCGGCCCAGGTGCTCGCCCCCGACACCGCCCAGGAGACCCTGCGCGAGATGGCCGCAGTGATCCGCACCGTCTTCGGCGTGGGCCTGCAGGCGTCCCGCCGTTCCGCAGCTGCTGCCGCGGCCGCCCCCGAGCTCGACGCCGCCCCCGTTGCCGCCCCGGCTGCGGCGGTGCCGGCGGAGCCGCACCAGGTCCCCGTCCCGAGCGCCCCCCTGCCGCCCACCTCCGCCCCCGTGGCGAGCATCCCGGTGGAAGGCATCCCGGTCGAAGGCCTGCCGGTCGAAGGCGTCCCGGTCCCTCGCACCCCGGCCGCGGAGACGCCCGTGCCCGACGCCCCCGTCACGGGCATCCCGGCCGGCACCATCCCGGTGGCCGGCATCGCCGTCCCGAGCATCCCGCTGCCCGAGGTGCCCGTGGAGGCGCAGGCCGTGGCGGTCGCCGAGCCCGTCGTCGTCGAGCCCGCGACCATCGCGCCCACCCCGCTCGCCATCGACCCCGACGCCCTCCACGTCACCGCCCTCTCCCACGAGCGGCGCACCGCGCTGCTGCAGGAGATCGCGTTCCTCGACGACTGACCCACCGCACCATCCCAGGAAGGACACCATGGCCATCGGCCGCGCCCGCGCACGCGTCGTACTCCGGACGACGCTGCTCGCCGCCCTCGCCCTGGCGCTCCTCCCCTCCCCCTCGACCGCGGCAACGGGAAGCGCCTCCGAGGTGACCGCGCCCGCGCGCACCGTCGAGATCCAGCGACGCGTGCAGGACACCTACGCCGCGTACGCCGCGGCCCGCGAGCGGGTCTCGGCGCTGAGCGCCCAGGCCGAGCGGCTCTCCGGCAACGCCGAGAAGGCAGCCGACGTCGCAGCCGAGCTGCGCGCCAAGGTCGCCGGCGACGGGGGTGGGGTGCTGCACACGCTCGGCAACCTGATCACCCCCGGCGAGTCCGACGTGGACCGGGCGGCCGAGGCCGCGGCCGACGCCGAGTCGGCCCGCCAGCTGGCCGAGATGGTGCAGGGCGCCCTCGACGACGCCATCACCACGGCCGAGCGCGACCGGCTGGCCTGGGAGAAGGCGCAGCGCAAGCAGGAGCGCATCGAGGCCACCTGGTCGGCGCGGCAGGTCGTGGACGCCGCGATCCGTCGCTCGCAGTTCCAGGCGTCGTACGCCGTCACCGACCGCGCGCAGGACCGGCGCAACCGCCTCGCCCTCAGGTCGTGGGAGCACTACCTGCGCGGTGTCGGCTCCGCCGCCGTCGTCCCGCCCCCGGCCGAGGAGCTGGCCGACCCCGGGCGCCTCGCCGCCCCGCTCGAGCCCGTCCGCGTCACCAGCCACCGTCCCGTCCCGGGCGTCGCCCAGGCGAGGACGCCCGACGGTCGCCCGGTCACCGTCGTCCCCGCCGAGACCGTGCGTGCCGTCTCGGAGGCCTTCCACCGGGTGGGCCTGCCGACCGTGCCCGACGGCGTCGACGCCACGACGTACGCCTGCGGCGGCCTGCTCGCCAACGCCTGGGGCACCTCGGTGACCCTGCCCGCCGACGTCACCGGGCAGTGGGAGGACCTGCGCGCGGTCCCCCTCGCCTCGATCCAGGTCGGCGACGTGGTCGTCCTCGGCGGCCGGCAGGACGGGCTGGAGCAGACCGCCGTCTACGTGGGCCTCGGGCGGATGATCGTCGCCGACCCGGCCACCGGCACCGCCGCGGTCCAGCCGCTGCCGGCGCGCGTCCTCGGCGTACGCCGTGCCACCGTCGAGCAGTCCGGCGACAACCCGGCGCCGCCGTCCGGCGGGGTGTGCGGCCCGGCCGCACCCGCGCCGGTGGTCGACGGGTCCGGCCCGTTCCGGATCCCGATGGCCGCGGGCTCCTACCGGCTCTCGGCCGGGTTCGGCGACGACGGCGGGCTCTGGTCGTCCGGCGAGCACACCGGCCAGGACCTCGCGGCACCCACCGGCACGCCGGTCGTGGCTGCCGGCGCCGGGACCGTGACCATCGAGCACCCCGACTGGGCCGGCAACCTCGTCCGGATCGACCACGGCGGGGGCGTGGAGACGCTCTACGCCCACCTGTCCCGGGTCGACGTGACCGACGGCCAGACCCTGGCCGCCGGCGACCCGGTCGGCCTCGTGGGCTCGAAGGGCAACACGACCGGGCCCCACCTGCACTTCGAGGTCCGGCTCGACGGCATCGCCGTCGACCCGACCCAGGTGCTCGACCTGCCCGAGGCGCCGCGACCGACGTACCCCAACGGCGAGGTCCCCGACAGCGCGCTCTGCACCGCGACCTCCGACGGCGGCCAGCTGCTGCGCTGCGACGCGGCCGTCGCGTACCGCCTGATGGGTGCGGCGTTCGCGGAGGACAACGGCGCGGAGCTGTGCATCACCGACTCCTACCGCTCCCGCGACGGCCAGGAGCGCGTGCACGTGCTCAAGCCGAACCTCACCGCCACCCCCGGCACGTCGGTGCACGGCTGGGGGCTCGCGGTCGACCTGTGCGGGGGCATCGAGAGCTTCGACAGCGCCGAGCACGCGTGGATGCTGGCGCACGGGCCGGCCTTCGGGTGGCGCCACCCGTCCTGGGCCGAGCCGGGCGGCAGCCGGCCGGAGCCGTGGCACTTCGAGTACGCGGGCTGATCATTCGGTTAGCCTGACCCCGGGGCAACGGGCCGACCGACGGTCGCGACCCTCGGGGAGGGCGACGTGGACACGGCGGACAACTCGGTCGACCTGCTGTGGCAGCGCTTCAAGGAGTCCGGCGACAAGGACGCCCGTGACCGCCTGGTCCTGCAGTACTCCCCCCTGGTGAAGTACGTCGCCGGCCGCGTGCGCTCCGGACTGCCCTCGTCCGTGGACCAGAACGATCTCGTCTCCGATGGCGTCATCGGGCTGATGGACGCCATCGACAAGTTCGACCCCGACCGCGGCCTGCAGTTCCAGACGTACGCCGTCTCCCGCATCCGCGGCGCGATCGTCGACGGGCTGCGGGCCGGCGACTGGGTCCCCCGCTCGGTGCGCGAGAAGATCCGCGACATCGACGCCGCCCAGGCCCGGCTGGAGCGCAAGCTCGGCCGCGCCCCCAAGGACCCGGAGGTGGCTGCCGAGCTCGACATCACGGTCGCCGAGCTGCGGGCGATGTACGCCCAGACCGCCAACACCAGTGTCGTCAGCTTCGAGGCCGCCACGCTCGACGACGAGGACACGCCGCGCGCCGCGGTCGACCTGCCCGGCGCCGACGACGACATCCCGCCCGGTTTCCTCGCGGCCGTGCGCGAGCTGCCGCAGCGCGACCAGATCGTGGTCGCGCTCTACTACTGGGACCGGCTGACCCTCGCCGAGATCGGACAGGTGCTCGGAGTGACCGAGTCGCGGGTCAGCCAGCTGCACAGCCGCGCCACGATGACGCTGCGACGCAAGCTGCTCGAAGCCGCTCACTGAGAGCTGGTCAGTCCCGACGGGCCACGAACACCAGCTCGCGGCCCGGCCGGTCCGGGGCGTCGCGCACGTCCACGACCACGAAGCCGGCGGCGGTCAGCGCGCTCACCATCTCGTGCTGCCCGCGGAAGCGCAGCGTCGAGTCCGACGTCAGCACGGCCCCGTCGGAGTCGAACACGGTGGTCCAGCGGAACGACACCAGGTCACCGCTCACGTCGGTGACCTCGCACCACGTCTCGACACCACCGACGCCCGGGACGTCGGCCCGCGCCCGGGTCAGCTCGGGCGTCCACTCCTCCCAGGCGCGGCGCTCGGGCACACGGGTCTCGAGGACCAGGTGGCCACCGGGCCGGAGGGCGGCGCGTACGCCGGCGAGCGTGGCCGCGAGGTCGTCGTCGGTCAGGAACACCTGCGCGACGTTGGCGGTCATGGTCGCCAGGTCGACCTTTATCGGCGGGAGGGTGGTGGCGTCGCCGTGCAGCCAGGTGACCCGCTCCGCGTGGCGCTTGCGGCGGGCCACGTCCAGGGAGGCGCCGGCCGGGTCGACTCCGGTCACCTCGAGCCCGCGACCCGCGAGCAGGCACGCGAACGTGCCGGTCCCGCAGCCGACGTCGAGGACCCGGCGGGCGCCGAGCTCGCCGGCGATCGCGGCGTACACCTCGAGGTCGCTGCGGTCGGGGTCGAACGGGTCGTAGACCTCCGCGAGGCGGCGGTCGCTGAAGATCGGGTCGGCCATCGAGCCGACCCTAGGGGGTCGGAGCACGATCGAGTGGGCGGTGAGCAGGCCACCGATCACGCGGCGGAAACGGTGGCTGACTCACCGCCAGCCACCGGACCCGGACCCGGACTCAAACAGGGATGGCTCAGGCCGCGCGCAGCGCACCCAGCTTCGCCACCAGCCGGCGCAGCGGGGTGTCCGGGCGCTCCGGGCGGCGGATCGGCAGCAGGTCGGTGCGTCCCTCGCGCTCGGCGATCATCCGGATGGCGTCGCTGTCGTAGCCGGCCGCGAGCTCCTCGGCGCGGGTCAGGTCGTTCTCGGCGACGGCGGCGTTGATGGCGTCGACGTAGGAGGCGTGCAGGGTGTTCAGGTCATCGATCAGGCGGGTCATGCGTCTCCTCGGGAGAGTGGGGGCTTCCACTCTCTCCAACACATGTTTCGTCGTGATTGATCCGATGTTGCGCCCGGTGTGACCAGCATCAAGTCAGTGGTGCGGGCGCGGCAGCCTCAGCGTCGCCACCACGCCGGCGTGGTCGGAGGGCCACAGCGGCGGCGTCGTGTCGATCACCTCGTCGTCCACGACGTGCGCGGACAGCGACCGCACCCACCCGTGGGCCAGCACCAGGTCGATCCGGGTCTTCAGCTGGGACGTGGGGTTGCTCAGCGTGCCGTTCTGGCAGCACGTCAGCCCCGGGTCGTCGCCGTTGACGTTCCAGGCGTCGTGGAACCACCGCTTGGTGAGCAGGGAGTACGTCGCGGTCGGCGTGCTGGTCGTGGCCGGGTCGGCGGGCGAGTTGAAGTCGCCGACCGCGATGACCGGGCGCCACACGTGCGCGGGCCCCCTGAGGAACTCCCGGGCCTGCGCCTCCTGCACGGGGGCGAACTGCTCGATCTCCAGGTGCGTGGTCAGGAAGCGGAAGCGGGTGCCGAAGTACGACGCGTCGATCGCGGCCCACCCGCGGGCGAACGAGACCGGCACCGACTCCGGCGGGGTGAACTCCAGCTGGGTCTTGTAGTCACCGCTGCGCGAGTGCCGCACGTACAGGTGGCGGGTGTCCCGGTTCACCAGGATCACGTCGCGGTCCTGCAGCGTCACCACGCACTGCGGCGTGGTCGGCGACGTCGGCACCCCGCACCCGAAGGTCGGGGACACCAGCGGCGCCGGCCCGATGTCGGCGTTCCTCGACACCGCGGCGACGCGGTAGTGCAGGCCGCGCTCGGCCAGCGCCGCCCGCAGGATCTTCAGGAAGTCGTAGCTGGGCGGGTTCGCCCCGGCGACCAGCGGCTGGGCGATCCACTTGGTGACCTCCTGCAGCCCGACCAGGTCGGGGTCCTCGGCGGCCACCGTGTCGGCGATGGCCTGCGCCCGCTTCGGGAAGTCGGTGGCCACCGCGGTGCCGTAGATCTGCGCCACGGCGGTCACGAACTCCGTCGGCGTGGTCGCGCTCAGCGCCGGGTCGAGCGGCGAGCCGAGGTAGAGGTTCTGGGTCATGACCGTGAGCTGGCGGTGGGGGCGGTGGTGCGCCGGCTGGGCCCCCGCGCTCCCGGCGGAGCCGAGTCCGGCTCCCGCGACGACGAGGGTGAGCAGCGTGGCGACCGCCAGGCGCGCCCGGTAGCGGAAGGTCATGGTTCATCTCCTGGGTCGGGGGGCGTGTCCACCCTGTGCAGATGTCCGGGGCGGGCACATCGCCCCTTTCGGGGAGTCAGGACCCGTGCGGGGTCGCCTCGAGGTAGCGCTGCAGCCCGCCGAGGGTGCTCTCCACCAGCCCGTTGATGACGCGGCGGCGCAGGAAGCCCGGCAGTGGCAGGTTGTGGTGGATGGTCAGCTCGTAGGTGACCTCGGTCCGGCCCGGGTCGAGCTCGTCGAGGGTGTAGCAGCCCTCCTGCCCGGTCTGCAGCTTCCCCTCGACCATCGTCCAGCTCATCGTGGTGTCGGTGTGCTCGTAGCTCAGCGTGTACTCGTCGGTGCCGACCGTGGCCGAGGCCTTGAACCGGGCCGTCGCCGGCAGCTCGTCGTCCTCGTAGACCTCGAGCAGCTCGGCCTCCAGGATCTCGGGGATCCAGTCGGCCTGCGACTCGACGTCGCGGATCGTGGCGAGCACCTCCGCGAACGGCGCCTTCACCACGACCGACCGGGTGGCGGAGTCAGTCGGCACGCCGCTCACCGCCGTCGTACCCGAGCCGGAGCAGCGTGGTCAGCTCCTCCAGCAGCGGCATCCGCGGGTTGGTGCGGTTGCTCAGGTCGGAGAACGCGGTCATCACCAGGTCCGGCAGCGCGGCCTCGAACTCATCCTCGGGGATCCCCAGCGCCCGCATCGAGCGCGGCATCTCCAGCCCGTCCAGCAGGTCCTCCACCCCCTGGAACAGCCGCCGCCTGCTCTCCTCGGGCTCGCGGCCGCCGAAGACCACCCGGCCGAGCTGGGCGTACTTCTCCGGGGCGACGTACGCCGAGTAGCCCGGCGCGGGCATGAACTTGCTCGGCAGCCCGGCGTTGTAGCGCAGCACGTGCGGGAGGAAGAGCCCGTTGGCACGACCGTGCGCGATCCCGAACCGCGCCCCGACCGCGTGCGCGAGGGCGTGGTTGGTGCCGACGAACGCGTTCGAGAACGCCAACCCGGCCAGGGTGGCCGCGTTGGCCATGTCGGTGCGGGCCGCGAGGTCGCCCGGGTCGTCGTGCACCCGGGGCAGCGCGTCGAAGATCAGCCGGGCGGCCTGCACGCAGAAGGCGTCCGTGTACGGCGAGGCGAAGATCGAGACCGCGGCCTCGAGGGCGTGGGTCAGCGCGTCGATCCCGCTGTCGACGGTGACCGACATCGGCATGCTCAGGGTCAGCAGCGGGTCGACGATCGCGACGTCGGGGACGAGGCAGTAGTCGACGAGCGTCTCCTTGTGCTCCCCCACCGTGATCACCGCGGCCGGCGAGACCTCCGAGCCGGTGCCGGAGGTGGTGGGGATCGCCACCAGCTGCACCGTGTGCGCGTCGCGCGGGTAGTCGGCCACCCGCTTGCGGGGGTCGAGGAACGGCAGGGTGAGGTCGTCGAGCGTCTTCTCCGGGTGCTCGTAGAACAGCCGCATCGCCTTCGCGGCGTCCATCACCGAGCCACCGCCGACCGCGACGAGCAGGTCGGGGCGGGCCCGGTCCAGCAGCGCGACGCCGGCCTTGATGATCGCCTCGGTGGGCTCGGGCTCGACCTCGCTGAACACCTGCACGTGCCGGGTGCGCAGCTTGCCCCGGAGCAGCTCGACCACGCCCCGGCGCTCGCTGTCGGCGTCGGTGACGATGACCGCGGTCTCGCACTCGAGGTCGCGCAGGTTCTCCAGCGCGCCGGCGTTGAAGTAGGTGTTGGCGGGCACCCGGAACCACTGCGGCGGGGTGCGCCGGTGGGAGACGGTCTTGATGTTGAGCAGCTGGAGGTAGTTGACGTTCTCGGTCGTCGTCGAGCCGCCCCAGGTGCCGCAGCCGAGGGAGAACGTCGGGGTCAGGTTGTTGTAGACCCCACCGAGCGCGCCCACGGCCGTCGGGGCGTTGACCAGGATCCGGCCGGTGCGCACGGCCTTCGCGTAGGCGTCCACCACCGACTCGTCGTTGGCGTACACCGCCGAGGTGTGGCCGAGGCCGCCGTGCTCGGTGACCAGCACCGCGGCCGCGATGCCGTGCTCGACGCTCGGCGAGCTGACCAGGCCCAGCACCGGCATCAGCTTCTCCTGCACCAGCGGGTGCGCGGCGAGCTGGTCGAGGTCGGAGGGCAGCGGCGCCAGCAGGATCTTGGTCCCGGGCGGCACCTGCAGCCCCGCGCGGGAGGCCAGCGACGGCGCGAGCTGGCCGAGCGCGGCCATGTTGACCTTGTCGCCGATGCCGGTCTCGCAGCCGAACGCGAACTGCACCAGCGCGTCCGCCTCGACCTCGGTGAGCAGGTGCGCGCCCATCCGGCGGAACTCGGCGAGCACGTCGTCGTACACCGCCTCGTCGACGATGCAGGTCTGCTCGGCCGGGCAGATGACCGAGGCGTCGAACGTCTTGGAGATCAGGATGTCGACGACCGCGCCACGGACGTCGGCGGTGCGGTGCAGGTAGATCGGGGCGTTCCCGGGGCCGACGCTCAGCGCCGGCTTCCCGGCGGCGTTGGCCAGCGCCACGATCTTCGGGCCACCGGTGACCCAGATGAAGTCGACGCCCGGGTGCTTGAAGAGGTGGTGGGTGACCTCGTGCGCGGCGTCCGGGATGACCTGCAGCGCGCCCGGGGGCAGGCCCGCCGCCTCCGCCGCCTCCCGGAGGATCTCGACCGCCCGCTCGCAGCAGCGGATGGCGTACGGCGAGGGCCGGAACAGGATCGCGTTGCGGGTCTTGGCGGCAACGATCGCCTTGTAGAGCACGGTCGAGGTCGGGTTGGTCACCGGCGTGATCGCCAGGACCACCCCGATCGGCTCGGCGACCCGGACGATGTTGCGCTCGACGTCCTCGTCGATCACCCCCACCGACCGCTTGCCGCGCAGGTAGTCGGAGAGGAACTCGGTGGCCACGTAGTTCTTGACCACCTTGTCCTCGAAGACGCCGAACCCGGTCTCCTCGATGGCCACCTGCGCCAGCTCGGCGGCGGCTCTCACGCCCGCGCGCACCATCGCGTCGACGATCGCGTCGACCTGCTCCTGGTCGAGCTCGCGGAACAGCTCGGCCGCGTGCTCTGCGGTGGCGACGAGCGCGTCCACCTCGGAGAGGCGGGCGTCATCGGGCGGCGGCGGATGAGGAGCCGTCGCGGCGGACGTGGTGGCGGGTACGTCGGTCTGGGTCATGGAGGCACTCCCGGGGGTCACTTCCACCCTGTGCACCGGGGCGGGCGGTCGACAGGGACGTTGGGCCCTAACCCGGGGGCGCGGGTCACTCGCACCGTGGAGGCGAGGGGGAATCCACATGGACCGACCTGCTCCGACCCGTCACTCCCCGACCACGACGACCACGTGGCCCGGGAGCTCCCTGAGCCCCTGGTGGTGGTTCGCCGGCACGGCCGCGCTGCTGTTCCTCGTCCCTGTCGTCGGGAGCGACCTGATCGGGCTGCAGCGCGACCTCTACCACCTCGTCTACTTCACGATCGCCCTCGGGTGGTTCCTCGCCTTCCTGGCGGCGAAGGGCCCCGAACTGCGCGACCTCTGGGGCACGCGACTGCGCAGCAGCCTGGTCGTGGGTGCGGTCGTGGCGCTCCTCCTCGTGGGTGTGGTGCTGCGGGGCGAGGGCACGGACCGCCCGGACGGCTGGCGGCTGGCCTTCGAGGTGCTGTGGCGCGGGCTCGTGTACGGCGCCGTGGACGCGCTGAGCCTGTTCGTCCTCCCCGCGGCGATCGCCTTCCTGGTCATGCACGGTGACCGCACCGGTCGCCGGCGCACCCTGGGCTTCGCGGGACTGGCGCTGGCGCTCTCGATGCTGGTCTCGGCCGTCTACCACCTCGGCTACCCCGAGTATCGCGACTCCGACCTGCGCTCGCCGGAGATCGGGACGGTGCTGGCGAACCTGCCCACGGTCCTCACCGGGAACCCGGTCGGCGCCCTGGTGGCACATCCCGCCGGCCACGTCACTGCGGTGGTCCACCAGAACGAGGGCGGCGAGACCAAGATGCTGCCCCCGGAGGTCACCTCCGGGTATCCCGACCGCGGCAGCTCCGACGTCGCCACCGTCCTGGCCGTCGCCTGGATGGTGCTGGTGGGTGGAGGCGCAGCCGTCCTGCTCCGGCGTCGCCGGACCGTTCCGGGTCGCGGCTCGACCGGGCCGCGCTGAGGGCCCGGCCGCCCCGCGGCGGCACCGGTCAGCGCCTCCCGGCCGCCACGTGCTCGGCGGCGAGGAACGCCAGGCCCAGCGCCGGCAGCAGGCCGTTGCCGGCGAGGTAGCCGCTGGCACCGTGCCCGGAGATGCCGGCCGCCGCCCCGCCCGAGGCGTAGAGGCCGGTCACCGGCTCCCCGCTCCCGGTCAGCACGCGGGCGTGCTCGTCGACGACCAGCCCGCCCTGGGTGTGGAAGAGGGCGGGCGCCACCGGGATCGCCCGGTACGGCGCCTTCAGCGGCGCCCCCCACCCGGTCCGGCCGAACGGGTCGTCCGCGCGCCCCTCGGCGCTTTCCCGCGCCAGCTCGAAGGTGCGGCCGAGCTCACCGGCGTCGACCCCCGTCGCCGCGGCCAGCTCCTCGACGGTCCCGGCGGTGCGCACCACGCCCGAGTCGACCGTGGCCCGGTAGTCCTCGAACGCCAGGCACGCCTCGTGGACCCGCTCGTCCAGGACGATCCAGCCCTTGCCGCCGGGCTGGGCCGCCAGCTGCGCGGCGTACTCGGAGTATCCGGTGGTCTCGTCCCCGAAGCGGCGCCCGTGCTGGTCCACCAGGAAGCCGCCGTGCATGACCGTGGCCCAGCCCGCGAGCGTCGCCGCCGGGGTGAGGGCGGCGTGCCCCTGGTAGGCGTCGAGGAAGGCGGTGGCCGCCCCCAGCCGCGCACCGATCGCGAGCGCGTCCCCGGTCGACCCCTCGCTGCCGTGGTACGTCGCTCCGGCGATCTCGGGCAGGTGCTCGGCCACCAGGTCGGTGTCGGCACCGAAGCCGTTGGTCGCCAGCACCACCGCCCGGGTGGGGATCCGCTCCTCGCCGTGGGGCGTCTCGACGACGACCTCCTCGACGCCGCCCTCGCCGACCACGACGTCGGTCAGCCGGGCCGGCACCATCAGGTCGACCAGGTCGCTCTCGCGCACCGCACGCACGATGTCGCGCAGCATGGCCTCCCCGGCCCGGCCCGGGACGGTGTGGCACCGGAAGCGCGAGTGCCCGGGGTAGGGGAAGTCGGTGACCAGCGAGAGCGGCAGGCCGACGTCGTCGGCGAGCCACTCGACCAGCCGGGCGCTCACCCCGGCGAGGGCGGCGGCGAGGCGCTCGTCGGCCTCCCCGTGGGTCTTCGCGCGGATGTCGGCGACGAAGGTCTCGGGCGAGTCCTCGATCCCGGCCTCGCGCTGCCAGCGGGTGCCGGCGCCCGGCACCATCGCGGTCGACATGGCGGTGTTGTTGCCCCGGGCGAAGTGCTCGTTGCGCTCCACGACCAGCACCGAGAGCCCGAGCGAGGCGGCGCGCAGGGCGCCCACCAGCCCGCCGCCGGCACCGGCGACGACGAGGTCGGGGCCCTCCTGCTCCGCGCTCACCGCGCGGCCCCCGTCGCCTCGCCGCGCAGCCCGAGGAGGGCCAGGGCGGTCCGCGTCGGGTCCAGCAGGTACGGCGCCCGCGCGCCGGCGGTCACGTCGACGGCCGAGCAGGCGTTGAGCACGAAGTCGCACTCGAGGTCGCGCACGTGCTCCTCCACTGCGGCCCCCCAGGTGGCGTCGTCGGCGATGTCGTCGACCGTGAGGTCGAGCACCCCCGTCGGGGCGACCTGCGGGACGGCGTACTCCCCCAGCTTGCGGTCGAGCTCGGCCGCGATGGCCTTGTTGCGGGCCACGGCGCCGAGCCGGGCCCCCTGCCCGGCGACGAACGCCGAGGCCAGCCGTCCCAGGCCGAAGACCGGTCGCGGCAGGCCGTGGTCGAGCCCGCTGACCGGGTCCAGCACGCAGTCGGGGAGGTAGCCGTCCCACCCAGTGGGCTCGACCTCGCGGTAGCGCGCGAGGAGCGCCTCCTCGCTGGCCCGGATGTCGTCGTCGGTCTCCAGGGCGGCCGGGACGCCGGACGCCGGCCCGAGGTTCTCCAGCGCGACCGTGACCCTGGCCGGGGACAGCTCGTCGTAGCGACGCTGCCGTCGCGCGAGCTCCTCCTCGCTCACCCAGATCGGCGTGATCGCCAGCAGGCGGATGGTCACTCGTCCCCTCCTGTCGTCGGTCCCGTGCCCGGCTCGAGGCCGAGGGCGCGGGGGTCGTTCGGGTGCTCGGCCAGGGCGTGCACCTCGATGTCCATCCACGGGTACAGCGGCAGCGAGCTCAGCGCCGCGTGCAGCTCGGTCGCGTCGGCGACGTCGTACAGGCTCCAGTTGGCCCACCGTCCCGGGATCCGCCAGAGCCGGCGCAGCTGGCCGTTCGCCGCGAGCTCCTGCCCGCGCTCGAGCTCGCGGGCGAAGACCTCCGCGCGCTGCTCCTCGGGCGCCTCGGGCGGCCACACGATCTCGATGTGGACCAGGAACTCCGCCATCAGACCCCCAGGTAGGCCTCGCGCACCCGGGGGTCCTCGGCGAGCTCGGCGCCGGTCCCCTCCAGCACGATCGACCCGCTCTCGATGACGTAGGCACGGTCGGAGATCGCCAGGGCCTGCGAGGCGTTCTGCTCCACGATCAGCACGGTCACGCCGGTGTCGCGGATCCGGGTGATGGCCCCGAGCACCTGGGAGACGAGGTTGGGCGCCAGCCCGATCGAGGGCTCGTCGAGGGTCAGGCAGGTGGGCCGGGCCATCATCGCCCGGCCGATCGCCAGCATCTGCTGCTGGCCGCCGGACATCGTGTTGGCGCGCTGGGTGCGCCGGGTGGCCAGGATCGGGAAGAGGTCGTAGACCTCGTCGAGGGAGGCTCGGACCGTGGAGCGCGGCTGGGTGTAGGCGCCCATCTCGAGGTTCTCCGAGACCTGCAGGTCCCCGAAGAGCGCCCGGTCCTGGGCGACGTGGACCAGTCCGGAGCGCACGACCTGGTGCGCCCGCATCCGGTGGACGTCCTTGCCGTCGAAGACGATCCGCCCGCCGGTCGTGCTGACCAGTCCGTGGATCGCGCGCAGCGTCGTGGTCTTGCCGGCGCCGTTGGCCCCGATCAGCGAGACGATCTCGCCCTTGTCCACGTGCATGGAGAGCCCGTGGAGGATCTCGAGCCGGCGGTAGCCGGCGTGCAGGTCCTGCAGCTCGAGGATCATGCGTAGTCCTCTCCGAGGTAGGCCTCGACCACGCGCGGGTCGGCGACGACCTCGCGCGGGTCGCCGAGCGCGAGCTCGCGTCCCTCCGCCATCACCAGCAGGCGCTGGGACAGCGCCATGACGGCGGCCATGATGTGCTCGACGAACATGACGGTGACGCCGTCGGCGTGGATCTCGCGCAGCAGCTCGATGATCGGCGTCCGCTCGGCCGGGACCAGCCCCGCCAGCACCTCGTCGAGCAGCAGCAGCCGCGGCTCCAGGGCCAGGGCGCGGGCCAGCTCGAGCCGCTTGAGCCCCGCGGTCGGCAGGCTGCCGGAGGGTGCGTGCACGTAGCGCTCGAGCTGGACCCGGTCGATGACCTCCAGCGCGTACCGGCGCGCGGCCTTGCGCGAACGGCGCCGGTGGTGCGCCGCGATGGCGACGTTGTCCAGCACGCTCATCGACTCGAAGGGGCGCATCAGCTGGAAGGTGCGCACCAGCCCGGCGTCCGCGATCCTCGCCGGCGACCAGCCGGTGATGTCCTTGCCGTCGAACACGACCCGGCCGCGGGTGGGCGGGAGCTGGCCGGCCAGCAGCGAGAACAGCGTGGTCTTGCCGGCGCCGTTGGGCCCGATGATGCCGAGGAACTCGTGCTCGGGCACCTCGACGTCGACGGAGCTCACGGCCGTCAGGCCGGCGAAGGACTTGGTGAGGTCTTCGACCTGGAGCAGGCTCATGGGCGGAACCGATCACGCAGGGTGCCGTAGATGCCCTTGGGCATGAACAGCACGATGAGGATGAGCAGGACGGCGTACACCGCGACGTCGAGGCCGGTCACGCCCTGCAGGAAGGACAGGAAGGCCGGGGGCTCGCGCAGCACGTTGGCGATCCACTCCGAGAGCGGCCCGACCACCAGCGCGCCGACGACCGGCCCGAACACGGTGCCGATGCCACCGATCACCGCCGGCACGATCGCGTTCACCGAGACCGCCGACCCGAAGGCCTGCTCGGGGCCGACGAAGAAGTAGTACTGCGTGTAGAAGGCGCCGGCCAACGAGGTGAACCCACAGCTGAGGGCGACCGTGACCAGCCGCACCCGCATCACCTTGATGCCCAGCGACGCGGCGGCGATCTCGTCGTCGCGGACGGCCTGGACGTACTGCCCGGTCCGGGACGAGACGAACGCGACGGTGCCGAACAGACCGACGGCCAGGATCGCCAGCGGGATCCAGTAGTAGTTGTGGCTGCCCTGCTCGAACTGCATCATCCACCAGGAGTTCTCGGTGAGCAGCGGGACGTTGAAGCCCTCGGTACGCCGCAGGAAGTCGATGTTCTGCACGGCCAGCAGGAACACCTCGGCGAAGGCGAAGGTCGCCAGCGCGAAGTAGGCGCCCGCCAGCCGGTAGCGCAGGCAGAGGAACGCGATGATCGTGCCCGCCGCCGCGGAGATGGCCGCGCCGACCAGCATCGCGATCCACGGCGAAGTTCCGTGCTCGACCAGCAGGTAGGCGTCGGTGTAGGCGCCGATGCCGAAGAACGCGGCGTGACCGAAGCTGAACATGCCGCCGTAGCCGCTCATCAGGTTCCAGCCCACGGCCATGATCGCGAAGATCAGGGTGCGGACCGCGACCGTCTCGGTCTGCTCGTCGATGAGGAGCGGCAGCACGGCGGCGACGGCGACCAGCACGGCCAGCGCCAGGTAGGTGCGGGCCGTGGACCGGTCCTCGAGCCGGGGGTCGTCGGCGCGGACCGGCTGGGGGCGCTCGGTGGTGAGTGCGGTCATTGCTTGACTCCGAACATGCCTTGCGGGCGGAAGAACAGGACGAGCACGAAGACCGCGAAGACCAGGATCAGCGAGCCGGTCCCCGGCAGGTAGAGCGCGCCCACGGTCTGCACCAGCCCGATCACCAGGCCGCCGACCACGGCGCCGGTGACGCTGCCCAGGCCGCCGAGCACGACGATCACGAACGCCAGGATCGTGAACTGCTCCCCGACCGTCGGGGTGAGGCTCAGGAACGGCACCATGAGCCCACCGGCCACGGCCACGCAGGCCGAGCCGATGCCGAAGGTCATCGCGTAGATCCGGCGCACGTCGATGCCGACCAGCGACGCGCCCTGGGTGTTGGCCGAGACCGCGCGGATCGAGAGGCCGAAGGACGTGCCACGCAGGATCAGGGTCAGCGCGCCGGCGACGAGCAGCGCACCCACGAACGCGATCAGGCGCTCCCAGGAGACGATCGCGTCGAAGACGTGGATGGACCCGTCGACGGAGCTGGGCACCCGCTTGGGCCGACCGCCGAAGATCATCAGCAGCACGTTGACGATCAGCAGCGAGAGGCCCAGCGTCACCAGGAGCGGCCCCTCCTCGTTGCCGGCCATCGTCAGCTTGTTCAGCAGCGCGGCCTGGACGACCACGCCGAACAGGAACATCACCGGGATCGCCAGCAGCGTGGCGACGTACACGGGGATGCCGGCGGCGGTGACCATCTCGTAGACGAGGTACATCGCCAGCGTGAGCATGGCGCCCTGGGCGAAGTTGACGATGCCCAGCACCCCGAAGATCAGGGTGAGCCCGACGGAGACCAGCGCGTAGACACCGCCGAGCAGCAGGCCGGTGGCGATCGACTGGGTGACCAGCCCGGACTCCTTGCCACCCAGCGTGTAGACGAGCACCAGGCCGACGACGACTGCAGCGGCGATGCCGAGCGGTAGCAGGGGTACGCCGCCGCGCGCGCGAGGCTCCGTCTCGTGCTCCGGCCCGTGCTCCGGCTGGTGCACCGGTGGGGAGGTGGTGGTGTCGGTCATGGCTGTCCGTTCCGTGGCGGAATGGGGCTGGTGCGCCCGGGTCACTTGACCGGGTAGACAGGCTTGCTGGTGGCGAACTGGTCGGGGAAGACCTGCTCGACCTTGCCGCCCTGGGTCTGCATCACGATGACCGTGGCGTTCTCGTTCTGGCCGGTCTCGTCGAACTTGATCGGGCCGTCGAAGGCCAGCAGCGGCTTGTCGACCTCGATGTCGGCGATGGCGTTGCGGACGTCCTCCGGGTCGTCGGAGCCGGCCTCCTCGAGAGCCTGGGCGATGACCATGACGGCCTGGTAGGACAGCACCGAGGCGGTCTCCATCGGCTTGCCGTACTTCTGCTCGAACCGCTTGCGGATGTCGGCGACGTCGCTGTCGGTGGCGGCGTAGTGGTAGTTGGCCGAGAGCACGTTCTCCCCGGCCGCGCCCGCGTCACCGGGGAACGAGCCGTCGTCGAAGGCTCCGTTGGCCACGCCGTAGAGCGCGTCGATGTCGGGGCCCAGCGCCTTGACCGCCTGCGCGACCAGCAGCTCGTCGGGGTAGTAGCCGGTGGCCACGATGACGTCGGGGTTCGCCGAGGCGGCCTCCTTCACCTGCGTGGTGGCGTCGGTGAAGTTGGTCGCCGGGTAGGTGACCTCCTTGAGCACCTTCACGCCCTTGCTCTCGGCCTCCTTCTTGAAGGCGTCGAACACGCTCTGGCCGAAGGCGCCCTCGATGTGGATGTAGGACACCGACTTGACCGGCTTGCCGTTGGCCTCGGACAGGTCGATCAGGTCGTCCGCGCCGTCGGTGCCC
Organism: Nocardioides sp. GCM10023255; assembly: GCF_042653125.1. Classification (NCBI taxonomy): domain Bacteria; kingdom Bacillati; phylum Actinomycetota; class Actinomycetes; order Propionibacteriales; family Nocardioidaceae; genus Nocardioides; species Nocardioides sp. GCM10023255. Next base: position 301,346 of record NZ_JBHSHU010000007.1, read on the forward strand.
ATGCTGGTCGCGTCGGGCTGGATGCGGAAGGTGTTCTTGTAGCCCTGCTCGAGGATCGAGTCGTCGACGGCGACGTCGATGACCAGCGGCACCCGCGAGCGCTCGGCCACCGCGGAGACGTTCGCGGTGACGTCGCTCTGGTAGGTGCCGACCAGGGCGACCGCACCGTCGCTGACCAACCGCTGCGCCTCGCTCTGGCCGGTGTCGGCCGCACCCTTGCTGTCCCCCTCGCCGAGGGTCAGCTTGCGACCGTCCAGCGACTTGATGCCGCCGTCGGCGTTGACGTCGTCCACGGCCATCTTCGCGCCGTCGTTCATCAGCGCGCCGACGCCGGCGAGCGCCCCGGTCAGCGGGTGCACCGAGCCGATCATGATCTCGTCGCCCGAACCTCCCGACGCACCCGATCCGCCACACGCCGCCAGACCCAACGTGGCCGCGGCCAGGGCTGCGGCAAGGGAGAGCTTCTTCATGGTGCTGGACCTACCTTCCGTGCCTGCGGCACAGTGTGTGTTCCCCTAGCGGGAACAGTGGTCGATATCGGTCGTTCCGCTCAGCGGAGCAGGTGAACCACCCTGCGAGGGCGACTTTTGCGAGTATTACACGGGTTTCCGCGGCATTTCTAGGCTCGGCTTCCAGAATTTGCTGCGATATAGTTCCGCTAAGCGAAACGACAGTCCGAGAGGGAGGGTCCTATGAGCACGATGACCGGAGAGGGCGCTCCCCGGGAGACACCGGGCGGGACGGAGGCCGCGGACCGGGTCGCGGACGTGCTCCTGCTGTTCGCACGCTCGGACGACCCGCTGGGGGTCTCGAAGATCGCCCGGTCGCTCTCCCTGAGCAAGGCGGTGGTCCACCGGATCCTGCAGTCGCTCGCCTCGCGCTCGCTCGTGCAGCTGGTCCCCGGCGACTCGACGTACGTCCTCGGGCCGGCGGCCGCGGGCCTCGCCGCGCGGGCGTGGAGCCAGCTCGACGTGCGCTCCGTGGCCTCCCCGGTGCTGCGCCGGCTGCGCGACAGCACCCGCGAGACGACCACACTGTCGGTCCTGGTCGGCAACCAGCGGATCTACCTCGACCAGTACGAGAGCCCGCAGGAGGTGAAGATGGTCGTCGAGATCGGACCCCGCTTCCCCCTCCACTCGGGCGCCTCGAGCCGCGCGATCCTGGCCTTCCTCCCCCAGCCGTTCATCGACGAGGCGGTCCGCCAGCTCTCCGCGCTGAAGCCCGACCTCGACGTCGACGCCTACCTCGCGGCACTCGAGAAGGTCCGGACCCGGGGGTACGCCGTCTCCCTCAACGAGAGGAACACCGGTGCGGCCTCCATCGCCGCCCCCTTCTTCGACGCCGCCGGCAACGTCCTGGGCTCGGTGAGCTCCTCGGGCCCGGTCTTCCGGTACGCCGAGGAGGCCGACGAGCAGCAGGCACGCCTGGTCGTGGAGGCCGCGCACGCCATCACCGCGCGGCTGCGCGGCTGAGGGCGCCGTGCTCCCCCGCTCGTTCCTCTACGTCCCCGGCAACCGACCGCCGCTCTTCGCCAAGGCCACGGCCGGGCCTGCCGACGCGGTCGTCCTGGACCTCGAGGACGCCGTGCCCGTGCACGAGAAGGAGCAGGCCCGGGCCGACGTCGCGCGGTGGCTGGCCGACGGCCCGGCCGACCCGGGTGCCGAGCAGTGGGTCCGCGTCGACCCGCGCCACCTCCCCGCCGACCTCGAGGCCGTGGTGCACCCGGGGCTGGACGGTCTGCTGCTCGCCGGCTGCGCGCCCGCTGCGCTCGCCGAGCTCGACGGCGCCCTGACCGGCCTCGAGGCCGACCGCGGGCTGACGCCGGGGTCGGTGCGCGTCGTCGGCCTGGTCGAGAGCGCGGCGGCCCTGGTCGCCCTCGCCGAGATGTCCGTGCATCCCCGGCTCACGACGTTCGGCGTCGGCGAGGTGGACCTGCTCGGCGACCTGCGGGTGACCCGCTCCCCCCACACCGAGGCCGCCGTGGCACAGCTGCGGACCCTGGTCGTCGTCCACTGCGCGGCCGCCGGCCTCGAGCCGCCCGTCGCGCCCACCTCGACCGACTTCCGCGACCTCGACGCCTTCGCCGGCAGCACCCGCGCGCTGCTCGACCTCGGCTTCCGCTCGCGCACGGCAATCCACCCCGCGCAGGTCCCGATCATCCACGACGCCCTGCGGCCCACCACCGACCAGGTGGAGGCGGCGCAGGACGTGCTCGCGCGCTTCGACGCCGCGGACGGGGGCGTGACGACCGACGCTGCCGGTCGGCTGATCGACGCGGCCGTGGTGCGCGAGGCCCGGGAGACGCTGCAGCGCCGGCAGTCCTGACCGGGCCACGAGAAAGGCCCTCCCGGTGCAGCTCCGGGAGGGCCTCTCGGCTCGGTGCGTCAGGCGGTCACCGCTTGCCGGAGCGCCGCACGAACTGTCCGCGCGGCTCACCCACGACCTTGCCGCCCTCCAGCACCGCCTCGCCGCGCAGGAAGGTGTCGGTGACCTGGGCGGTCAGCTCGAAGCCCTCGAACGGCGTGTACTCCTGGGTGGAGAGCGAGTCGCCGGCACGCACGGCGTACTCGACGTCGTCGTCGAGCAGGCAGAAGTCGGCGTCGAGGCCGACCGCGAGGTCGCCCTTGCGGTCGAGGCCGAACCGGCGGGCCGGGTTGAGCGAGACGAGCTCGGCGATCCTGTTGTACGACAGCCCGCGCCTGCGGCCCTCGGTCACCATGCCCGACAGGAGGTACTCGGTGCCGCCGAAGCCCGACTTCGCAAGGAACACGTCGTCGCGCGGCTCGCCGAACTTGGTCTCCTCGCGGCAGCAGGCGTGGTCGGAGGTCACCCACGAGAAGTTGCCGGCCAGCACGTGCTCCCAGAGCGCGTCGACGTCCTCCGGGGAGCGCAGCGGCGGGTTCACCTTCCCGCCGAGGTTGGCGGTGTTGTAGTTGGCCACCAGGTGGCCCACGGTCACCTCGCGACGGAAGTCGATGTGCGGGAACGTCTGCTGCATCATCATCGCGGCCTCGATGGCCTTGCGCGAGGACAGGTGCAGCAGGTTGATGTTGGGCAGGTCGGTCTCGTGCGCGAGGTAGGAGGCGATCGTGATCGCCAGCCCCTCCGAGTGCGGCGGCCGCGACGCACTGTAGGCCTCGAGGCCGGTCAGCTTGCCCTCCTGCTCGACGAGCTTGGTGTAGGCCCGCATGATCTCGGCGGTCTCGCAGTGCAGCGACAGCGAGATGTGGTCGCGGTCGGCGGCGAACCGCTCGTCCTCGCGGGCCTTCTGGATGCCGCGCATGATGAACTCGAAGTGCGCGAGGTCGTAGGACTGGTCCTCGGGGATCATCAGGAACGAGCCCTGGTCCGCGGAGCGACCGTGCAGGCCGTGGCTGCCGTAGAACATGAAGATCTTGAAGGACGGCACGCCGTACTCCTCGATCATCATCGGGATCTCTTCGATGTGCTCGGCGAGGATCGGCGCCACGTGGAAGGCGTAGTCGACGTACGCCCGGCCCTCGGTGGCGGCGAGCACGTCGGGGAAGACCTCGCGGTAGGGGCCGGTCCGGTTCATGTAGTAGGCGCCGGTGCGCATGTAGGTGATGCCGGAGGTGACGCCGCCCTGGGCGGACGCCTTGCTCTCGGACTCGGCGTCCTCGCCGAGCTCGTTGTAGATGCCCCAGTGCTGGTGGACGTCGACGACGCCCGGGAAGAGGTGCTTGCCGGCCGCGTCGACGACGGTGGTGGCGCGGGACGCGTCGATCGACTCCTCGAAGGCGGCGAAGGTGCCGTCCTTGACGGCGACGTCGAGCCGCTCGGGGGCGTCCTGGCCGGGTCGGACCACCCGGGCGTTCTGGATCACGAGGTCGTAGTCAGCCATGGTGTTTCACCCTTCGGTCGTCGTCGCACCGGCGGTGGACGTCTGCGGTTGGTCGGTCGGTTCGGGTCGGTCGGGGTCGACGCTGGTGAGCGGCGCGAGCACCGCGCCGAGGTTTGTGCAGTCCTCCAGCTCCGCGCAGGCGCGCGCCAGCGCGTCGGCCTGCTCGGCCGACAGGGTGCGGCCCGCGTTGGCGTGGAACTTCGCGGCGAGCTCGTCGAAGGAGAGCGGCCGCTCGGGTCCGCCGCGGGTGGTGAGCACCTCCTCCACGACCTCGCGGCCGTCGTCGAGGCGCGCGGTCAGCACCGCCGGGAACTGCCGGGGGAAGATCTCGGTGCAGCGGTCGTCGGCGACCACGTCGACCTTCGCCATCACGGCCCGGCGCTGCGGGTCCTGCGCGAGCTCGTCGGTGTAGTCGTCCACCCCGGCACCGAGGCCGGATCCCCCCAGCAGGCCGACGGCGACGGCGTACGGGCCGCTGAACTGGGCCATGTAGCCGGTGGCCGGCGTGCGCTTGACGTCGATCGGCTCGCCGATGGTCCGCAGGTTCGGGGCGGGGACGCCGAGGGTGAGCCGCTCGACCCGGTCAGGCGTGATGCCGGCCTCGCGGAGCCGCCCGGCCGCGTCCACCGCGGCATGGGTGAAGTGGTTGGCGGGGTAGGGCTTGAAGAAGATGTCGGGCACCGACCACTTCGTGCCCAGGCCGTCGGTGACGGCGTCGGGGTCGAACCGGCCGTGCAGCCAGGCCTGGAAGAAACCGAAGCGCCCCTCCAGCACCGTCGGCGGACCGGTGAGCCCGAAGGACACCAGCTCGGACGCGGAGACCGCCGCGTGGGCTGCCCAGCCGCAGTGGATGCGCTTGACGGTGCCGCCGGTGCGGTTGGCCTCGATGATCCCGGACGCCATGGACGCGGCGACGCCGAGCGCGTGCACGACCGCCTCCTCGTCGCCGCCGGCGAGCACGGTCGCGGCGACCGCGCCGCCCATCGCCCCGCAGATCGAGGTCGCGTGCTGGCCGTGCTCGAAGAACGTGGAGTTCTTGGCCTCCTCGTCGTAGCCGGCCATCCCGAGCCGGACGCAGGTCTCGAGCCCCAGGGCGACCGCACGCACCAGCTCGCGGCCGTCGGCGCCGTGCCGCTCGGCCGCGGCCAGCGCCGCCGGCACCACGGTGGCGCTGGGGTGCAGCACCGAGGGCAGGTGGGTGTCGTCGTAGTCGAGGGAGTGGGCCAGCACCCCGTTGACGAACGCCGCCAGGCTCGCCGGCAGCCGCTCCTCGACGCCGACCGCCGAGGCGGTGGGGGTGCCGCCCTGCGACCGCGCCCAGGCGCGGGCGGCACGGCTGGTCTCCAGGGGCGCCGCGGCCACCGCGATGCCGAGCGTGTCGAGCACCCGCTTGCGGACGCTGTCGACGACGTCGTCCGGCAGGTCGTCGTACGACGTGGTGGCGGCGAAGCGGCCGATCGCCTGCGCCAGGGTCGGCTCGGTGCTCATGCGGACCTCACCGCGAGGGGGCGGACCGGCGAGCCGGTGGCGCCGTAGATGTTCAGCGGCACCAGCACGAAGGTGAATTCCGACCAGCCGGCCGCCGCGAGGCCCTCCAGGTCGAGCGCCTCGATGATGTAGATGCCGTGCTCGACCAGCAGCACCCGGTGCGCCGGCAGCAGGGCGTGGCCGCCGCCGGGGGCCAGCCGCTCGAAGGCGATGGTGTCGGCGCCGGCCGCGTGCACCGCGCGCTCCGCGAGCCACTCGGCGCCGGCCTCCCCGATGCCGGGCACGCCGCTGGCGCCGCCGACGTACGGCGCGCCCTCGACGAACCTCGAGCCCCAGCCGCTGCGGATCAGCACCACGTCACCCTCGCCGACGCTCACGTCCTGGCGCTTGGCGGTGCCCTCGAGGTCGTCGACGGTGATCTCGTAGCCGCCCTCGCAGCAGTCGACGCCGAGGTGGCCGGCCACGTCGAGCAGGACCCCGCGGCGCAGCATCGGGGTGATCGTGTGCACGCCCAGCTGGTCGTACTTGCCGCCGACGCCCGCGTCGGCGGCGTCGACGCCGCCGTACATCTTCCCCTGGAAGGACACGTGGGCGAGGGCGTCGATGTGGGTGCCGACGTGGGTGCCGGTGGTGATCATGTCGTTCGCGGCGCTGCTGCCGTCCTCGCGCACCATGTCGCCGTGGCGGCGGGGCAGGGTGTGCCAGAACTGCGGGTGGTTGGGCGACTGCGGCATGCCCACCCGGAGCTGGCGACCGAGGTCCACCACGTCCAGGCCGGACTGCACGGCCGCGAGCATCGAGTCTGTCATCGGACGACCTCGTCTTCCTTCAGCTGGGCGATCTGCTCGGCGTCGTAGCCGAGCTCCTCGAGCACCTGGTCGGTGTCGGACCCGAGGGCCCGACCGGTGAAGCGGATGCGTCCGGGGCTCTCGCTCATCCGCCACATCACGTTGTGCTGCAGCAGCGGCCCGAGGTCGGGGTCGTCGACCTCCACGAGCATCCCGGTCTCCCGGATGTGGGGGTCCTCGACGATGTCGCGCGCGTCGTAGACGGCGGCGATCGCCGCCCCCGCCTCGGTGAACGCGGTGAGCACGGCCTCCCGGTCGCGCTCGCGGATCCAGTCCCCCACGTAGGTGTCGAGCAGGTCCACGTGCTCGGCGCGGCCGGCCCCGGTCCGGAACCACGGCTCGTCGATGACCTCGGGGTGGCCGACCAGCTCGAGCACCCGCTCGGCGATCCGCTGCGCGCTGGTCGAGATCGCCACCCACTTGCCGTCGGCGGTCTCGTAGGTGTTGCGCGGCGCGTTGTTGACCGAGCGGTTGCCGTGCCGCTGCGGGACCTCACCCAGCTGCTGGTAGACCGTGGGGCCGGGTCCGACCGCGGTCATGATCGGCTCGAGGATGCTGAGGTCCACGACCTGGCCGCGCCCGGTGCGGTCGCGGTGCCGCAGGGCCATCATCACGGCCGACGAGGCCGCGATGCCGCAGATGCTGTCGGCGAGGCCGAAGGCCGGGAGCGTGGGCGGACCGTCGGGCTCACCGGTCGAGGCGGCGAACCCGCTCATCGCCTCGGCCAGGGTGCCGAAGCCCGCGCGCGAGGCGTAGGGGCCGGTCTGGCCGAAGCCGGTGAGCCGGACGAGGACGAGCCCGGGGTTGTCGGCGAGCAGCACCTCGGGGCCGAGACCCCACCGCTCGAGGGTGCCGGGCCGGAAGTTCTCGACGACGACGTCGGCGGTGGCCGCCAGCCTGCGGAAGACCTCGGCCCCTCCCTCGGCCTTGAGGTCGAGGGCGACCGCGCGCTTGTTGCGGCTGATCTCCTTCCACCACAGCGGGACGCCGTCCTTGCTGCGGCCGTGACCGCGCATGTTGTCGCCGTGCCTGGGGTGCTCGATCTTCACGACGTCGGCGCCGTAGTCGCCGAGGATCTGGCAGCACAGGGGCCCGGCCAGGATCGTGGAGACGTCGAGCACCCGGAGGCCGTCCAGGGGTGGAGAGTCCTGAGCCACGACACCGTCCGTTCCGCTTGGAGAAACATTATTCCGTCACTTCACTGTAACGCGACGAGCGCCGAGAACTGAAGGGGGTGACCGGAAACTGCCCGTGACACCGCACAGTCAGGCGCGGTGGCGGGTTGACCCACTTGGTGGGACTGCCTACCTTGCTCGACATGGTCCTGCCGATATCGTTTCGCTCATCGGAACACTCGCGCGACGCCGTGGCGGAGCTCGGGCACACTCTCGGCGCGCTGTCGTACGACGACCTGCCGCCGGCGGTGCGCGAGCGGCTGCCCGTGGTCCTCGCCGACCTGCTCGGCGTGACCGCGGCCGGCATGGCCACGCCGGAGCTGCGGGGACTCGTGGCGGCCTGGCGACCGGAGCGAGGACCTCATGCCCTGATCGGCACGGACGTGCGCACCACCGCGGAGACGGCCGCGATGCTCGCCGCCGTCGCCGCCTGCTCGCAGGAGCTCGACGAGGGCAACAAGTACGCCGCGGGGCACCCGGCCGCGCACGTGGTCTTCGCGGCCGTGGCAGCAGCCCAGGTCTCGGGCCGGGCGGTGAGCGGCCGCGAGCTGCTCACGGCGGTGGCGGCGGGCTACGAGGTCGCCGCCCGCTTCGGCGCGGCGCTGCGCCGCGACGCCCGGTGGCACCCGCACGGCAGCTGGGGGGCGACCGGTGCGGCGTGCGCGGCGGCCATGGTCCTCGGGGCGACACCCGCGCAGGTGGCGGCCGCCATCGACGCCTCCACCGGGCTGATGACGGTGACGCCCTGGGAGACGGTGCTCGCGGGCGACTTCACGCGGAACCTCTGGATGGGGCAGGCCAACCTGGCCGGGCTGAACGCGGCCCGGCTCGCCGTCGCCGGCCTGGCCGCCAACCGGGGCGGCGCCGCGGCATCGCTCGCCATGCTCGGCGAGCTCGACCCCGGCGTCCTGGTGCGGGAGCTCGGCCGGCGCTGGCTGTGCGCCGAGGGCTACCTGAAGCGCCACGCCGCCTGCTCCTACACCCATGCCGCGGTCGACATCGTGCAGTCGCTGCGCACCCAGCGGGCGTGGTCGCCCGACGAGGTCGTGCACGTGCAGGTGGCGACGCACTCCCTGGCCGCGCCGCTGCTGCGCCGGGACCCCACGTCCCGTCTCGCCGGGATGTTCTCCCTGCCGTTCGTGGTGGCCCTGGCCGCCACCGGCGTCGAGGTGACCCCGGCATCGATGGAGCCGGGGACGGCGGCGTTCGAGCGGGCCCAGGCGCTGTCCGCCCGTGTCGAGGTCGAGATCCGCGACGAGCTCGACGCCTACCTGCCCGACCGGAGGATCACCGAGGTGACCGTGACGTTCGACGACGGTGAGAGCCTGGCGCTGGCCCAGCCCAACCCGATCGGCGACAGTGCGCACTTCCCCCTGTCGGAGGTCGAGGCGGTCGCGAAGCTCGACGCGCTGCTCGGGGCGTCGGCGGGCGGCGGTCTCCTCGCCGCGGTCCGCGACCTCGAGCGGGCGGAGGACGTCACCGTGGCGCTCGAGAGGCTCCCCCTGCCCGTCGGTTGACGGTCAGCCCGGCCACAGAGCCGGGCAGTCCACCGCCCGTGCGGGCCCGGCCACGCTGCGTCTCGCGAGGAGGCGCGTGGACTGCCCGTCCCGGTGGCTCCGCCCGAGCGGCGCGCGGCCCGCGGCGGCCCGGCGTACGCTCGTCGAACAGGCCACCCCCGAGGAGCTCCCATGACGAGTGCACCGCACCACCTGCTGGAAGAGCTGGAGCCGGTCGTGGCAGAGAACCTCGACCGGCACCTGTCGATGGCGCAGGAGTGGCACCCCCACGACTACATCCCGTGGAGCCAGGGCAGGGACTTCGCGTTCCTCGGCGGTGAGGACTGGTCGCCCGAGCAGTCCCGGCTCTCCGAGACGGCCAAGGCTGCGATGTTCACCAACCTGCTCACCGAGGACAACCTGCCGTCCTACCACCGCGAGATCGCGACCCGGTTCGGCCGCGACGGCGCGTGGGGCACCTGGGTCGGGCGCTGGACGGCGGAGGAGAACCGGCACGGCATCGCGATGCGCGACTACCTCGTCGTCACCCGCGGCGTGGACCCCGTCGAGCTCGAGCGGGCGCGGATGGACTACATGACCTCCGGCTACGACTCCGGCGACAAGACCGCGCTGGAGGCGGTGGCCTACGTGTCGTTCCAGGAGCTGGCCACCCGGGTCTCCCACCGCAACACCGGCAAGGTGACCGGCGACCCGGTCGCCGACCGGCTGCTCGCCCGGATCTCCAAGGACGAGAACCTGCACATGGTCTTCTACCGCAACATCGTCGCCGCGGCGCTGGACATCGCACCCGACGAGACCATGCGGGCGATCGCCGACGAGGTCATCGGCTTCGAGATGCCGGGCGCCACGATGGCGGGCTTCCGACGCAGCTCGATGATCATCGCGAAGGCCGGCATCTACGACCTGCGCCTGCACCACGACGACGTGATCATGCCGGTGCTGCGGCACTGGGACTTCTTCGACCGGACCGGGTTGGGGCCCGTGGGCGAGCAGGCCCGTGAGGAGCTCGCCTCGTTCCTCGAGGCGCTGGACGCGCAGGCCACGAAGTTCGTCGACCGTCGCGCGGAGAACCGCGCCCGTCAGGCCGCCCGCGACGGTGGCGCCCCGGACAGCGACATCGCCTCCTGAGGAGTGCTGGGACAGCCCGGGCGGCTCGTTGCTGACCGTGTGGACCAGCTCCGGCACCGCTGCGGTCGTGTGCCGGGCCGCGCCGTCAGGCGACCGGTCCGTCCCACGACCAGTGCGGCAGTGACTCCCCCGCGGGCACGCTCTCCGGGGAGTCCGGGTGCGCCGCCATCCGCGCCGTCCCCCAGCGGAAGTAGTCCGTCAGCGCCGTCCGGAGCCGCTCGTCGTCGGGCAGGCCCGCGTCGTCGAGCGCCGCCACGAAGCAGCCGATCGCCCGCTCGTCCAGCTCGCGGTGCTCGCCGTTCCCGGCGTGCAGCCGCAGCACGTGGCTCTCCTCGCCCATCGTGGCGGTGTAGTCGCGCGGCCCGCCGAGGGCCTCGGCCCAGTACGCCGCCAGCCGTTCGAGGTGCTGCGGGTGCTGTCCCGGGTGTCCGAACGGGTGGCTCGCGACCGGGTCGGCCAGGCACCGCTCGTGCCAGGCGTGCGCCAGCCGGTGCAGCGCGTCGTACCCGCCCGCTGCCTCGTAGATCGTGTGCTCCATCCCCCGATGCTCGATCACCCGGCCGCCGACCACAACGGTCCGCGCGCGTCCCGGGGCTAGGTTCACGGGCATGAGCGCACTGGTCGTGGCCTCCAGCGACGCCCTGTCACCGCGCGCCGTCGAGGCTCTGGGCCGTCTCTGGGCGGCGGCCTTCGCCGACGGCTTCACGGCCGAGGACGCCGACCACGCCTTCGGGGGCGTGCACGCGCTGGTCGTCGAGGGGGACGACGTGCTCGCCCACGCCAGCGCCGTCCCGCGGACGCTCCTCGTCGCGGGCCGCCCCCTCGAGACGGCGTACGTCGAGGCCGTCGCCACGCTGCCCTCCCACCAGGGACAGGGGCTCGGTCGTCGGGTGATGCTGGCGCTGCAGGCGCAGCTGCCGGCACGTTTCGAGCTCGGTGCGCTGTCCACGGGGGCGCACGGCTTCTACGAACGGCTCGGGTGGGAGCGCTGGCGTGGCCCGGCGTACGTCCTGCGCGACGGGGTGGCCGTGCGCACCGAGGACGAGGACGACGGGCTCATGGTGCTGAGGTGGGGCATCGACGTGGACCTGACCTCCCCCATCGCGTGCCACGACCGCCCGGGCGACGCCTGGTAGGCCCCGCGGGTGCGCGTAAGTTGTCAGACGACCCGGGGCCGACGGACACTGGCCCTCTTCTGACGTCACGGGGAGAAGGTGTCACGCGTGGGAAGCAGGGCCTCGGGTCCGCAGATCGGTGTCGGCCTCGGCCCCCGCAACCGCATCCCGGAAGCCGAACGGCAGGCGGTCCTGGACGCGGCGGCCGTGCTCCAGGTACGACGCAGCGAGACCGCCGACCTGGTGAGCCGCGGACCGGTTCCGGGCGTCGAGATCGTCGGCAGCGGCCCCGAGGACGTCAACCGCTGGATGCTCGAGTCCTCCGCCAGCTGGCGCGAGCTGCTCTCGGTGCGCCCCGCGGCCACCGCCACCCAGCTCCGCCTCAGCCTGCCCATGAACCGCGCCAAGCTCGAGGGCGGACTGCGGATGACGAGCATCTTCAGCGCCGACGGGCTCGAGCTCGACGCCCGTCTGCTGTTGGCCAACGAGGCGCTCGGGGACTACCGGTTCAGCGTCGCTCCCGTGCAGATGAAGATCGTGGACCGGGCCTACGTGCTGCTCCAGGGGCCGGTCGTCGACGGCGAGTCCAGCGTGATGGCGGTCAGCTCGGGGCCGTGCCTCGACGCGGCCTGGCGCTACTGGCACGCCTCCCTCGACTCCTCGTTCCCCGCCATCGAGGGTGTGGGCACGCTCGGCGACCTCACGCCCCGGCAGCGGCAGGTGGTGGCCCTGCTGATGAACGGCGTGGGCGACGAGGCCATCGCGGAGACCCTGTCGGTCAGCGTCCGCACGGTGCGCGCCGACGTCGCCGCCCTCCTCGCCATGCTCGGCGTGCGCTCCCGGTTCGCGGCCGGCGCCCGGCTGCAGCTGTGGTCGTCGCAGGAGAGCTGACCCGACGGGCTGCAGGAGCCTGCAACCCGCGTGACAGCCGCACCCTGCACGGTGTCAGATGTCCGCCGGCGTCGTCGGCCGGCCGTGGGGGAGCCGGCCGGCACGCCTCCAGCCCAGCCCGGCGAGTCGCTCTCCCGGGCCTCCGGCGCCGGGGTGCGAGCATGGCGGCCATGCGTGCCGTCGTCTTCGACCAGTTCCACGGTGCCGTGTCCGTGCGTGACGTGCCGGACCCCGTCGCTCCTGCCGGAGGCGTGGTCGTGCGCGTCCATGCGACCGGGCTGTGCCGCAGCGACTGGCACGGGTGGGCCGGCCACGACCCCGACGTACGCCTCCCCCACGTGCCCGGGCACGAGCTCGCCGGCGTAGTCGCCGCCGTGGGCGAGGGCGTACGCCGCTGGTCGGTCGGCGATCGCGTCACCGTGCCGTTCGTGTGCGGCTGCGGCGTGTGCGCGTGGTGCCGCGGTGGCGACGCCCAGGTCTGCCCGGACCAGACCCAGCCGGGGTTCACGCACTGGGGCTCCTGGGCCGAGCTGGTCGTGCTGCACGCCGCCGACAGCAACCTGGTCGAGGTGCCCGACACGGTCAGCGACGCGGCCGCCGCCAGCCTGGGCTGCCGCTTCGCGACCGCCTACCGCGCCCTCACCGCCCGGGCGCGCGTCGTCGAGGACGAGTGGGTCACCGTGGTGGGCGCCGGCGGCGTCGGGCTGAGCGCCGTGATGATCGCGGTCGCCGCGGGCGCCCGCGTGGTCGCCGTCGACCGCACGCCGGCAGCGCTCGAGGCGGCGACGCGCCTCGGCGCCGATCACGCCGTGCTGGCCGACGGGTCCGACGTCCCCGCCCGGGTGCACGAGCTGACCGGCGGCGGCACCCACGTCGCCGTCGACGCGGTCGGCTCGCCCGCCACCTGCGCCGACGCCGTGCTGAGCCTCCGTCGCCGAGGGCGGCACGTCCAGGTCGGCCTGCTGCCGGGCGTCGACGGCCACCCGGCCGTGCCCATGGACCGGGTGATCGGCTGGGAGCTCGACCTGCTCGGGAGCCACGGCATGGCGAGCACGGACTACCCGCAGCTGCTGGAGCTCGTCGAGCGGGGAGCGTTGCAGCCGCAGCGGCTCGTCGAGCGGACGATCGGCCTCACGGAGGCCGCGGCGAGGCTGCCGGCACTCGACACCGCGTCGCCCGTCGGGATCACGATCCTGGACCCGCGACTCCCGTAGCCGGCGTCTCGCCGACGACCCGTCGGCGGAAGGCGAGATCTCGGGACCTCCGACCCGGTACGCCGGGCCGTGCCCCGACCCATGCTCGGGGGGACGGCACGCCAACCAGGCGTGCATGAGGAGTGCTCATGCCCGACACCCCGGACGTGGACCTGTCCAGCTGCGATCGAGAGCCGATCCACATCCCCGGCGCCATCCAGCCGCACGGGGTCCTGCTCGGCCTGTCCCAACCGGACTTCGTCGTACGCGTCGTGTCGGCGAACTGCAGGTCCCTGGTGGGGCGCGAGCCCGACGAGGTCCTCGGCCGCCGCATCGACCACGTCATCCGTGGGGACCTGGTGCGCGAGGACCTGATCCGGTCCACGCCACCGGAGGACCTGGCCGAGCGCTACCCCGTGCTCACGACCCTGGTGGTGGACGGGGACGCCATCCCGGTCGACGCCGAGTTCCACCGCTCGAACGGCCTGCTCCTGGTGGAGATCGAGCCTGCACCCGGACCCATCGCCCTGCACCGGTCCTACCGGGTCACCCGGGCAGCAGTGGCACGCATCAACCGTGCCGTGGGGCTCAAGGAGCTCTACCAGGTCGCGGTCGAGGAGATGCGTCGGCTCACCGGGTTCGACCGGGTGATGGTCTACCGCTTCGACGACGACTGGAACGGTGACGTGGTCGCCGAGGACCGGGCCGAGGGGCTCAACAGCTTCCTCGGGCTGAGGTACCCCGCCTCGGACATCCCCGCTCAGGCCCGGGAGCTCTACCGCACGCACTGGCTCCGGCTGATCGCGGACGTCGACTACGAACCGGTGCCGCTGGTGCCGCCGATCAGTCCCGTCGACGGTGAGCCGGTCGACCTCAGCGACTCCACCCTGCGCAGCGTCTCCCCCATCCATGTCGAGTACCTGCGCAACATGGGCGTGACTGCCTCCATGTCGGTCTCCCTGCTCGATCGTGGCCGGCTGTGGGGGCTCATCGCCTGCCACCACTACTCGGGTCCGCACCGTCCTCCCCTCGAGGTCCGCGCTGCGGCCGAGCTCCTCGGCCAGACGCTGTCCCTCCGGCTGGCCCACGCGGCCGAGCAGGAGGAGGAGCGTCGGACCTTCCGCGCTCACACGATCCTGGCGTCCCTGATGTCGGCCGCGCTCGACGAGAGCCGGCCGGCGCTCACGTGCCTGACCCGACGTCCTCACGACCTGCTGGACCTCACCAGGGCGACGGGGTGTGCGCTCCTCGTGGACGGCCTGGAGTCCACGGTCGGGCTCACCCCGCCACGGTCCGCGACCCGGGCCCTGGTCGACCTCGCTGCCGAGGGTGGCCACGAGGTCCTCGCCCTGGACCGGGTCCCGGAGGTCCTCCCGGACCTGGCCCCGCACCGGGCCGTCGCGTGTGGTGCGCTGGTGATGCGGCCCTCGGAGATGCAGTACGTCGTCTGGTTCCGGCCCGAGCTGGTGCAGACCGTCTCCTGGGGCGGCGACCCGGCCAACGTGGCCATCGCCCGCAACGAGGGTGACGAGGTCCGGCTCAGCCCTCGCAAGTCCTTCGAGGTCTGGCAGGAGAAGGTGCGCGGTCGCAGCGAGCCCTGGGCGCCGGTCGACGTCTCCCTGGCCGCCGAGCTCAGGCACGACCTGATCGACGCCCTGTACGCCCGCTCCCGGCGGCTGGCGTCGACCGCCACGACCCTGCAGCGGAGCCTCCTGCCGGCGCAGCTGCCCCCGGTGCCCGGCTGGGGCCTCGCGGTCGACTACCGACCGTCGATCGGGGACGACGTGGGTGGCGACTGGTACGACGTCCTGGTGCTGGGGTCCGGCCAGGTCCTGTGCGCGCTCGGCGACGTGGCCGGGCACGGCGTCGCCGCG
>NZ_JBHSHU010000008.1:0-12482 GCF_042653125.1 Nocardioides sp. GCM10023255
TCGCGGGTGGCCTCCTCGGCCGCCTGCCGGTCGGCCTGCGCCGCCCGGGCCGTCTCCGCGGCGGCCTCCGCGGCCGCCTCGGCGCGAGCACGGTCCTCGTGGGCGCCGGCGGCGAGCTCGGCCTGCAGCCGGGCGGTGTCCTCGGCGGCGGTGCGCGCGTCGGCCTGGTCGGCGGCGATCCGCTCCGCGGCCGCGCGGGCCTCGGCCTGCTCGGAGGCCAGCCGCTCGGCGGCCTCCCGGGCCTCGGTGGCCAGCCGCGACGCCTCCGCATGGGCGAGCGCCGCGGCGGCGGCCTCGTCGGCGAGACGGGTGGCCGTCTCCTCGGCGGCGAGCCGCGCACGGTGGGAGTCCGCGGCCCGCTCGGCCTGCTCGCGGGCTGCCTGCTCGGCGGCCTGGCGCTCGGCGTGGGCGCGGGTGGCGGTGACCGTACGCGTGCGCGCGTCCTCCTCCGCCTCGGCGCGTGCGGCGTGGGCCGCGGCGGCGAGGTCTGCCTGCTCGCGGGCCGCCTCGTCGGCCGCAGCGCGCGCGTCCGCCTGCTCGGCGGCCGCCTGCTCCGCCGCGGCCCTCAGCTCGTGGGCGCGCTGGGCGGCCTCGGCCTGCTCCTGCGCGGCGGCCTCGGCAGCCCGGCGGGCGTGCCGGGCGTCGACGGCGGCCTGCTCGGCCGACGCGCGCTCGGAGACGTGCACCGCGAGCGCGCGCTCGGCCTTCTCACGCGCGGCGACGGCGTCCGCGGCCGTGGCGGCGTGCTCGGCCGCGAGCCGGTCCGCCTCGGCGCGGGCGGTCACTGCCTCGCGGGCGGCTTCCTCGGCCACCAGCCGCTCGGCGGCCTGCTCAGCGGCCGCGCGCTCGGCCGACTGACGCAGCACGGCTGCCCGCTCGGCGGCCGCGGTCTGCTCGGCCGCCCGACGTACCGCCTGCTCCGGGCTCTCGTTCCACGCCGGCACGGCGTCCGTACGCCGTCGCCAGCGCCGCCCGCCGCCGTCGTCCGGGCGCGTGCGGTCGCGCCGAGAGCCGGTCTCGACCTGGTCGTCGTGGGGAGGGGTGGCGGCCGAGTTCATCGACCGGGAGCGTAGTGCCTTGCGTGCGGTCCCGGCACCTCCCGGCCGGCGGTCGAACCCCGCCCACCGGCGGGCCGCTGTCAAGACCCTTGTTACCTAAATGTGGATCATTCGTGGATCGGCCGTGGGTCACTCGTTGCCTGGCGCTACCTAGGTTCGTCGACCGGTAGGGGACAACAACGAAATCGCTCGTCGAACGAGCGCTTGTGTGGGGGGAACGCTATGAAGAACAACCGCAAGCTGCTGATTCCGCTGGGGACGATGCTGGTCGCGGCCGCCGTGACCGTGGGTTCGGGGGCGACCTGGACGTCCACGACGCACAACCACGTGTCGATCACGGCCGGCAAGATCATGCACACGAACAACCACAACAACGCGACGCTGACGGTGACCCGGCTCAAGCCCGGTGCGTCGGAGTCGGGCACGGTCACGATCACCGAGGACGCCACCAACAACCTCGATGCCGACCTGAGCCTGGTCGTGACGAACGTCAGCAGTGGCTTCACCGCCGGCGACCTCAAGATCCGCATCGAGGGGAACGGCGAGGACAGCGGCGTCGTCAACTTCGAGTCACTCGCGACCGACGGGACCGTCGACCTCGGAACCCTGGCGGACGGCTACGGCTCCGAGGACGTGACCATCACGGTCAGCATGCCCAGCAGCGCCGGCAGCCAGAACCAGAGCAAGTCCGCCAGCGCGGACCTCGCGTTCGTCACCACCACCACCTCCGACCCTGAGTCCGGGACCACGGTGACGTTCCCGTGACCCACGCGCTCGGCCCCAGCAGGGGCTGAGCGCACGCAGGACCGCAGGACTGGACTACCCGGGGGAGTAGGACATGGAGATCGTGACGCGGCCGACGCGTCCACGACGGTGGGTGCGAACGCTGACGACGACGCTCAGCGTCGTGTTCACCGTGGTCGGGCTCGCGTTCATCGTGCCCGCGTTCTTCGGGCTCCAGCGCTACGCGATCACCGGCACGTCGATGACCGGCACGATCGACCTCGGCTCGCTCGCCTACGAGGAGGTCGTGCCGGTCAGCGAGCTCGAGGTGGGCGACATCATCACCTACCAGCCGCCGGCCGGCTCCGGGGTCGACCACCTGGTCACCCACCGGATCATCAGCATCCACGGCCAGACGTTCCGCACCCAGGGCGACGCCGTGCCCCAGCCCGACCCGTGGAAGTTCCGGCTCGACCACGACGAGCAGGCACGGGTGAAGTTCGCGGTGCCGTACGCCGGCTGGCCCCTGATCTGGCTGGCGGACCGCCAGACCCGGATCATGTTCATCGGGGTGCCCGCCGGCATCATCACGCTCATCAGCCTGGCCCAGGTGATCCAGGTGCTGCGTCGTCGTGACGACGACGAGCTCCCGGGCGACGACCTCACGGCGAGCGAGCCGTCGCTCAGCGCGACCCGGTGACGACGTGCTGTCCAGGACCTTCCTCGCCCTCAGCGCGCTGCTCCTCACGGTCAGCGTGCTGGTCGGCGTGCAGGTCTCGGGGGCGACCTGGACCCGCACGACCGCCACGCCGGTGGCGGTCGCGGCCGCCGACGACTGGACTCCGCCCGTCGTCACCGTCGCGCCGCTCCCGGCCGCGGTGCGGGGGACCGTCACGCTGACCGCGACGGCGAACGACGCCAGGTCGTCCATCGCCTCGGTCGCGGTGGAGGCCGCCGCGGCCGGCTCGGGCACGTGGGTCGCCGTCCCCGGGTGCTCGGCGACCGGCACCAACCCGGTGACCTACACCTGCGTCGTCGACACCACGCTGGTCCCGGACGGCGGCTACCAGGTGCGGGCCACCGCGACCGACACCGCCGGCTACAGCGCGACGTCCGCCACGGTCAGCACGACGGTGGCCAACAACGCCACGGCGGTGCTCACCCCGCTGCCGGCGGCGATCAAGGGCACGGTCCCGGTGCGGGGTGACCTGGCCGGCGTCCCCGGGACGGTCGACCTCTTCCTGGAGTACCGCACCGGCGCCACCTGGACGCAGCTCGACAACGGCTGCACCGCCCAGGCGCCGACCGTGCAGTGCGCGTGGGCCACCACCGCGGTCGCCGACGGGACGTACGACGTGCGCCTGCGCGCCTCGTCCGGCCACACGGCCACCCAGAGCGGCGTCGTCGTCGACAACACCGCCCCCTCGAAGGCCGAGGTGGTCGTGCCCGCCGCCCCGCTCTCGGGCACCGTCACGCTGACCGCGAACGCCGCGGACGCGACCTCGGGGGTGGCGTCGGTCGAGTTCCAGCACCGGGTCTCCGGCGCCGGCGCCTGGAGCGGCTGCGGCACCGACTCCACCGCGCCGTACTCCTGCAACCTCGACACCACCACCCTGACGAACGGCACCAGCTACGACTTCCGCGTGGTCGTCACCGACCGAGCCGGCAGCACCACGACCTCCGCCACGGTGGCGCGCATCGTGGACAACACGCCGTCGACGGTGAGCATCACCAGCCCGGCGGCGGGAGCCACGGTCGACGGGACCGTCGCCGTCGACGTCAGCGCCTCGTCACCGAGCGGAGTGACGCAGGTCAGGGTCGACTACCGAGCCCTGCCGGGGGGTTCGTTCACGCCGGTCTGCACGGACACGAGTGCGCCCTACTCCTGCTCGTGGGACACAAGTCAGCTGTCGGGCGGTTACGAGCTGCAGGCCGTCATGACCCGCGGTCAGGGCAACGACGTGACCTCGGCGACCCGGACCGTCACCGTCGACCACACCGCGAGCGCCTCGATCAGCGCCCCGGCGGCCGGAGCGACGGTGCGCAACCAGGCCTCGGTCAGCGTGACCGGCACGTACGTGGTGCACCAGGCGGTCTCCTCGCTCACACTCACGGCCACGCCGACCTCGCCGACGGGGACGCCCACGACCACCACCTGCTCGGTGGCCGCGGGCTCCTTCAACTGTGGCTGGAACACCAGCGCCGTCGTCTACGGGCAGTACGACCTGCAGGTGCGGCTGACGAAGGCCGACGGAACGGCCGTCACCTCGTCCACCAACCACGTGACGGTCGACAACGCGGCCGCGTCCGTGAGCGTCACCAGCCCGGCCGCGGCGGCGTACGTCGGGGCCACGACCACGCTCAGTGCCACCGCGTCCTCCAACGCGGGTGTCAGCAGTGTCCGGTTCGAGGTCCGGCCCACGGGGACGACGACGTGGGCCACCGCGTGCACGGTCACGACGCCGGTCTCGGGGTCCTACTCGTGCCCGTGGAACACGTCCGCCACCACCTACGGCAGCTACGAGGTCCGTGCGGTGATGGCCCAGGGCTTGACCGCTCCCGATTTCGCCTCATCGGCGGTCGCGACGACGGTGGACAACCGGGTTCTCGGCGCGTACGACGTCGACGGGGTCAAGGGCGGCGTGATCGGGACGATCGACGCTGGGGACAAGGTGGTGCTCACCTACACGGGTCTGGTGAACCTGGGCTCCATCCAGTCCGGCCTCACCTACGGATCCGCCGTGCCGGTGACGGTCACTCTGGGCGGCAACAGCGGCAACAGCGCCGACACGCTCTCGTTCGGCACCGCCAACCTGGGGACAGTGACGCTGTCTGCGCGCTTCATCAAGAACAACAAGAACGTCACGTACCAGGCCACGATGACGGCCACCCAGGACATGGACCCCCAGAACCACCCGGTCACCGTCATCACGGTCACGCTCGGCACCCCTGCGAGCACCGGCGACCTCCTCACCGGCTTGGTCGCCAACACCATGACCTGGGCGCCGGTCGCGGTCACCGACGTCGTCGGTCGGTCGAGCGTGACGACGGCGGTCACCGAGCGAGGCGGAGCGGACCAGGACTTCTGATGGCCAGCCCTCACCTCCCGACCGACCCGATCGGCTCCGTCCTCGGCCCACCGCGCGTGCTCCTCGTCGAGGACGACGAGGACATCGCGCTGACGCTGGTCCACGTCCTCGAGCACGAGGGCTACGTCGTCACGTGGGTGGAGACCGGCTCGGTGGCGCTTGAGTACCTCACCCGCCACCCCGCCGAGCTCGTCGTCCTCGACCTCGGCCTGCCCGACATCGACGGGCTCGAGGTGTGCGCGCGGGCCCGCGTGGACGGGTACGACGGCGGCCTGATCATCCTGACCGCGCGCGGCGAGGAGGCGGACCGGGTGGTCGGGCTGGACCACGGGGCCGACGACTACGTCGTCAAGCCGTTCGGGCTGGTCGAGCTGCAGGCGCGGGTGCGGGCGCTGCTGCGGCGTACCCTCGCCGGGCCGGGCCACTGGGCGGCCGGCTGACCCATCAACCGCGGCGGTACATCACGTGCGTGTCGCTGGGCGCGTGCTCGAACCCGAGCCCGGAGTACACCGCGATCGCGGGCGCGTTGTCGGACTCGACGTACAGCAGCACCTCCCGCGCGCCGCCGTCGGCGAGGTGGTGAAGGCCGGCAAGGGTCAGCGTCCTGCCCAGCCCGCGGCCCTGCGCGCCGGGGTCGATCCCGACGACGTACACCTCCCCGAGCTCGGGGGAGTGCCGCTTGGTCCAGTGGAAGCCGAGCAGCCCGTGGCCACTGGACTCGGTCGCCACCAGCAGCCCCGCGGGGTCGAACCACGGCTCGGCCATCCGCTCGGCCAGGTTCGCGGCGTCCATCGCCCCCTGCTCGGGGTGCGCGGCGAAAGCCGCCGCGTTGACCCGGACCACCTCGTCGGCGTCCTCCGGCCGGTAGCTGCGTACGACGATGCCGTCGCGGACCGTCAGCGCGGGCAGGGGACCGGTCATGTCCCGGCGCATCACCCAGAGCTCGCGGACCCGGTCGAAGCCGTGCTCCTGCGCGAGCCGGGCCGCCGCCGGGTGGTCGCCGTGCGACCAGGCGCTCAGCGCGCCACCGGTCTCGGCGAGCACCTCGCCGAGCAGCCGGCCGCCCTCGCCGCGCCCCCGGGCGTCGGGGTGCACGACCAGCGTCAGCTCGTCGCCGATCACCAGCGCGAACGCCTCGTCCCGCTGCCAGGACCGCACCCGGTCGGGGTGGTGGCGCAGCGCCAGCCGGGTCGCCTCGTCCAGGGGTGCCGCGCCGTCGGCGGCCTCGGCCGCGGCGGCGATCGCGTCGATGTCCACGGGGCCAGCCTAGGGAGGTCGGGATCGTGGAGTCGTTGACGTGTCGGGTACGACGACCACTCCACGATCTCGCTCGTCCACAGATGGGCGCGGGGGAGTTCGGGACCGGGCGCCTCCCGGGAAGGCTGCCCGGCATGGACGACGACCCGGAGGACCTCGAGCAGCTCCTGATCGCGCAGGACGGCCTGATCACCCGTCGCCAGCTCAAGGCGTGCGGACAGGCCCCGCACGACCTCGAGCGGCTGCTGCGCCGTCGTGAGCTCAGCCCGGTCCACACCGGCGTCTACGTGAACCACACCGGACCGTTGACCTCGCGGCAGCGCGGCTGGGCGGCGGTGCTGCACGCCGGCCGGTCCGCACTGTTCCTGGACTCGGCCGAGGACCCGCCGGGCGACGGGCCGGTCCACCTGGCGATCGACGCGAACAGGCGGGTCTCGGAGGTGGACGGGGTCCGCATCCACCGGGTCAGGGGCCTGGAGAAGAAGGTCGACTGGCACCGCAGCCCGCCCCGGGTGAGGGTCGAGGAGAACGCGCTCGAGCTCGCCCACCGGGCTGGGTCCGAGCTCGACGCGATCGGCATCCTGACCCGGGCCGTGGGCTCGCGCCGGACGACGGCGCCGAGGTTGCGCCGGGCCCTCGCGGGTCGGTCGCGGATCCGCCGTCGCGGCCTGCTGGCGGCCCTGCTCGACGACCTCGAGCAGGGCACCTGCTCGGTGCTCGAGCACGGTTACCTCACCCGGGTGCAGCGACCGCACGGCCTGCCCGAGGGGACGCGTCAGCGCCGGCGTACGCCCGACGGCCGGGTGGAGTACCGCGACGTGGAGTACGAGGTGCAGGGCCTCGACGTCGAGCTCGACGGCCGGGTGGGGCATGCCGCCTGGGACGCCCAGGCCGGGACGCCGACCGGGACCTCGACGACCACGCGGAGGGCCGCGAGTCGGTCCGGCTGCGCTGGGCGCAGGTCTTCGGCACCCCGTGCCGGACCGCGAACCGTCTCGGCCGGATCCTCCGCCGCCGTGGGTGGACCGGGACGGTGACCGCCTGCGGCCCGGGGTGCAGCGCCGCCTGATCGTGGAGCCTGCGACGTACGTCGTACGCCAACCGCTCCACGATCCCGGGCTCAGGCGTCCTGCTCCTCGCGCGCCCGCTCGCTGTCCTTGGACGGCAGCACGAACCGGTAGCCCACGTTGCGCACCGTCCCGATCAGCGTCTCGTTCTCGGGGCCGAGCTTGGCGCGCAGCCGCCGCACGTGCACGTCGACGGTGCGGGTGCCGCCGAAGTAGTCGTAGCCCCACACCTCCTGCAGCAGCTGCTGCCGGCTGAAGACCCGACCGGGGTGCTGGGCGAGGAACTTGAGGAGCTCGAACTCCTTGAACGTCAGGTCGAGGGGGCGGCCGCCGACCTTCGCGGTGTACGTCGCGTCGTCGACCACGACCTCGCCGGTGCGGATCACGTGGGACTCGGGGTCGTCGGCGTCGCGGCGGGCCAGCAGCCGGCCGATCGCGAGCTTGATGCGGGCCTCGAGCTCGGCGGGGCCGCAGGTGTGCAGCACCACGTCGTCCATGCCCCAGTCGTGGGCGACGACGGCGAGGCCGCCCTCGGTGACGATGAGCAGGACCGGGACCTCGGTGCCGGTGGTGCGGATCAGGCGGCACAGGTCACGGGCGTGGGCGAGGTCCTGGCGGCCGTCGACGAGCAGCAGGTCGACTTCGGGCGCCTCGAGGAGCGCGCTGCCCTCGGCGGGGAGGATCTTGACCTGGTGGCCGAGGAGGGAGAGGCCGGGAAGCACCTCGACCGACGGCTGCAGGGCGCTGGTGAGAAGCAGCAGGGTGCTCAATGCTTAGTCCTCCCGTGGGGCCGGGCGGACCGAAACGCAACGCTGGGCCTCGGTCTGTTCGCTGATCGGCAAGAATACCGAAACATGGACGTCACCACGGCGGGATCGGGAACCGGTGAGACGGCGCGCCCCGGAGCGGGCACCGTCACCGTGCACTACTGGGCATCGGCCAAGGCCGCGGCCGGGGTCGCGGGCGACGAGCTCCCGGTCGACGGGCCGATCACCTTGGCCGAGGTCGTACGCCGCGCCGTCGCGCTGCACCCGGGCACCAGGCTGCCCGACGTGCTGCGCACCTGCTCGACGCTGCTGGGCGACCGGCCGGTGAGCGCCGAGGACCCCGACGGGGTGCTGGTCGCGCCGGGCCAGACGGTGGAGTTCCTCCCGCCCTTCGCGGGCGGCTGACGCCCCGGGGCCACGCCTGGCTGCTCACCAATTTGGGGGACCTCTACCCAGCATTGGCACGGCCCGGGACCCCGCCGTTCCAGCATGGATCCACCAGGCCGGGCGGGGGGCTCGGCCACCTGGGCTCGCCGATCGCTCGGCGAGTGGGGGGAGCGATGGGCATGCGGTCGGTCGTGGCTGCGTCCGGCGGGACGCGGACCGGAACGCCGGGTGTGGCACCGGTCCGGCATGGGGAGAAACGCCGCGACCGACCGCTGCTCGTCGCCCTCGTCCCCGCGCACGACGAGGAGTCCACGATCACCGCCGCCGTGGCGTCGTTGAAGCGCCAGGCCGTGCCACCCGACCGGATCGTCGTGGTCGCCGACAACTGCTCCGACCGCACCCAGCTCCGCGCCCGCGGCGCCGGCGCCCAGGTCTTCCGGTCCACCCGCAACCTCCGCCGCAAGGCGGGCGCGCTCAACCAGGCGCTGCGTCGCATCCTCCGCGGGCTCGAGGACGACGACGTGGTCATGGTGACGGACGCCGACTCCGTCATCGCCGACGACTGGACCACGGTCGCGCTCGACACGCTCGCCCGCCCGGGGGTCGGGGCGGTCGGCGGCATCTTCTACGGCCAGCGGGGTGCCGGCCTGATC
The DNA here is from genome assembly GCF_042653125.1 of Nocardioides sp. GCM10023255. NCBI lineage: Bacteria > Bacillati > Actinomycetota > Actinomycetes > Propionibacteriales > Nocardioidaceae > Nocardioides > Nocardioides sp. GCM10023255. Next base: position 9,002 of record NZ_JBHSHU010000008.1, read on the forward strand.
GGGCTGCTCCAGCGGATGGAGTACGTCCGCTACGCCCGCCAGCTGGCCCGGCGCACCGACTGCCGCGCCTTCGTCCTCACCGGCACCGCCACCGCCCTGCGGGTCTCGACCCTGCGCGAGGTGGCCGCGGCGCGGCGTACCGGCCTGCTGGCGGGGGGTACGCCGCTCGGCCCGGACGTCTTCTACGACGAGCAGAACATCACCGAGGACAGCGAGCTGACCCTGGCCGTCAAGACCCTCGGGCACGCGTGCCTCTCGCCGATGGAGTGCTGGGTCAGCACCGAGGTGATGCCGACCTGGCGGGCGCTGTGGCGGCAGCGGGTGCGCTGGCAGCGCGGCGCCCTGGACAACCTGCGGACCTACGGCATCACCCGGGTGACCTGGCCGTACGCCGCCCGGCAGGCATGGTCGCTGGTCGAGCTGGTGATGCTGCTGGTCTACCTGACCCTGACCGCGGTCACTGCCGTCAACGGCACCCTGCACGTGCAGCCGTTCTGGCTGGTGGTGGGGGCCGTGTTCGTGACCGAGCGGGTGGTGACCGTGCTGCGGGCGGGGCCGCTGGCGGTGCTGGTCGCGCTGAGCCTGGTGCTCGACATGGGCTACGGCCTGTTCAAGCACGTGGTGAACCTGAAGTGCTTCTACGACATCGGCCGCGGTCGTGCCGCGGCCTGGGGATAGACCGGAGGGCAGGGGGAGATGTACCAACAGCCGTCGACGCTGACGATGACCGGGCTCACCGGCAGCGGGCTCGCCGGCACCGGCCTGGCGCTGGGCCTGCCGCTGGGTTGGCTGCTGCTCGCGGTGTTCGTGCTCGCGATGGCGGTCGTCGCGCTGGTGGCGATCTGGCCGCGGCGCCGGCGCGAGGTGCGCAAGGTCAACCCGCCGGCCGCGTCCCGCATGCGTCTGCACCCGGGCGGCTGAGCGCCGTGGACGCCCGCACGGGCAGGAGCTGAGCGAGGGCCACCCCCCACAGGGAGTGGCCCTCGCTGCACCCCGGCGGGGTCAGGCCTCGATGGCGGTGCGTCCGGAGTCGGTGCCGGTCGTGACCTCGATCTTGCGCGGCTTGGCCTTCTCCGCGACCGGGACCAGCAGGCGGAGCACGCCGCCGTCGTAGCCGGCCTCGATGCGGTCGAGGTCGAGGTTGTCACCGAGGACGAGCTGGCGGCTGAAGACGCCGCGCGGCCGCTCGGAGGCGAGCATCTCCCAGTCGCCGTTGCGGGCCACTCGCTCGGCCCGCACGGTCAGCACGTTGCGCTCGACGTCGAGGTCGATGCTCTCCGGGGACACCCCGGGCAGGTCGAACTCGATGACGAACTTGTCGCCCTCGCGCCACGCGTCCATCGGCATCACGGCGGGACGGTTCGTGGTGCCGAAGATCTGCTGGGTGAGGCGGTCGAAGTCACGGAACGGGTCGGTCGTACGCAGCAACATCACGATGTCCTCCTGCTTCTGGTGTGTCTGCTTCTGCTGTGTGGTGCGTGGTGCGGGGCCGATGCGTGAACGGCCTTACACCTGTATCAACGGTTATAGGTTTCTTGTATTCCAAAAGTCAGGCAGAATCAAGTCCCATGAGCGAACAGACTCGCGGCGTCTTCGCGATCTCGGTGGCGGCCGAGATGGTGTCCATGCAGGTGCAGAACCTGCGCGTCTACGAGCGCCGTGGCCTGCTCGAGCCGGACCGCACCGCCGGGGGGACGCGGCTCTACAGCCGTGCGGACGTCGAGCGCCTGCACCGGATCCGCGACCTGCTGGCCGAGGGGCTGAACCTGGCCGGCATCGCGCGGGTGCTCGAGCTCGAGGACGAGGTACGCCGCCTGCGCGCCCAGGTCGCTCGACTGGGGGCTCGGGACCAAAGTCACTGATCCGCGCGCACATGGGTCATCCACCCCCTATTGGGGCTGGCAGGGCGTAGGTGGGCACTTACCTTCTTGAGACCGCGGCCGGCTGGCCCCTGAGTCCTTTGACCGGGCAGGCCGGCCGCAACACGTCTCCGGTCCGTGACGGCTACGCGATGGTGTCGGCGAGCAGCCGCAGGGCCGCGGTGGTCACCTCGTCGAGGATCGCGTCGGGCTCGTCGGTGTCGACACGTCGGTGCGACTCGTGCACCTCGCCGTCGGCGGCGACCGCGATGTAGACGGTGCCGGGCGGCTGGCCCTCCTCGGGGTCGGGGCCGCCGCACCCGGTGATGCCGATCGCCACGTCGGCGTCGAGGACCTTGGCCACCCCGGTGGCCAGCTCCCGGGCGCAGAGGGCCGTGATGACGGGTCCTCGGGTGACGCCGAGCAGGCCGAACTTCACCTCCTCGTCGTAGGCGACGACGCCTCCGGCGAGCCAGGAGGAGGCGTTCGGCCCCGCTCCGAGGGCGGAGAGCACCCGCCCGCAGGTGAGCGATTCTGCGGCGGCGATCTTGAGGCCGCGGTCTCCGGCCACCTCGGCGATGCGCTCCACGAGTTGCTGCTGGTCGGCTGGCACGATCGGACTCTCCTCGGTCGTCTGGTGGCGGACGTCTCGCTCGGCAGTACCCGCGGCAGGAGGCGGCAACCTCGTCCGTCCGGGTGACTCCGGGGCTGTGGGGTCTGGGCGCGGGTCGGCCTACCTGCGTCGGGTGAACCTGACGTCGCCGTTGGGGAGCCGGTCGGTGCCGAAGCGGGGGTCGTGGGCGCGGTGGTGGTGCCAGGAGCAGAGGAGTACGCCGTCTGCGAGGTCGGTCTTCCCTCCTCGGGCCCAGGGGGTGTCGAGGTGGTGGGCCTCGCACCAGGCGGGCGGGATGGCGCATCCTTCGCCGCGGCAGCGTCGGTCCCGGATGACCATGGCCTTGCGCTGGGCGGGTGAGAAGAGGCGGCGGGTGCGGCCGAGGTCGAGGACCTCGGAGTCGCCGCCGAGCACGACCGGGATGATCTGCGCGGTGCAGGCCAGCCGGCGGGCCTGGGCGGCGGTGATCCGGTCCCCGGTGGCCAGGCCCGCGGCCCCGAGCCCGGTCGTGAGCTGGGCGAGGTCGATGGTGACCATCACGGTGGTGGCGGTGCCGCCGTGCTGCGGCAGCACCTGGGTGGGGAGGCGTTCGAGCAGGACGCAGAACGCCTCCCCCAACCGGCGGGGGTAGGGCAGCCGCTCCACCTCGCTGCTCCCACCCTCGCTGCTCCCCGTCCCGGCCTCGGTGAGGTGGTCGCGTCGGGGTGCGGCGAGGGCCTCGAGGTAGACCCTGAGCCGGGAGGCGACGTGGTCGGGCACCCGGATCTGAATGTCGGTGGACCCGTCGCCGCGGACCCGCAGGGTCAGTCGGGTGGTGCGGCGGGCGGCGCGTTCCTCGGCCTCGAGCCGGCGGTGCTCCTCGGCGTCGGCGATCTCGGGGGCCAGCACCGCCAGCAGGTGCTCGCCGAGTCTTTTCAGTGCCCGGGGGCTGAAGTGGGCGGCCTGCTCGACCAGGTGGGCCTCGGCCTGGGTCGTCAGCTCGGGGCCGAGCCGGTCCGGCAGCCCGTCC